>NZ_JBEXWP010000002.1:0-358437 GCF_040629895.1 Streptomyces sp. NPDC005866
AGCGTGAGGGAAACGCCCGGTTACATTCCGAACCCGGAAGCTAAGCCTTACAGCGCCGATGGTACTGCAGGGGGGACCCTGTGGGAGAGTAGGACACCGCCGAACAAACATTGGGAAAGGCCCACGCCATGACGGCGTGGGCCTTTCTGCGTTTCAGGGTGTTTTTGGATTCGCTGAGGAATGGGCGGCCCCAAGAGCGGGGCTGCCCGGAGTTTACAGTCGGCCCGCCGCTTTCAAGGCCAGGTATGCGTCGGCCAATGCGGGAGCCAGGTCTTCAGGCGTCGCGTCCACAACCGTCACACCGTGCCGACGCAGTTGCTCTGCTGTGCGGTGCCGTTCGCTCTGCGCCTGTGCTGCTGCCGCCGCCTCGTACACCGCGTCGGTGTTTCCCCGTGCCATCGCCATGCCGGCGACATGCGGGTCGGCCACTGACGCGAGCAGGACCGTGTGGCGTTGGGTCAGCTTTGAGAGCACAGGAAGCAGGCCCTGTTCGACCGGTGCTGCGTCGAGCGTCGTCAGAAGGACGATCAGAGAACGGCGTGGAGCCGTACGGAGCGCCATGGCCGTCAGCCCGCGCGCGTCCGTTTCGACAAGCTCCGGCTCCAGCACGGCCATCGCGTTGACCAGTGACGGCAGGACATCGCCTGCGGCGCGACCCTGGACGAGGGCGCGGACTCGGCGGTCGTAGGCGAGTAGATCCACGCGATCGCCAGCGCGTGAGGCCAGGGCGGCGAGGAGGAGGGCCGCGTCCATCGAGGCGTCCAGGCGTGGGGCGTCGCCGACGCGGCCGGCGGAGGTGCGGCCGGTGTCGAGGACCAGGAGGATGTGCCGGTCGCGTTCGGGACGCCAGGTGCGGACGGCGACCGCCGACTGCCGTGCCGTGGCGCGCCAGTCGATGGAGCGGGTGTCGTCTCCGGGGACGTACTCGCGCAGGCTGTCGAATTCGGTGCCTTCGCCGCGGGTCAGGACGCTGGTGCGGCCATCGAGTTCACGCAATCGGGCGAGTTTCGACGGCAGGTGCTTGCGGCTGGTGAAGGGGGGCAGGACGCGTACAGTCCAGGGCACTTTGTGGCCGCCCTGGCGGGAGAACAGGCCGAGAGGGCCGTAGGAGCGGATCGTGACGCGGTCGGCCTGGCGGTCGCCGCGGCGAGTGGGGCGCAGGCGGGTCGTCACGCGTCGGCGTTCGCCCGGTGGGACGGTGAGACGGTGGCGCGAAGCCTCGATCTCCGTGCCGGGTTGCCAGCTGCTGGGCGGCCAGCCGTCCCTGAGCCGGGCCCGGAGAGTGCGGCCGGACGGGTTGGTCACGGTGAGAGTGACGTCGGCGGTCTCGCCGAGGCGCGCGGACGTGTCGCCGGAGCGGGTCAGCACGAGGCGTCGTACCGGGGCCGCCAGGGCGAAGTCGCAGGCGCAGGCCAGGGCGAGCGGACCGTCGACGGCTAGGAAGCCCGTCCAGCTCGGTTCCCAGATGCCGATGGGGATCGATCCGATTGCCGCAAGAAGGGCGGCGCGTCCGGTGAGGGGCATCAGCGGGGGACCGGGACGTGGGCGAGGATCGCGTTGATGACGGAGTCGGCCGTCACGCCTTCCATCTCGGCCTCGGGGCGGAGTTGGACGCGGTGGCGGAGGGTGGGCAGGGCGAGGGCCTTTACGTCGTCGGGGATGACGTAGTCGCGGCCGGTCAGCCAGGCCCACGCGCGCGAGGTGGCCAGGAGGGCGGTGGCGCCCCGCGGGGAGACGCCGAGGGTGAGGGACGGCGACTCGCGGGTGGCGCGGCAGATGTCCACCACATAGGCGGTGATCTCGGGAGAGACGGTCGTCTTGGCGACCGCCGCGCGGGCGGCTTCGAGGTCGGCGGGGCCGGCCACGGGGCGCAGGCCGGCGGCACGCAGGTCACGCGGGTTGAAGCCCTCGGCGTGGCGGGTGAGGACGTCGATCTCGTCCTCGCGGGACGGGAGTGGGATCGTCAGCTTGAGGAGGAAGCGGTCGAGCTGGGCTTCGGGGAGGGGGTAGGTGCCCTCGTACTCGACAGGGTTCTGGGTGGCGGCGACCAGGAACGGGTCGGGCAGTGGGCGCGGTGTGCCGTCGACGGTGACCTGGCGTTCCTCCATGGCTTCGAGGAGGGACGACTGGGTCTTCGGCGGGGTGCGGTTGATCTCGTCCGCGAGGAGGAGGTTGGTGAAGACCGGGCCGGGCTGGAAGGAGAACTCTGCGGTGCGGGTGTCGTAGACGAGGGAGCCCGTGACATCGCTCGGCATGAGGTCGGGCGTGAACTGGACGCGCTTGGTGTCCAGTTCGAGCGCGGAGGCGAGGGCGCGGACGAGCAACGTTTTGGCGACTCCGGGGACTCCTTCAAGCAGAACGTGTCCGCGGCAGAGGAGAGCGACGACGAGGCCGGTCACGGCGGGGTCCTGGCCGACCACGGCTTTGGCGATCTCGGCGCGCAGGGCCTCCAGGGAGGCCCGGGCGTCGGCCGGGTTCCCGGTGTTCCCGGCGTTGTCAGTGGTCGGGTCCATCATGGACGGCGTACCTCTCTTTCGAGGGCGTCGAGTTGGTCGGTGAGGGCGATGAGGGCCGCGTCGTCGCCGGGCGGCGGTCCGAAGAGGAGGGAGTGCAGGGCCTGGCCGTCGCCGTGGAGGTGGGCGGACAGGGCGGGGAGCAGGGCCTCGGGCGCGTGCGCCTGGGTGACGGGGACGCCGACGAGGGGGGCGAGGCGGGTGCGAGCGGTGGAGCGAAGAGCGGCGGCCGCGCGGTCGCGGGCGTTGGCTTTGCGGTAGAGGCGGGCGCGGCCTTCGACGGTCTCGGAGGCGCGGATCGCCACGGGGAGTTTCTCGGGCACCAGGGGGCCGAGTCGACGTGCCCGCCAGAAGGCGGCGAGGGCTGCGGCGACGAAGAGCTGGAGCGTGCCCCAGAGCCAGCCGGAGGGGAGCAGGTCGAACAAGGATTTCTGCTCGCCCGTGCCGGCGGCCGAGGAGTCGTTGAGCGAGGGGAGGTACCAGACGAGATGGTGGCGGGAGCCGAGGAGTTGGAGGGCGAGCGAGGCGTTTCCTTGCTCGTCGAGACGGTCGTTGAGCAGGATGTCGGGCGCGCCGAGGACAACGGTGTCGCCGCCTCCGGAGGCCGCGGGGACGCGGATCAGCGTGGCCAGGCGCTGGCTGGGGTAGCAGGAGTCGGCGTCGAGGTGGGTGGTGGTGTAGCGGATGCCACCGGTGTCGGCGCTGCCCGCGCGACGGGCCTCGGCCAGGCCGCAGAGGGGTTCGAGCGTGGACTTCAGGCTGGTGGCGGGATCCGCGGTGACGCCCGGGGCGAGTCGTTCGACGGACGAGCTGCCGGCGGCGACCAGGATCGTGCGGCCGCCCGATCCGGCGGTCGACGCCCGCAGCTGGGACTGCTGACGCGGGGTGAGCAGGTCGGGGACGGCGACGAGCAGGGTGGTGTCGCGGCCGGCCACGGCGCGGGCCTCGGCCAGGGTGGTGACCACGCGGGTGGACACGCCCCGGTCGGCGAGGAGTTCGGCGACGGCGCGGCTGCCGTAGGGGTCGGCGGAGCGTGGGTCGAGGTCGCCGTGTCTGCTGTCGGAGCGGACGACGGCGATGGCGACGGCGCCGGCCAGGAGGAGCACCACGGCGAGGACGATGCCACGGGTCCGGGTCCACACCTGGCGGGTGGTGGGTGCGGTGGAGGTGGGCGGAAGGGCTACGCCGGTGGTCATTCGGCGGCTCCCTGGCGGGTGTTGTGGGCCGTGCTCCGGGTGCTGCTGGCGAGGACCGGTTTGGCACGTTCCAGGTCGCGGTCGAGTTCGGCGATGCGCTCGTACGACGCCTGGGTCGCCCTGCGGCCGCCGTACGTCACGTCGTCGAACTCCCGGGCGGCGGCGCGCAGCCGGTCCGTGTGGGCGGGCAGGACGCGGCCCGCATCGGCCGCGGCCTCGTCGGCGGTGCGGCCTGGGCGGACGTCGAGCAGGGCGCGTTCCTCCAGGGCGCGGACGACGGCGCGCATGCGTTCCTGCAGGGCCTGGTTCCAGTGGCCCTGGGCGGCGTGTGCCTCGGCGGCCGCGCGGTGTTCGGCTGCGCTGCGGGGGCGGTCGTCGAACAGGGCGGCGGCGGAGGCAGTTTGGCCGCGCGGGGAGCCCAGGCGCCACCACAGGGCGCCCAGGACGGCGATGACGGCCATAACCACGACGACGAGGCCCAGCGCGCCTCCGGGTGTCGCGGACGCGGCGGCGGAGAGCAGGCGGTCGACCCAGTCCAGGACCGCGTTGAGGGCGCGCTGGAACAGCCCAGGGTCGTTCTGGTGGTATATCCGCTTGGACAGCTCACGCCGTGCCGCCTCCCGCGCGGGGTCGCGCGGGAGTGTCACGGGCGGTTCGTCGCCCGAGCCGGCCAGTGACAGCAAGGCCGTCTCCCGGGCCCGCAGCAGGCCGCGTACGGCCTCGTCGGCGGCGCGCGGCAGGGCCGCGGGCACTGCTGTGAGGACTCCCCCCGTCGGACTCACCGCATCAGCTCCCCGGGACGGTGCCGGGGGTGCTGGTGCCGTAGTTCTCGACACCGGCGGCGCGAGCCAGTTCGAGGTCGAGGGCCTCGCGGCGGATGCGCTGGTCGATGTAGAGGAGCACGGTGACGCCCGCATTGATCGGGAAGGTGAGCATGGAGCCGATCACCGAGCCGATGCCGCTGACGATGAGGAACGTCCAGCCGACGTTGGCGTTCGTGCTCTGGAGGAAGCCGGAGAAGCCGTCACCGCTGAGGAAGGCGGCGATTACGGCGAAGGGGATCACGGCGAGCGAGGAGACGATGTTGGCGATGATCGTCGCCAGGATCTGGATGCCGAAGACCCGCCACCAGGAGCCGCGGACAAGCTTCGCGGAGCGGGCCAGCGACTTCGTGATGCCCTGCTTCTCCAGCATGAGGGCGGGGGAGGCCAGGGAGAGACGGATCATCAGCCACAGGGTGACGACGGCGCCGGCGAGGATGCCCAGGATGAGCAGTGCGGCGATGGCGCCGCCCGGGCCGCCGGCGATCGCGACGATGATGCCGGGCAGCGCGCCGGCGAGCAGGACTCCGACCGCGATGAGTCCCATCAGGACGATGAGACCGAACAGTTTGATGACCTGCGGGCGGGCGTCGCGCCAGGCCTCGCCCGTGGTCACGGACTTGCCGAGCACGGCGCGGCTGGTGACGGTGGTCAGCAGGGCCGTCGCGATGATGGTGCCGACCAGCGAGATCAGCAGGACGGCGCCCGAGCTGACCGCGACCTCGCCCGCGGCGCGGGACACCTCGCTGAGGGAGGCGCTCGGGTCGTTGAGGGCGTCGGTGGTGCGGGTGTCGTTCAGGACGAGGCCCTGGAGGAGGATCACCGCGACCTGGGTGACGACGGCGACCGTCAGCGAGATGCCGAGGACCGTGCGCCAGTAAGTGCGCATGGTGGAGACGGCGCCGTCGAGGATCTCGCCGACGCCGAGCGGGCGGAGCGGGATCACGCCGGGCTTGGCGGCGGGTGGGGGGCCGCCCCAGCCGCCGCCCCAGGCTCCGTATCCGCCCGGCGGGCCGTAGCCGCCGGGCCCACCGGGCCCACCGGGGCCGCCGTAACCTCCGTAACCGCCGCCGGGGGGCTGGCCGCCCCAGCCCGGGCCAGGGGGTGGGGGCGGCGGTGCCTGGCCTGGTGCCGGGGCGCCCGTGGGCGCGGACCACTGGCCGGGCGGTGGCTGCTCCTTGGACCACTTCGGGCCGGAGCCCTGTGGGTCCGTACCCGGCTGACCGGCGGGCTGATCGGCAGGCCCTGCGGGGACGGGGCGGTCGGCAGGGGCGGACGCGCCGGGTTCCCGCCCGTCGGACGGGGCGGATCCGGGCGAGGCCCAGCCCGGAGTGTCGTTCATCCAAGCTCCTTCACGGTGCCCGTCCGCGGTCGCGGTGGCAGGTTGGCTGCCATCGTGCCATGGGGTGGTCGCCCAGTGACCTGCCGCGGTACAGGCTGCGCACCTTCAATTGTCCGCCGGATACGGGGCAGACTGACCGCATGGCTGATCAGTACGCGCAAACCGGCGAGAACAAACGGCCGACAGGAATGCCCGTGATCCAGTGGGAGGAGCCCCCCGAAGGTCCCGTCGTGGTCCTTCTCGACCAGACCAGACTGCCCGCCGAGGAAGTCGAGCTGGTGTGCACGGATGCGTCGGCCCTGGTGGAGGCGATCCGGACGCTCGCGGTGCGCGGAGCGCCGCTGCTGGGCATAGCGGGGGCGTACGGCGTCGCGCTCGCCGCCGCGCGGGGCTTCGACGTGGACGACGCCGCGGTGACGCTGACGGGCGCCCGGCCCACGGCCGTGAATCTTTCCGTCGGCGTGCGCAGGGCCGCGTCGGCGTACCGGTCCGCTCTGGCCCAGGGCGGTGACGCCGAGGCGGCGGCCGCGGCGGCGCTGAGTGCGGCGCGGGCGCTGCACCGGGAGGATGCCGAGGCCAGCGCCCGGATGGCCGGGCACGGGCTCGCGCTGCTCGACGAGTTGCTGCCGGGCGGAGGGCACCGGATCCTCACCCACTGCAACACCGGATCACTGGTGTCGGGAGGGGAGGGAACGGCGTTCGCAGTGGCCCTCCAGGCGCACCGGACAGGGCGGCTCAGGCGGCTCTGGGTGGACGAAACGCGTCCGTTGCTGCAAGGTGCTCGCCTGACGGCATACGAGGCGGCTCGCAGCGGTATGGCGTACACCTTGCTCACCGACAACGCGGCCGGTTCGCTGTTCGCGGCGGGGGAGGTGGACGCGGTGCTGGTCGGGGCGGACCGGATCGCGGCCGACGGATCGGTGGCGAACAAGGTGGGGAGCTATCCGCTCGCGGTGCTCGCGCGGTACCACCATGTGCCGTTCATCGTGGTGGCGCCGGTGACAACAGTGGATCCGGAGACGCCGGACGGGGCGTCCATCGAGATCGAACAGCGCCCCGGCTTTGAGGTGACCGAGATCACAGCACCGCAGGTGCCGGTGACGGGAGCGGGAGGCGGTATTCCGGTGGCACCCCTGGGGACCCAGGCGTACAACCCGGCGTTCGACGTGACGCCGCCCGAGCTGGTGACGGCGATCGTCACCGAGGAAGGCGCCGTTTCGCCCGTGACGGCAGAGGCTCTTGCCGAGCTGTGTGCCAGGTCACGCCAGGTAACGATTAGCTAATGGGATGATGGCGCATCGACCGACGAAAACGGCCCCTCCACCTGCGGTGATTCGCAGGCCGAGGGGCCGTGACATCTAACGGCTACATCAACGGGTGACGGAGTCCGGTTGGGTGGCCCCGAGTTCGCGGATCCGAGCTGGCTGCCGAAGCAGGTGGTCGAGTTGGCCCACGGCCGCGATGACGTCCGGGTCCAGTGCCTCAGCGTAGATGTCCATCGTGGTCGCGATCCGGCTGTGCCGCAGAATCGCCTTCACCACCCTGGGGTGGACCTTGAGATGCACCAGGAGGGTTCCGCAGGACTTCCGCAGCCCCTTGGGGTTCATCTTGCCGAGCCCCTCATCTTTGATCAGCCGCTGCATGGTCAGGTACAGGTTCGAGGCCAACAGCGGATGCCCCGTCCGTGAGATGAACACGTGCCCGTCGGGATCTTCGAACCACGGGCGTCCCACGGCATGCGCGCGCTCCCGCAGCATTGCCGTACGCATCCGGGTCCAGCGCAAGGGCGCGAGCGTGTCCCGTGCCACCTCATAGATGCGGGCCACCTGGTCTGGCAGGAGCCTCGGCGAGAGACCTGAGAGGGTACGACCGAGGTGTTCGACGTCGAGAACGAGTACTGGGGGTTCGCGTTCTTGACCGTCAGCTTCGCCGCGTGCACGACGGAGATCACCGGACGTACGGGGACATCAACGCCGCAGCAGCGAGATAGGACCCGAGACACACGGCCGGCTTCGGACTGGCTGATCGCAATGTGACGTGTGGCCGTTCCGTTGACTGTGGTGGCGGTGTCGCCGTACCAGACGGCTTTGCCTCGGTGTCGCTTCGAGTTGATGGCGAAAACGCCAGCGGGGCCGATGACAAGGTGGTCGATGTCTGCGTCACTTGGCCACTGGATTGCATGGAGGGTGAACCAACCGCGACGCTTGAGCTTGTCCAGCTTCCTGGCAGTGACGAGTTCCCCGGTGAGTCCATCAGACCAGCTACGGATTTTCGAGCCAGGTACCCAACGGTTGATCAGTCTCAGCACTGGGTTCGGCTGTAGCTCTTGGATCTTCTTCCGCACCGCGTCGCCTGGCCGGTTCTGTGCTAAGCCATCCGACAGCTGCTGCACCCTGGCCCCCTCATGTCTGCCTTCGCTGCCAGATCACCACGGAGGCTTGACCAGCACCAAGACCGGTACCGGCCATGCGTTGTTACAGGTTTCTCTACCTCATCAAGCCGGCTGCGCTCCGCTCCGCCGGGCGCGCTCCCGGCTCCGCTGCGGGCGCCGCTCCTGCCTTCGGCCCGCTCCGCCCGCGCTGCGCCGACGCGCGCCCACGTGACGAGAGCCGGGTTATGAGTCGATCACCGTAGAGAGGCTGCCACGCTCAGAACGAGCCTCCGGCGGGGGCGCTCAGGCTCCGAGATGGCGGGGGCGCCGTTCGCGGGTGCCGGCGGACAGTGGCGTGCGCGGGGTGCTCCCATCCCGCACACCGTCGACCCAGGCAGAGCCGAGCAGACGCGGCCCATGGCGTCCAGGAAGCTCCTATAGATCGTCAAGCGGCCTTGTAGGCCTGTAGGAGGTGTCGCTGTGGGATATTCACGCTGGTCAGATGCTTGTAGACCTCTCGTGCGATGAAGCGTTTGAGGCAGCGGAAGATGTCCTTCTTGGACATGCCTTCGGCAGTGCGTCGCGCGACGTAGAGCCGGGTGCGGGGGTCGTAGCGCATCCGCACGAGGGCGATCGTGTGGAGAGCATGGTTTGCCTGGCGGTCGCCGCCACGGTTGAGGCGATGGCGGTTGGTCCGGCCGGAACTGGCGGAGATGGGGGCTGCCCCACAAAGGTGGGCGAAGGAAGCTTCGGACTTCAGCCGGTCGGGATTGTCGCCTGCGGTGATCAGGAGTTGGGCGGCCGTCTCGGTGCCCACACCGATCAAATCCACCAGCCCGGGAGCCGCTTGCGCGACCAGGGGGGCGAGTTCGGCGTCGGCCTCGGCTATCTCCTCGGTGAGGTGCTGGTAGCGGCGGGCCAGACGCCGTAGTGCGGTTCGCACTGCACAGGTCGGGTCGGCGAGGTCCGCGCCGGGGCGAGAGCGGGCAAGCTGCGCGATCAACTGGTAGGTGGGCAGGCAGCGCAGGCGTTCCCGGACCTCGGCGGGGGCGGAGACGATGAGCGTGCGGATCTGGTTGATCGTCTGGGTGCGGGATTTGATGGCCGAGCGGCGGACCACCCGCAGGGAACGGATGGCCTCCACGATGCCGTCGCGAGTCTTCGGCCGGCCGTCTGCGCGGCCGGACAGGACGGCGGTCGCGGCGGCGTAGGCATCGACGGGGTCCGACTTGCCGTTAGCCCGCCGGGCCTTGCGGTCAGGGCGGTCGACGTCGACCACGCGCACCTCGTTCGCCCGGAGGAACCGGGCAAGTTCGGAACCGTAGGCGCCGGTCCCCTCGACCCCGACGGCGAGCACGTCACCGTGCAAGCGCATCCACTCCAGCAGGCGGCGGTAGCCGTCGGGGGTGGTGGGGAATGGGGCGGTGGCCAGGTGCCGGCCAATGGTGTCAATCACCGCTGCCTGGTGGAAGTCGGTGTGGGTGTCCACGCCGCCGACCACCGCGATCTGATCTGCCATGCCGGGTATTGCTGTCCTTCCGTGCGATACGCGAGGGATCGCACGGGCCGGTCGAGCGTCAGGACAAGACTGTGATGGGACCTTTGGCCGGGCTCCTATGAGGTCACAGGCGCTCGACCGGCCGCGTGCATAGCGGCACCGCCCAGTCGGCCGACGATTCCTGGAAAGGACAGCCCGAGGCGTCAATCGTTCGGTGGGTCAGGCCGCCGAGCGGTGCCGTGATCAATCCTCACAGTCGTTCGTACAGTGGCGCGCTCCACCTGGACGCCATGAACCACGCCCGCTCCACATGCGTGTGGGCCGACGGCAGACGGGATGGGAGCTGGGGTGAGTGGTGGGAGAACCGGGCCGGTGACAGGGCCGACCGAGAAGGGGCATGATCCGCTCATGCGCATACGACGAGAGGTCCGCTGGGCCTTGTGGGGGCTGTGGCTTGCGTGTCTGGTGTTCTCCGTCTGGTTCTTCGCGAAGGTGATCACACTCTTCCTGCAGGCCGAGTCCTGGTGACGCGGGCGTGGTGGTGGACGGTTCCGGTGTCAGTCGAACGGCCACCCGCACTGTCAAGGCGGCTGCTGACGTCTGACATCAGCAGCTGACACCAACAGGCGCGAACACGAGCAGCTAAGGCCGAACCTCGGCGGACCACTAGTCCGGCTAGAAGGCCGATCGGTCCAGCACTCCGAACCGCCATGATCGACCTGATAAGGATGAGGCCAGACGTCAAAGCCTTTATCTCACGCGGGCGCCGTCCTCACTGTTGGCCGGCGCCCGTCACCTTGACTCAGTAGTCAAGACTCCACCGACCTCCGCTGCCGCTACCAGGGGCGGATGAGGACGGTCCCGACCTTGCCGGGCCGCACCGCGTGTTCCACGGCGTTGGCCAGCTCACCGAGGCCGTATGTGGCGGCCACGTCGAACTGGTCCGCGAGCGCCAGCGCGATCTGCTTCGCGGTGGCGATGTCGGATGCTCGCGTCTCGGGGGAGGCTTCGGAGGGCCACCCGGTGATGATGTTCTTGCCCCGCAGCGTCAGGGACTTGCTCACCAGCGTCGATGCATGCACCGAGACAGGTTCCTTGGCGATCATCCCGTAACTGACCAGCTTCCCGCCCGGCGCCAGGAGCTCCAGAAGAGTCCCCGCCATCTCGCCGCCGATCGGGTCGAGGGCCACACTCACCGGACGACCGCCGGCTGTCTTGCGGACCTCGTCGGCCCAGCCCGGATGTTCCGTCGCCACGACCGGCACATCCGGGAACCGCTTGCGCAGCTCGGCGGCACCGCGTTCGCTGCGGACGACGTTGATGAGCGCGAAATTGTGGAACTGGCACACACCTGTCACCAGCCGCCCGACCGACGAACCCGCCGCGGTCTGCACCAGGAAGCCGTCGTAGCCGAAGGCGAGGTGCTCCTGTGCCTCGCGGCGCAGCATCACCGCGGTGAGCGGGTTCGCCAGCATCTGTGCGGCCACCTCGTCCGGCACCTCGTCCGGTACGGCGACGACCGCCTCGGCATCCGCCAGGAGCCACTGGGACCACGACCCCATCTGGGGGAAGACCGACACGCGGCCGCCGACCTCGACACCCGGCGCCACGCGCGTGCCCGGGCCGATCGCCTCCACCACGCCGGTGGCCTCGATGCCCGGCGTCACCGGATCCACAGCCTCCCCCGGATAGGCCTCAATGGAGAGGAGATCACCGGGGTGTACGGGGAAGGCTGTGGTGCGGATGAGGACCTGGCCACGCTCGGGCGCCCCCGGCTCCGGCTCTTCGATGACGGTCAGGACGTCGGCGGGCGACCCGCCACGGGTGTAGACGACACGTCGGTTCATGGCTCTCCTCCTGCGCGCTGGTGGGTACGGGGCTCGGAGGGGAGCTCAGCCAACGTACGCAGCAGCAGGTGCTACCCGCCTAGTTCACCGTCGAGGCGCATCAGCCGCCCGCCTTCACGCAGGCCCCCGTTCACGCTCGCACAGTGGGCAACCAGCAGCACCGCCGAATAGGCTGATCGGGTTCTGGGCCATTTGAGGCGTCCCCATCGCCGCACTCTCATCGGAAGCGACCGGTGACCCGACGCAGGCCCTCGAGGCCTTGGCAGGCTGCGGTACAGCAGCGAAGTACAGCAACCACAGCAACCGGCCCCACCCCGTAGCGTCCCCCTGGGGCCGATACGCGACCTGTATGACCCTCCTCAACCGATCTCTCCAGAGCTACGGATCAGATGTTCCCCGTGCCACAACCGTGCCAGAACGAGCGGGGACTCACGGGGAACAGCAGGCGCCAGCGGGCCGCGTGCCCCACCTCCGCTCGGGTGTTCCTTTCGCGGCCAGCCCCAGGGTCGCCCAACCTCGCTCCTAAAGCGGTGATACCCGGGGACCCACCAGGTCAGAGCGCTTCCTTCGACGGCATGGCCGGCTCGCCTGACTTACGTACTACAGGCAAAACACTCCAAGGTGAGGTGATCCACTTGTGGAGAGACACCGCGCTGTCGCGACGCGCTACGACAAGCAAGCCGTCCGCTACGAGGCAACCGTCCTCGTCGCTGCCATCAACGAGTGGCTGTGACCCTCGGCCTTCACGCGGTGGGATCCACGTTCCACGCTGCGGGCAGATCGCTACCGCAGAAGACGCAGACGAAGTCGTCCTCGCGCACGATGTTGTGCTCCTGGCAGTCGGGGCACCGCCGGAACACCACCTCGTGGGTGAAGCCGCAAGGCCGTCGGAGTTCTACCGCGTCCAAGGCGCAGGCGACCTCCGCCCAGGAGGTGACGTCCGGGCAGTACCCGGTGGACTGGTTGCTGACTTCGCTCACGGTCCACCGGTCTGCCTCGCGCATGAAGCTGATCTCACCGGCACTCAGAACCATGTCTCCGCCGGCACAGGCCACGTGCTCGCTTCGCCGCGGCGCCAGCCGGAGCACACCGTCCATACCAACCACGAAGGTGAACGGTTCGGCCAGTTCTGCCGCCGATTGCTCCTCGATCCAGCCACCGAAGTCATCCGCCGAACCGATCCGACGCCCGCCGTCACCAGGCCGGACCGCAGCTTTCAGTTCGACCGGTCCGACATATCGATAACTCCGCCCCCGCCCACTCACGTTGGCCAACCTAGAGCACTTCCGACACACGCCCTAGATCCAAATCGACCAGGCGCCTGCCACTGTTGCGATGACGACACCCGCGCCGGCGAGCCAGGCCGGACCACGGAGATCTTCCATCGCCTGTTCCCAGACGAGGCGCTGCGCCCATTCGTAGCTGTACGCGAGGCGGCCCATGTTGAAGGCAGGCTGGCGGACGGCCGTCATGGCTGCCGAAGGGTCGGAGTAGGTCCCGTCGGGCGCTTGGATGATCTGATCGATGGCTGTGAGGTCGGCTACGAGGCGTCGGCAGTCTCGGCGCAGGGATACACCGCCCCAGATGACGGCCGCCAGTGGCAGAAGACCGCCACAGATGGTGATCAAGGTCAAGGTCAGTTTCATGGCCAAGCCCGGCTCCTCTGCTTGATAACGCGGCTGGCCAGGACAGCACGGCGCGACACTCGCGGCCTGTGAAGCTGCTGACATCCATCACTGACATCAACGTCGACAGACGGGGGCAGACAGTGACCGCCCCCGGCAGCTATCGTCACTGGCCGGTGACCCTGGTCACCTGCGTAACCTTCACCGTTATGAGAATGGGATGATGTCGTTTATGAAGGGACGAGTCCTTGTCGTCGACGACGACACGGCACTGGCCGAGATGCTCGGCATTGTGCTGCGTGGTGAAGGTTTTGAGCCGTCTTTCGTAGCCGACGGCGACAAGGCGCTGGCCGCTTTCCGTGAGACCAAGCCCGATCTGGTGCTGCTGGACCTGATGCTGCCCGGTCGGGACGGTATCGAGGTGTGCCGTCTGATCAGGGCGGAGTCCGGGGTGCCGATCGTGATGCTCACGGCGAAGAGCGACACCGTCGACGTGGTCGTGGGCCTGGAGTCGGGCGCGGACGACTACATCGTGAAGCCGTTCAAGCCGAAGGAGCTGGTCGCCCGGATCCGGGCCCGGCTGCGCAGGTCGGAGGAGCCGGCGCCGGAGCAGCTCGCCATAGGTGACCTGGTCATCGACGTGGCCGGGCACTCGGTGAAGCGGGACGGGCAGTCGATCGCGCTGACCCCGCTGGAGTTCGACCTGCTGGTCGCGCTCGCCCGCAAGCCGTGGCAGGTGTTCACGCGTGAGGTGCTCCTGGAGCAGGTCTGGGGCTACCGGCACGCGGCGGACACCCGTCTCGTCAACGTTCACGTCCAGCGGTTGCGCTCCAAGGTCGAGAAGGACCCGGAGCGGCCGGAGATCGTGGTGACCGTCCGTGGCGTCGGATACAAGGCCGGACCGAGCTGACATGTCGGGGGACAGTGCCGCTTCGGCCCCCGGCCGGTCCGGGGACCGTCCGGGGCGGCCTGTCGGCGGAAAGAGGCCCGGTTCGCGCTGGGCGCTGCTCTTCGAGGGCGGGCTGCTCCAGGGCGGGGTCCAGGGCAGCCCGGTCCTGCGGCTGTTCATGCGCTGGGTGCGGCGGCCGCTGCTGCCGGTCATGCGGCTGTGGCGGCGCAACATCCAGCTCAAGGTCGTCGTCACGACCCTGCTGATGTCGCTGGGCGTCGTTCTGCTGCTCGGATTCGTCGTCATCGGTCAGGTGCGCAACGGCCTGCTGGATGCGAAGGTGAAGGCCTCGCAGAGCCAGGCCACCGGCGGTTTCGCGGTGGCCAAGCAGAAGGCCGACGAGGCCGCGACCGGCACCGGTGACACCTCCGCGTCGGCGGACGGACGGCAGTCGCAGAACGTCATCCAGTGGATGAGCGACCTCGTGGAGTCTCTCTCCAGCGGCGGCCAGGGTGCCTTCGACGTGGTGACGCTGCCCGCGGGCGACAACAGCGGTGGCGGGCGCGGGCCGCGAGCCTCCGGCCAGGTCGACCCGACGTCCAGCGTGCCCGACGACCTGCGCTCGCGGGTCAACGGGGGTACGACGACCGCGCAGAGCTACACCCGCATCGTCTACAAGGACAGCGACAAGGCGTCGCAGCCCGCCCTGGTCATCGGCAAGCAGGTCAACGACCCGAACGGCGACCCGTACGAGCTGTACTACCTTTTCCCGCTCACCCAGGAGGAGAAGTCCCTCAGCCTGGTCAAGGGCACGCTCGCGACCGCCGGGCTCTTCGTGGTCGTACTGCTCGGGGCGATCGCCTGGCTGGTGGTGCGGCAGGTCGTCACACCCGTGCGGATGGCGGCCGGGATCGCCGAGCGGCTGTCCGCCGGGCGGCTCCAGGAGCGGATGAAAGTCACCGGCGAGGACGACATCGCGCGGCTCGGTGAGGCCTTCAACAAGATGGCGCAGAACCTCCAGTTGAAGATCCAGCAGTTGGAGGACCTGTCGCGGATGCAGCGCCGGTTCGTGTCGGACGTGTCGCACGAGTTGCGGACGCCGTTGACGACCGTACGGATGGCGGCCGATGTCATCCACGAGGCGCGCGAGGACTTCGACCCGGTGACCGCCCGATCCGCGGAACTCCTCGCCGACCAGCTGGACCGGTTCGAGTCACTGCTCGCCGACCTGCTGGAGATCAGCCGCTTCGACGCGGGCGCGGCGGCGCTGGAGGCTGAGCCGATAGACCTCAGGGAGGTCGTACGGCGGGTCGTCAGCGGGGCCGCACCGCTCGCGGAGCGCAAGGGCACGCACATACGCGTGCTCGGTGACCTGCAGCCCGTGGTGGCCGAGGCGGACGCCCGACGCGTGGAGCGGGTGCTGCGCAACCTCGTCGTCAACGCGGTGGAGCACGGCGAGGGCAAGGATGTCGTCGTCAAGCTGGCCTCGGCCGGCGGGGCGGTCGCGATCGCGGTGCGCGACTACGGTGTCGGGCTCAAGCCCGGTGAGGCGACCCGGGTCTTCAGCCGCTTCTGGCGGGCGGACCCGGCACGCGCGCGTACCACCGGTGGTACGGGCCTGGGGCTGTCGATCGCCCTGGAGGACGCGCGGCTGCACGGCGGCTGGCTGCAGGCCTGGGGCGAGCCCGGCGGCGGTTCGCAGTTCCGGCTGACGCTGCCGAGAACCGCTGACGAGCCGCTGCGAGGCTCGCCGATACCCCTGGAGCCCAAGGACTCCCGGCGTAACCGGGGGCTCAATGACGCCGGTCTTCCGAGCGGCGGCGAGGCCAAGCGGGCCACCGTGCCGGTGCAGTCCGGCGGCGGGCAGACCTCGCCCCTCGCTCCGATGGCGCAGCGGATGGCCGCCGTGGCCCCCAGCGCCGACCCGACCGCGCTGCCCGGCAACGGCGCGCGCGTGGTGCCAAGGCCCAGCGGGGGCGCACGGCGCCAGGAGGGCACGCCCGGGACCGGCCCGGCGGACGACGGGAGCGTCGCCGGGCCGGACGAGTCGAACAAGCCAGGGGAGGCATTTCGTGGTCGCTGACCGCGAGGGGAGCGCCCGGTGCAGACCGGCGCGCGCGATGGCGTACGCCGTCTGCGGGGCCGTACTGCTGGCGGGCTGTGCCTCCATGCCGGACAGCGGCGACCTGCGGGATGTCGAGTCGACGCCACGGCAGGACACGCAGGTGCGGGTGTTCGCCATGCCCCCGCAGCAGGACGCCTCGTCCACCGAGATCGTCCAGGGCTTCCTGGAGGCTCTGACCAGCGACGATCCGCGCTATGACACGGCGCGCAAGTATCTGACCACGGCCGCCGCGAAGACCTGGCAGCCGGAGTCGCAGGCCACGGTGCTGGCGAACGGGCCGAGTATCCAGACCGACCAACGCCCGATCGGCCGTGAGGAAACGGACAGCATCACCTACTCGCTCCAGGGCAGCCGGGTGGCCACCGTCGACGCGCAGCAGGCGTACACGCCCGCCGGCGGCAGCTATCACAGGACGGTGCATCTGACGAAGGACGCCAAGAGCGGGCAGTGGCGGATCGACTCGCTGCCCCAGGGCGTCGTGATGGGCAAGTCCGACTTCCAGCGCAACTACACGTCCGTCAACAAGTACTACTTCGCCTCGGACACCTCGGCCGGGGAGACGGGGCAGCCGGTGGCGGTCGCCGACCCCGTGTTCGTCCGCAGCCGGGTGGATCCGACGACCCAGCTGGTGCGTTCGCTGCTCAACGGCCCGACCAGCTGGCTCGGCCCGGTGGTCCGGTCGAGCTTCCCGACCGGTACGGCACTGAAGAAGGGTGTGTCCGGGCTGACACCGGACGACCAGAACCAGCTCACCGTGCCTCTGAACGTCAAGGCGTCCCGGATCGGTTCGGCCAAGTGCACCGAGATGGCCACCCAGTTGCTGTTCACGCTGCGGAACCTGACGCCCGCCGTGGACTCGGTCGCGCTGCAGACCGTCAACGGCGGCCGGATGTGCGACGTCACCGGAGACCAGGCCGATGCCACCGCCTGGCGCCCCTCCGCAAAGCGGCCCGACTACCTCTATTTCCTCGACAGCAAGCACCGGCTGGTGCGGATGACGACCGGCGGTACCGGCACCAGCGCGGTCGCAGTACCGGGTCCGTTCGGCGCGGGCACCAAGCCGCTGCGGTCGGTGGCGGTCGCCCGCGACGAGCGGACCGCGGCCGGGGTCACCAGTGACGACGGGACGCTGTACGTCACCTCGCTCGCGTCGGACGGTTCACTGGGCGACGCCGTGCTGACCAGCCACGGAGCGACCGAGGCGGACCGGCTGACGGCACCGAGTTGGGACGCCCGGGGCGACCTGTGGGTGGCCGACCGGGACCCCGGCAAGCCGCAGCTGTACATGCTGGCGCAGGGCGTCGGCCAGCCGCTGGCCGTGCAGATCCCTGAGCTGGACGGCCGTATCGAGGACGTGCGGGTCGCCGCCGACGGGGTGCGGATCGCGCTCGTCGTGGAGAAGGGCGGCAAGCAGTCGCTGCTCGTGGGGCGGGTCGAGCGCACCAAGTCCGATGACCAGCAGGAGGTTTCGGTCCTCGAACTGCGTTCCGCCACCCCCGGTTCCGAGGAGGTCACCGCCATGTCCTGGGCCGGGGACAGCCGGCTCGTGGTGGTCGGGCGCGAGCAGGGCGGAGTGCAGCAGACGCGGTACGTCCAGGTCGACGGCTCGACGCCGGACGGTCCGGCGCCCGCGGCCCTCACCGGTGTCCTGGCGATCGCCGCGTCCGAGGACGACCGGGTGCCGTTGGTGGCCGACTCGCACGACGACGGGATCGTCCGGCTGCCGTCCGGCGCGCAGTGGCAGAAGGTGATCAAGGACGGTTCGGCGCCGGTCTATCCGGGCTGAGCGTAGAGAAGCGCGTTCGCGGCTGTCCCGGTTTTGTGTGCCTAGGGCGACCGTTCGGCGTTGTCCACAGGCCGTTGTCCACAGGGGTGGCCGGAGCGGTCGGGGGTTGGCACAGTGGGCACATGCGGGGGTGGTGGCAGGACCTCACCGACCTGGTGCTACCGGCCGAGTGCGGAGGCTGTGGGACACCTCGCACGGTGCTCTGTGCCGAGTGCCGTGCCGCCCTGAGCGGGGCCGTACCGCGCCGGGTGCGACCGGTGCCGGAGCCGGACGGGCTGCCGGCGGTGTACGCGGCGGCGCTTTACGCGGACGAGGTACGGGCGGCTCTCCTCGCCCACAAGGAACGGGGCGCGCTGGCGCTCGCCGGGGCCCTGGGCGCGGCTCTGGCGGGAGCGGTGCGGGCCGGGCTCCGGGAGGGCCGGACGGCCGGGCCTGCTCGGACCGTCAGGATCGTGGCGTCCTGGGCCGGCGACGCGACGGGCGGGGCCGGTGGCGAGACCGGTGGCCTGTTGACAGGTGAAGGGAGCGGCGGTGCCCGGGCCGGCGGGCCCCTGCTTCTCGTGCCCGTGCCCTCCGCGGCGTGGGCCGTGCGGGCGCGCGGACACGATCCGGTGCGGCGGATCGCCCTCGCGGCGGCCACGGAACTGCGGCGCACCGGGTCCTCGGCCCGGGTGGCCCCGGTGCTGCGGCAGCGGCGGGCCGTGGCCGACCAGTCGGGGCTCAACTCGCGGCAGCGGCTGGCGAATCTCGACGGCGCGCTGGAGGTGACGGCGGCCGGTGCCCGGCTGCTCACGGGCGGCCGCGTCGTCCTCGTCGACGACCTGGTCACGACCGGCGCCACGCTCGCGGAGGCGGCGCGTGCGGTACGGGAGGCGATGGGGTTTGGAGGGGCAGGAGAGGAGAAAACGCCCGTGTATCGGCGCGCGGCTTGGGAAGGAAGGGAGGAACGGATGACCGGAACGAGGGAAGAGCGAGCGCCGTGGACACGGGACGCACCGGAAATAGCCGAGGGGAACGCCCCCGCCTGGCCGATCCGTGCGGCTGTGGTCGCGGCCGCACCGGATTCTTTCGAAATGAACCGGAACTGACTGCGAACGTACATCGTTGCAGGTAGTGACTGGGCCAATTCACCTGAATGGAGGTACGCATCAGTAGAGGGTGACGACATCCGTCCGGGCGAGATATGTTCGGTGTGTGGGAGAAAGCCGCAGGCCATGCCTCCCATATCCGAATGCCGTGCCACGGGTTTTCCGTAATCATCGCGGCGCTGGGGTGCAGATCTTGCCCATGGGGGAGGAGGAGGTGGAAGTCGCCGAGTCCGAGGCTCCGGGTTCACCGGAGTCGGGTGCAAAAAGGGAGATGCTCCGCCAGTGGAGCGGAGCGCTCCGGGAACGGAGTTCTGCGTGGACATCGTCGTCAAGGGCCGCAAGACCGAGGTGCCCGAGCGGTTCCGCAAGCACGTGGCCGAGAAGCTGAAGCTGGAGAAGATCCAGAAGCTCGACGGCAAGGTGATCAGCCTCGACGTCGAGGTGTCCAAGGAGCCCAACCCCCGACAGGCCGACCGTTGCGACCGAGTGGAGATCACGCTCCGCTCCCGCGGTCCGGTGATCCGGGCGGAGGCAGCGGCCAGTGACCCGTATGCGGCACTCGACCTGGCGGCGGAGAAGCTGGACGCGCGGCTGCGCAAGCAGCACGACAAGCGGTTCTCGCGCCGCGGTGCACGGCGGATCTCGGCCGCCGAGGTCCCTGACCATGTCCCGGGCGCGGCGACGCTCAACGGGAACGGCAGCCCCGTCCACGAGGAAGAGCCCGACGGTGTGCCCACCACGAAAATGGGTTCCCTGGAGGTGAAGGGCGAAGGTCCCCTCGTCGTCCGTGAGAAGACCCACGTCGCCTCTCCGATGAGCCTCAACCAGGCCCTCTACGAGATGGAACTGGTCGGACACGACTTCTACCTGTTCGTCGACTCCGAGACCAAGGAGCCGAGCGTCGTCTACCGGCGGCACGCGTACGACTACGGTGTCATCCACCTGAGCACGGACCCGATGGTCGCCGAGGTGCAACCCCCGGCGGCGGGAGGCACACTGGGCGGCTGACCCGCCCGCCCGGCAGCTGGGCCTGTGCCCCTGGAAGCGTGTGTGCGCCCCCGGGGGCACCGGTGTGCGACCACTTCGCGCCCCGCTCTGTCACCGCGTTGTCGCCCGGGCATGGAATCATGACCGCAACGGCCCAACCGGTGGGCCGCTGCCTTGGGTTGGCGATGGCACAGCACCACAGGCCACAGCCTTCAGGGGGAGGAACGATGGCGGACAGCTTCGGTCCGATGCAGGACGGGGACGCCGAGGACGGCGTGGTCGGCATGGGCCCGGACGCGGGCGGCACTTCACGCAAGGAACCGATCAGAGTCCTTGTCGTGGACGACCACGCCCTCTTCCGCCGCGGTCTGGAGATCGTGCTCGCCGCCGAGGAGGACATCCAGGTCGTCGGGGAGGCGGGCGACGGCGCCGAGGCCGTCGACAAGGCCGCCGACCTCCTGCCGGACATCGTGCTGATGGATGTCCGGATGCCCAAACGCGGCGGTATCGAGGCCTGCACCTCCATCAAGGAGGTCGCCCCCAGCGCGAAGATCATCATGCTGACGATCAGCGACGAAGAGGCCGATCTGTACGACGCGATCAAGGCGGGCGCGACCGGATATCTCCTGAAGGAGATCTCGACCGACGAGGTGGCCACCGCCATTCGCGCGGTGGCCGACGGGCAGTCGCAGATCAGCCCGTCCATGGCGTCAAAACTCCTCACCGAGTTCAAGTCGATGATCCAGCGCACCGACGAGCGCCGGCTGGTGCCCGCGCCACGGCTCACCGACCGTGAACTCGAAGTGCTCAAACTCGTCGCCACGGGCATGAACAACCGCGATATCGCGAAGGAGTTGTTCATCTCGGAGAACACCGTGAAGAACCATGTGCGCAACATCCTGGAGAAGCTGCAGCTGCACTCCAGGATGGAGGCGGTGGTCTACGCGATGCGGGAGAAGATCCTCGAGATCCGCTGAGGCCGCCGGCGCCGGTCAGCGCAGCGCGGTCATCAGCGCGCGGGTCACTTCCCGGACGAGTGGCTCGCGCAGCTCCGGGGCGTCCACCCGCTCCACACGTACCGTGGTGCAGCCGACCCAGCTCGCCGCCTCGACGAGTGCCTCCGCCACCGCCGGAACCGCCTTGGGGCCGTCCAGCGTGACCTGGCGTGCCACCAGGACGCCGCCGCCCTCACGCGCCGGGTCCACCCGGCCCACCAGACGGCCGCCGGCCAGCACCGGCATCGCGTAGTAGCCGTACACCCGCTTCGGCTTCGGCACGTACGCCTCCAGGCGGTGGGTGAAGCCGAAGATCCGCTCGGTGCGCGCCCGGTCCCAGATGAGGGAGTCGAACGGGGAGAGCAGGGTCGTGCGGTGCCGGCCCCGCGGAGGTGTTGCCAGGGCCGCCGGGTCCGCCCAGGCGGGCTTGGACCAGCCCTCCACCTCCACCGGGACCAGGCCCGAGTCGGCGATCACCGCGTCGACCTGCTCGCCCTTGAGCCGGTGGTAGTCGGCGATGTCCGCGCGCGTGCCGACGCCCAGCGACTGCCCGGCCAGCCGGACCAGGCGGCGCAGGCACTCGGTGTCGTCCAGTTCGTCGTGCAGCAGCGTGGCCGGGACGGCGCGCTCGGCGAGGTCGTACACCCGCTTCCAGCCGCGCCGCTGGACGCAGACCACCTCGCCGTACATCAGCGCGCGCTCCACGGCGACCTTGGTGCCGGACCAGTCCCACCACTCGCTGGTCTTCTTCGCGCCGCCCAACTCCGTGGCCGTCAGCGGGCCTTCGGTACGCAACTGCTTGATGACCTGGTCGTAGGTGCCGTCGGGGAGTTCGTGGCTCCAGTGCGGGCGGTCGCGGTAGGCGCGGCGGCGGAAGGCGAAGTGCGGCCACTCCTCGATGGGGAGGATGCAGGCCGCGTGCGACCAGTACTCGAAGGCGTGCGGTTGTGCCGGAGGCGCGCCGACGGATCCGTGCCAGTAGGCGGCCTCGACCGTCTTGCGGCCGACGGCGCCGAGGCGGGCGTACGGGATGAGCTCGTGGGAGCGGGCGAGGACGGAGATGGTGTCGAGCTGGACCGCGCCGAGGTGGCGGAGCACGCCCCGGACGCCCGAGCGGCGGTCGGGGGCGCCGAGGAAGCCCTGTGCCCTCAGGGCGACACGGCGGGCTTCGTCCGCCGAGAGGGCGGCGGTGGGGCGCGGGAGGGTCGTCATGGCTCGGACGATAGGACGTGGCACTGACAGTGCGGTACGACCTGGGGTTTCATCCCTGCGAAGGGGCCGGCAGATAGGGCGCGGCCGAGGGCAGGCCCAGGTCCGACGGGAGCAGGGAGCCCACCCAGCAGTCGCGTCGTACGCCCTTGTTGTTGAGGGCGGAGCGGAGGGTGCCCTCGATGGTGAAACCGGCGCGTTCCGCGACCGCGCGGGAGCCCTGGTTGCCGACCTCGGCACGCCACTCGACCCGGTCGACCGCCAGTTGCGTGAACGCCCAGCGGGCTCCCGCGAGGGTGGCCTCGGTGGTGTAGCCACGGCCGCGGTGCTCCTTGACGGTCCAGAAACCCACTTCGGCCGCACCCAGGGAAAGCATGGTCAGGCCGAGCATCCCGGCCAGCTCCCCCGTCGGCAGGAAGACGCCGAAGGTGAACATCGAGCCGTCGGACCAGCCGTCGGGGACCATCTGCTCCGTGAAGCTCCGGGCGTGCTCCGGGAGGTAGGGCGAGGGAATCGTCGTCCAGCGCTGGATGCCGGGGTCCTGGACGGCCGCGTACACCGCTTCGGTGTCCTGCGGGCCGACCGCGCGCAGGAGCAGACGGGGGGTGGAGAGCGTGACGGGTTCCATCGGCCGATTCTGCTCGGCCCGGCGCCTGGGACGCCATCCATTTCGCGTTCCGTGACCGTTTGATCACGGTTCGCGCAATTCCTCGCCGGGATGCGGCACCATCCGCATGCCCCGGCCGTTGTCCCGTATGAAGCGGCGAACACCTGGCGACACCACCCAGTACAACCGAAAGCCCACCTGGAAGAGTCACACGAAGGGGGCTCGCAGAGCCCTCGGGAAAGCGGCGGACGGCCGTCGGGCCGCCAGGCCTCCCGGCGCGGCCGGGTCCTCGCATACGATGGCCGTTGCTCAGTACGTCCAATGGAAACCGACCGTCCCAGGCCCGACCGGCAAGGAGACAAACCCCCGTGTCCGTCCTCTCGAAGATCATGCGTGCAGGCGAAGGCAAGATCCTGCGCAAGCTGCACCGCATCGCGGACCAGGTCAACTCCATCGAAGAGGACTTCGTCGACCTCTCCGACGCCGAGCTGCGGGCCCTCACCGATGAGTACAAGCAGCGCTACGCCGACGGAGAGAGCCTCGACGACCTGCTCCCCGAGGCGTTCGCCACGGTCCGCGAGGCCGCCAAGCGCGTCCTCGGACAGCGCCACTACGACGTGCAGATCATGGGCGGCGCGGCCCTCCACCTCGGCTACGTGGCCGAGATGAAGACCGGTGAGGGCAAGACCCTCGTCGGCACCCTGCCCGCGTACCTCAACGCGCTGGCGGACAAGGGCGTTCACCTCATCACGGTGAACGACTACCTGGCCGAGCGCGACTCCGAGATGATGGGCCGCGTCCACAAGCTCCTGGGCCTGAACGTCGGCTGCATCCTCTCCAACATGTCGCCGGCGCAGCGCCGCGAGCAGTACGCGGCGGACATCACGTACGGCACGAACAACGAGTTCGGCTTCGACTATCTGCGCGACAACATGGCGTGGTCCCAGGACGAGCTCGTCCAGCGCGGCCACAACTACGCCATCGTCGACGAGGTCGACTCCATCCTGGTCGACGAGGCCCGTACGCCGCTGATCATCTCCGGTCCGGCCGACCAGGCCACCAAGTGGTACGGCGACTTCGCCAAGCTGGTCCTGCGCCTGAAGAGGGGCGAGGCCGGCAACCCGCTCAAGGGCGTCGAGGAGACCGGCGACTACGACGTCGACGAGAAGAAGCGCACGGTCGCGATCCACGAGTCCGGCGTCTCCAAGGTCGAGGACTGGCTGGGCATCGACAACCTCTACGAGTCGGTGAACACGCCTCTGGTGGGCTACCTGAACAACGCCATCAAGGCCAAGGAGCTCTTCAAGAAGGACAAGGACTACGTCGTCCTCGACGGCGAGGTCATGATCGTCGACGAGCACACCGGCCGTATCCTCGCCGGCCGCCGCTACAACGAGGGCATGCACCAGGCGATCGAGGCGAAGGAAGGGGTGGACATCAAGGACGAGAACCAGACCCTCGCCACGATCACCCTGCAGAACTTCTTCCGCCTCTACAAGCGCCACGACCACAACGGCAAGGAACTGCCCGGCCTGTCCGGCATGACCGGTACGGCCATGACCGAGGCCGCCGAGTTCCACCAGATCTACAAGCTCGGCGTGGTCCCGATCCCGACGAACAGGCCGATGGTCCGCAATGACCAGTCGGACCTGATCTACCGCACCGAGGTCGCCAAGTTCGAGGCGGTCGTCGACGACATCGCGGAGAAGCACGAGAAGGGCCAGCCGATCCTCGTCGGCACGACCTCCGTCGAGAAGTCGGAGTACCTCTCGCAGCAGCTCTCCAAGCGCGGCATCCAGCACGAGGTGCTCAACGCCAAGCACCACGAGCGCGAGGCGTCGATCGTCGCGCAGGCCGGCCGCAAGGGTGCCGTGACGGTGGCCACCAACATGGCCGGCCGTGGTACGGACATCAAGCTCGGCGGCAACCCGGACGACCTCGCCGAGGCGGAGCTGCGCCAGCGCGGCCTGGACCCCGAGGAGCACATCGAGGAGTGGGCGCAGGCCCTGCCCGCCGCCCTGGAGAAGGCCGAGCGCGCGGTGAAGGCCGAGTTCGAAGAGGTCAAGGAACTCGGCGGCCTCTACGTCCTTGGCACCGAGCGGCACGAGTCGCGCCGGATCGACAACCAGCTGCGCGGTCGTTCCGGCCGTCAGGGTGACCCCGGCGAGTCCCGCTTCTACCTCTCCCTCGGCGACGACCTGATGCGCCTGTTCAAGGCCCAGATGGTCGAGCGCGTGATGTCCATGGCCAACGTGCCGGACGACGTGCCGATCGAGAACAAGATGGTCACCCGCGCGATCGCGTCCGCGCAGTCGCAGGTCGAGCAGCAGAACTTCGAAACGCGTAAGAACGTTCTGAAGTACGACGAGGTGCTCAACCGTCAGCGCGAGGTCATCTACGGCGAGCGCCGCCGCGTCCTGGAGGGCGAGGACCTGCAGGAGCAGATCCAGCACTTCATGGATGACACGATCGACGCGTACGTCGGCGCGGAGACCGCCGAGGGTTTCCCTGAGGACTGGGACCTCGACCGCCTGTGGGGCGCCTTCAAGCAGCTCTACCCGGTCAAGGTGACCATCGAGGAGCTGGAGGAGGCGGCCGGCGACCGGGCCGGTCTGACCGCCGAGTACATCGCCGACTCCATCAAGGACGACATCCACGAGCAGTACGGGTCACGCGAGGCGCAGCTCGGCTCCGAGATCATGCGTGAGCTGGAGCGCCGGGTCGTGCTGTCGGTTCTCGACCGCAAGTGGCGTGAGCACCTCTACGAGATGGACTACCTCCAGGAGGGCATCGGCCTGCGGGCGATGGCCCAGAAGGACCCGCTGGTCGAGTACCAGCGCGAGGGCTTCGACATGTTCACCGCGATGATGGACGGCATCAAGGAGGAGTCCGTCGGCTACCTGTTCAACCTGGAGGTCCAGGTCGAGCAGCAGGTCGAGGAGGTCCCGGTCGAGGCGGCCGCGGAGGGCGTCCAGGACGCGGTGCCGGCGCAGGCGGGCTCCCGTCCCGAGATCCGCGCGAAGGGCCTGGAGGCGCCGCAGCGGCGGGGCATGCACTTCTCCGCGGCCACCGTGGACGGCGAGGGCGGCCTCCTCGAGGGCGACTTCGCCTACGACGACGAGGAGCCGGCCCGCTCGGAGGCGGACGGACTCACCCGCGCCGAGCGCCGCAAGCAGGCGAAGGGCAGCCGCCGCCGCAGGAAGTAGCGGCACCCACAGCGCGCCCCACCAGGGCCGGCCACCCCGCAAGGGGGGGCCGGCCCTTCGGTTTGTGGCCCGGGGGCGCGGTGGCCTCGGGGAGGTACGACTGCCTGCGGCTGGGGCTGGGGCTGGGGGAGCCGGCTCTTCGGCAGGCCGGCTCTCGTCACCCGGCCCCAACGGGCTCCGGCCGCTTCGGTCCGTCCGTCAGTCGCCGCGAGGCGTGCGCGGGCCGCCCAGTTCCACGGCCGTACAGCGCCAGCGCAGGTCGGCGCCCTGTTCCAGGCGGAAGGCCATGGCGCGCAGTTGCTCGCCCGCGGCGATGCGGGCGAAGACCTCCAGGGCGCCGATGCGGGGGACGTAGTAACCGATGTCGCGGACGACGGCATCGGTGCCGCGGGTGCGCAGGGGGCCGCGTTCGGCGAGACGGGCCAGGTCGTCGTAGGCGGGTCCCGCCGTGTGCCGGAGCATCCAGTGGGCGGGACGGCGGCCGCTGAGGACGGCCAGCAGACGCTCCGCGAAGAGGTCGGTGGGGCGCGGGCTCGGCGGGGCCGCCGGCGGCGTCAGCGGCCTGCGGGAGGAGGGCGCGCCGGGGCGGCGGGAGTCGCGGCGGCCGGGCGGGCGGGTGCCCGGACGGAGCTGGGCGGTCCTGGTCATGACCTTGTTCATGGGGATCCCCGTTCGGCGGGCCCGGCGGGTACCGGGCGGTAACTTTCGGTTGGGGATCTTGTACGGGGGGCGGGGCGGCGGCAGCAAGGCGGTGAGGGCCCGTGTCGAGGGCCTCGAAGTGTTCACTTATCTGAGTGACCGGGGGTGCGGGAAACCCGCTGGGCAGGCGGCGGCACCGGGTGAATCGTGGGGCGCCGGGTGGACGCCGTCGACGTCACCGCCCGGGACCCGAAAGGGGACGCTCGCACGTATCCTGAAGGCCCTCCGGGAGGCGCCAGGACCTTCGGGAGACGCAGAGTCGAAGAGTCCAGAAGAGAGCGGCCAGCCATGCGCGTCTACGTCCCCCTGACCCTCTCCGGGCTCGCCGAGGCGCACAAGACGGGCGAGCTGGGGACCGGTCCGTTCGTCGCCTACGCCGTCACGCCCGCGCTGCGCGAGTGGTATCTCTCCGACGACATAGAGGAACTGGAGTACGCCGCGCTCAACCGGGCCGCGCTCGCCTCCCTGCGGCTGCTGGCCGCGGACCCGGGAGCGGTGCGTCGCCGGGTCGTGGTCGCCGTGGACGTCCCCGACGGCGCGGCGGCGGCCGACCCGGACCGCGGGCTCGACCCGGCGGCACTGGGCGAGGTGCGCGTGACCGGGACGGTGGCGCTGGCCAAGGCGGCCTCCGTGCATGTCGACTCCGACGACGCGGAGCAGGACGTGGCGGCGGCGGCCGGGGCGCTTCAGGCGGCGGACGTTGGGGACGACGACGCGCAGTTCGTCGTGGACGGTGCCGAGGACCACGAGCTGCTCTGGTACGCCACACAGGAGATCCCGAACCTGGTGGGGCTCAGCGGCTGAGCGGGGCCGACGGGTCGGCCGGGCCCCTGTGACCTGCGGTGACGTGCCGTCGGTCTTGATTGTCAGTGGTGGCGGGTAGCGTTTTTGGCATGGGGAAGCACGGAAACGCGCACATCGTCTGGGACTGGAACGGGACGCTGTTCCACGACAACGACGCGATCATCGGGGCGACGAACGCGGCATCGGCCGAGCTGGGCCTGGCGCCGATCACACTGGAGCAGTACCGGGCGCTGTACTGCGTGCCGGTGCCGAAGTTCTACGAGCGGCTGATGGGGCGGCTGCCGACCGACGCCGAGTGGGAGGTCATGGACGAGATCTTCCACCGGTACTACGCCGAGCACCGCGGCCTGTGCGGGCTGACCGACGGGGTGGTCGAGCTGCTGGCCGGGTGGCGTTCGGCGGGGCGCAGCCAGTCGCTGCTGAGCATGTACGTGCATGACGAACTCGTCCCCTTGGTACGGGGATTCGGGATCGAGTCGCACTTCGTACGGGTCGAGGGGCGGGTCGGGCCGTCAGGGGGCAGCAAGGCCGAGCACATGGTGCGGCATCTGCGGTCGCTGGTGGACGTGCGGCCCGGGCGGACCGTGGTGATCGGGGACGCGGCGGACGACGCGGTGGCCGCGCAGGCCGTGGGGGCGAAGGCGGTGCTGTACACCGGGGGGTCGCACGGCAGGACGAGCCTGGAGCAGGTCGGCGTGCCGGTCGTGGACTCACTGGCGGAGGCGGTCGAGGAGGCGGAGCGGCTGGCCGCGTGAGCGGCGGGGTGAGTGGGGGGAAGGGGGCCCGCTTCCCGGCGCCGGCAGGGTGCAGCGCCCCTTCAGGGGCGCGGGGAACTGCGCGACCAGCCCCCACCCACCCGCAACACCCTGAATCCGCAACACCCGCCCCGCCCACCCCGCCGTCGGCCAAACCGGCGTCGCGTCGCTGTGCAGAACGTCAAAGTTCCACCCCCTGTTTTGTACACATACGGCTCATGACGGGTCCCGGGTGGGGAGCGATAGCCTTGGTGGCGTGATCAGCGCGATAGTTCGCGGGGGCGTCGGCGCCTCCGCCCTGCGCCCGGTGAGCACGGAACACCTCCGTGACCGGGCGGCGGTCGCTGATCTTCGCGGGCGGAGGGCACCCAAGACGGCCCTGGTAGTGGCGTCGCCGAGAGAGACGTCACACCCTCGGGGCATGTCGAGAATGGCCGAATACCCACCGCTCGTCTCACCTTGCGGCATAGCGTCGGAGCAGACCGGAGACCCCGGCCGTGGCGTCGAGCCGCAGGGGGAAGAGCCCGTACTTCCTTCTACGTCACGCAATGGCGCGCGACAGGAGCCAGAGGACAATGCAGACCAAGCTGGACGAAGCCAAGGCCGAGCTGCTCGAACGGGCCGCCCGGGTAGCTGAGAACAGCCCGGCAGGGGGGCACCTACCGACGGGGACGGCGGACCAGGAGTCCGTGTTCGCGTTCCTTCAGCGCTACTACCTGCACACCGCGCCGGAGGACCTCGCCGACCGTGACCCGGTCGACGCCTTCGGCGCCGCCGTCTCGCACTTCCGTCTCGCCGAGACCCGCCCGCAGGGCACCGCGAACGTCCGGGTCCACACCCCGACCGTCGAGGAGAACGGGTGGACCTGCAGCCACACCGTGGTCGAGGTCGTCACCGACGACATGCCCTTCCTCGTCGACTCGGTCACCAATGAGCTGACCCGGCAGGGGCGCGGCATCCACGTCGTCATCCACCCCCAGTTCGTCGTCCGCCGCGACCTCACCGGCAAGCTCATCGAGATGCTGCCGACCCCGGCCCTGGGTGAGGAACTGCCGCACGACGCACACATCGAGTCCTGGATCCACGTCGAGATCGACCGCGAGACCGACCGCTCCGACCTCAAGCAGATCACCGCCGATCTGCTGCGCGTGCTGTCCGACGCCCGCGAGGCCGTCGAAGACTGGGAGAAGATGCGGGAGGCGGCCATCCGGATCGCCGACGGTATCGAGGCCGAGGCGCTGCCGACCGACCTGCCCGCGCACGAGACCGAGGAGGCCCGCGAGCTGCTGCGCTGGCTGGCCGCCGACCACTTCACCTTCCTCGGCTTCCGCGAGTACCAGCTGCGCGAGGACGACTCCCTGGCCGCCGTACCCGGCACCGGCCTCGGCATCCTTCGCTCCGACCCGAAGCACGCCGGTGAGGAGAGCCACCCGGTGAGCCCCTCCTTCGAGCGGCTCCCCGCAGACGCCCGCGCCAAGGCCCGCGAGCACAAGCTGCTGATCCTGACCAAGGCGAACAGCCGGTCGACCGTGCACCGACCGTCGTACCTGGACTACATCGGCGTCAAGAAGTTCGACACGGACGGCAATGTCGTCGGTGAGCGTCGCTTCCTGGGGCTGTTCTCGTCCGCCGCGTACACCGAGTCGGTGCGCCGGGTGCCCGTCATCCGCCGCAAGGTCGACGCGGTGCTGGACCGGGCGGGCTTCTCGCCCAACAGCCACGACGGCCGCGACCTGCTCCAGATCATGGAGACCTACCCGCGCGACGAGCTGTTCCAGACGCCGGTCCCCGAACTGGAGTCGATCGTCACGAGCGTCCTGTACCTCCAGGAACGCCGGCGGCTCCGCCTCTACCTGCGCCAGGACGAGTACGGCCGCTACTACTCGGCCCTCGTCTATCTCCCCCGCGACCGCTACACCACCGGTGTCCGGCTGCGGATCATCGACATCCTGAAGGAGGAACTCGGCGGCACCAGCGTCGACTTCACGGCCTGGAACACCGAGTCGATCCTCTCCCGGCTGCACTTCGTCGTCCGGGTCCCGCAGGGCACCGAGCTGCCCGAGCTGTCCGACGCCGACAAGGACCGCATCGAAGCCCGCCTGGTCGAGGCGGCCCGATCCTGGGCGGACAGCTTCGCCGAGGCCCTCAACGCCGAGTGCGGCGAGGAGCGCGCGGCCGAGCTGCAACGCCGCTTCATCAACTCCTTTCCCGAGGGCTACAAGGCCGACCACACCCCGCGCGCGGCGGTCGCCGACCTGGTCCATCTGGAGCGGCTCACCGAAGAGGAGGGTAACGACTTCGCGCTCAGCCTCTACGAGCCGGTGGGCGCCGCCCCCGCGGAGCGCCGCTTCAAGATCTACCGCAAGGGCGCGGCGATCTCCCTGTCGGCCGTGCTGCCGGTCCTCAACCGGCTGGGCGTCGAGGTGATCGACGAGCGGCCGTACGAACTGCGCTGCTCGGACCGGACGACCGCGTGGATCTACGACTTCGGCCTGCGCATGCCCAAGACGGCAGGCGGCGGCAACGGCGACTACCTGGGCGACGACGGCCGTGAGCGGTTCCAGGACGCCTTCGCGGCGACGTGGACCGGCCTGGCGGAGAACGACGGCTTCAACGCGCTGGTGCTGAGCGCCGGGCTGAGCTGGCGGCAGGCGATGGTGCTGCGGGCGTACGCCAAGTACCTGCGGCAGGCCGGTTCCACGTTCAGCCAGGACTACATGGAGACCACCCTCCGTAACAACGTCCACACCACCCGGCTGCTCGTCTCCCTCTTCGAGGCGCGGATGTCGCCGGACCGACAGAAGGCCGGCCTGGAGATCACCGACGCCCTCCACGAGGAGCTGGACGCGGCGCTCGACCAGGTCGCCTCGCTCGACGAGGACCGCATCCTGCGTTCCTTCCTGACCGTCATCAAGGCGACGCTGCGCACCAACTTCTTCCAGGAGACGGTGGAGGGCACCCCGCACTCGTACGTCTCCATGAAGTTCGACCCGCAGGCCATCCCGGACCTGCCGGCGCCGCGCCCGGCGTACGAGATCTGGGTGTACTCGCCGCGTGTCGAGGGTGTGCACCTGCGCTTCGGTAAGGTCGCGCGCGGCGGTCTGCGCTGGTCCGACCGGCGTGAGGACTTCCGTACCGAGATCCTCGGCCTGGTCAAGGCGCAGATGGTGAAGAACACCGTCATCGTGCCGGTCGGCGCCAAGGGCGGCTTCGTCGCCAAGCAGCTGCCGGACCCGGCGAAGGACCGGGACGCGTGGCTGGCCGAGGGCATCGCCAGCTACAGGACGTTCATCTCTGCGCTGCTCGACATCACCGACAACATGGTGGCCGGCGAGGTCGTGCCCCCGCAGGACGTGGTCCGGCACGACGAGGACGACACCTATCTGGTGGTCGCGGCCGACAAGGGCACGGCGACGTTCTCCGACATCGCCAACGAGGTCGCCGGCAGCTACAACTTCTGGCTCGGCGACGCCTTCGCCTCCGGCGGCTCCGCGGGCTACGACCACAAGGGCATGGGCATCACCGCGCGCGGCGCCTGGGAGTCCGTGAAGCGGCACTTCCGGGAGCTGGGCGTCAACACGCAGGCCGAGGACTTCACCGTCGTCGGCATCGGCGACATGTCCGGTGACGTGTTCGGCAACGGCATGCTGCTCAGCGAGCACATCCGCCTGGTCGCCGCCTTCGACCACCGGCACATCTTCATCGACCCCACCCCGGACGCGGCCACCTCCTACGCCGAGCGCCGCCGCCTGTTCGAACTGCCCCGCTCCAGCTGGGGCGACTACAACACCGACCTGGTCTCGGCGGGTGGCGGTATCTTCCCGCGCAGCGCCAAGGCCATCCAGGTCAACAGCCATATCCGCGAGGCCCTCGGCATCGAGGGGAAGGTCACCAAGCTGACCCCGGCCGAGCTGATGAAGGCGATCCTGGAGGCGCCGGTCGACCTGCTGTGGAACGGCGGCATCGGCACCTACGTCAAGGCGTCGACCGAGTCCAACGCGGACGTCGGCGACAAGGCCAACGACGCCATCCGCGTCGACGGCGCCGACCTGCGTGTCAAGGTCGTCGGCGAGGGCGGCAACCTGGGCCTGACCCAGCTCGGCCGGATCGAGTTCGCCCGCCGCGGCGGAAAGATCAACACCGACGCCATCGACAACAGCGCCGGCGTGGACACCTCCGACCACGAGGTGAACATCAAGATCCTGCTCAACGGCGTGGTCGCGGACGGCGACATGACGGTCAAGCAGCGCAACAAGCTGCTCGCCGAGATGACCGACGAGGTCGGCGCCCTGGTGCTGCGCAACAACTACGCGCAGAACGTGGCGATCGCCAACGCGCTGGCCCAGTCCAAGGACATGCTCCACGCCCAGCAGCGGTTCATCCGCCACCTGGCCAGGGAGGGCCACCTCGACCGGGCGCTGGAGTTCCTGCCCACCGACCGCCAGATCCGCGAGCGTCTCGGCTCCGGCCAGGGCCTGACCAGCCCGGAGACGGCCGTCCTGCTGGCGTACACGAAGATCACGGTCGCCGACGAACTGCTGCACACCTCGCTGCCGGACGATCCGTATCTGAGCAGCCTGCTGCACGCGTACTTCCCGACGGCCCTGCGCGAGCGGTTCGCCGACGCGCTCGTCGGCCACCCGCTGCGCCGGGACATCACGACCACGGTCCTGGTCAACGACACGGTCAACACCGGTGGTACGACCTACCTGCACCGGCTGCGCGAGGAGACCGGCGCCTCCCTGGAGGAGATCGTCCGGGCGCAGACCGCGGCGCGTGCGATCTTCCGCTCCGCCCCAGTGTGGGACGCGGTCGAGGAGCTGGACAACAAGGTCGACGCGGCCGTCCAGACCCGGATCCGGCTGCACTCCCGCCGTCTGGTGGAGCGCGGCACCCGCTGGCTGCTCAACAACCGGCCGCAGCCGCTGGAGCTCGCCGAGACCGTCGAGTTCTTCTCCGAGCGGGTCGAGCACGTCTGGCAGCAGCTGCCCAAGCTGCTGCGCGGCGCGGACCTGGAGTGGTACCAGCACGTGTACGACGAGCTGACCGCGGGCGGTGTCCCCGACGAGCTGGCGACCCGTGTGTCCGGCTTCTCCTCGGCCTTCCCGGCGCTGGACATCGTCTCGGTGGCCGACCGCACGGCCAAGGAGCCGCTGGACGTCGCCGAGGTCTACTACGACCTCGCCGACCGTCTCGGCGTGAGCCAGCTGATGGACCGCATCATCGAGCTCCCGCGCGCCGACCGCTGGCAGTCGATGGCCCGCGCCTCCATCCGCGAGGACCTGTACGCGGCCCACGCGCTGCTCACCGCCGACGTGCTTGCCGCGGGCAACGGCGCCTCGACCCCCGAGCAGCGCTACCAGGCCTGGGAGCAGAAGAACGCCGCCATCCTGGGCCGGGCCCGGGCCACGCTGGAGGAGATCCGCAACTCGGACTCCTTCGACCTGGCCAACCTGTCGGTGGCCATGCGGACGATGCGGACGCTGCTGCGCACGCACTCGTAGTCGTGAGCCGTGTCGTAAGTCGTAGTCGTAAGTTGTAAGTCGTACGACATGCAAGGCGCCCCGGGCCGGTGACGGCTCGGGGCGCTTTTCTTTCCTGGCGATGATTGTTCTTGCCGATGCTTAGGGAAAAACGGGTGGCAAATTTACCGTTTCCTGCTAATCGAGACGTGTCGGATATGGTCTGCCGTGTGACAGTGCAACTCACGGTGAGCAATCCCGCGCCGCCCCGGCGGCGGCCGGCGGCGCAGGTCCTGTTCGAGGTCGTGAAATTCGGGGTCGTCGGCGGCAGCGGCGTCCTCGTCAATTTCCTGGTCTTCAACCTGCTGCTGCACGGCCCGCGTTGGCCGGCCATGACCGCCACGGTGCTGGCCAGCTGTATCGCGATGGCGACCAATTACGCGGGCTTCCGCTATTTCGCCTATCGCGACCGGGCCTCGCGCACACGACGGCAGATAGCACTGTTCTTCGTTTTCAGTGGTCTCGGTGTCGTGATGGAAAGCGGTCTTTTCTACGCCGGTTATCACGGCCTCGGTCTCAATGGGCCGCTGGAATCCAACGTGGTGAAGGCGCTGTCGATCGTGCTTGCCTCCGCCTTCCGCTTCCTCGTCTACCGGACGTGGGTGTTCCAGACGGACACGAGCCGCGCCGTGTAGCGACGGCGCGGCTCGCGATCGTAAGTCCGCTTCAGGAAGGCTGAGCCTCAGGAAGGCTGGGCTTCAGGAAGGCTGAGCCTCAGGAAGGCTGGGCTTCAGGAAGGCTGGGCTTCAGGAAGGCTGGGCTTCAGGAAGGCTGAGCGACCTTCGAAGCCTCGGTCTCCTTCGGCGGCGCGGCCTTCGGCTTGGGCTTCGGCTTGGCCTTGTCGCCGGTGAAGGCCTCGTACTCCGCGAGGACCTCCTCGGTCGGCCCGTCCATGCGCAGCACACCGCGCTCCAGCCACAGCACCCGCTCGCAGGTGTCGCGGATGGACTTGTTGTTGTGGCTGACCAGGAACACCGTGCCCGCGTGCTGGCGCAGTGCGCGGATGCGTTCCTCGGAACGCTTGCGGAAGGCCGCGTCGCCGGTGGCCAGCGCCTCGTCGATGAGCAGGACGTCGTGGTCCTTGGCGGCGGCGATGGAGAAGCGCAGCCGGGCACCCATGCCGGAGGAGTAGGTCCGCATGGGGAGGGTGATGAAGTCGCCCTTCTCGTTGATGCCGGAGAAGTCGACGATCTCCTGGTAGCGCTCCTTGATCTCCTCCCGGGACATGCCCATGGCGAGGCCGCCGAGGTAGACGTTGCGCTCGCCGGTGAGGTCACCCATGAGGGCCGCGTTGACGCCGAGGAGGGAGGGCTGGCCGTCGGTGTAGATGGCGCCGTTCTCCACCGGGAGCAGGCCGGCGACGGCCTTGAGGAGGGTGGACTTGCCGGAGCCGTTGGTGCCGATGAGGCCGATCGCCTCGCCCTTGTAGGCGACGAAGGAGACGCTCTTGACCGCGTGCACCTTTCGGACGCCCGCCGCCTTCTCGGTCTGCTTGCGGCGCATCATGCGGTTGAGGGCGGCGGCCGCGGAGCCGCGGCCGCCGCCGGTGCCGTTGACCCGGTAGACGATGTCGACGCGGTCGGCGATGACGGTGGGGATGCGGGTGTCGCTCACGTTCTCAGCCACGGCCGTACGTCTCCTCAGCCTTCCAGAAGTAGATGAAGCCGCCGACGCCGACGACCAGGGCCCAGCCGGTCGCGATCGCCCACACATGGGGCGGCAGCTGGCTGCCGTGGAAGCTGTCGATCAGGGCGAAGCGCATCAGGTCGATGTAGACGGCGGCCGGGTTGGCCTTGAGTACCGGAGCCACCCAGCTGGGCAGACCGGCGTGCTTGCCGGTCAGCTTGTCGATGCTCCACATGACACCGGAGATGTACATCCAGGTGCGCAGCACGAACGGCATCAGCTGGGAGATGTCCGGAGTCTTGGCACCCCATCGGGCCATGATCAGAGCCATGCCCGTGTTGAAGGTGAACTGCAGGAGCAGCACCGGGATGGCCAGCACCCAGGAGGCGGCGACCGGCACGCCGAAGCAGAGCAGGATGACGATCAGGGCGCACATGGAGAACAGCAGCTGCTGAAGCTGCTGGAGGCAGAAGGAGATGGGCAGCGCGGCTCGCGGGAAGTGCAGGGCGCGGACGAGACCGAGGTTGCCGGCGATCGCACGGGTGCCGGTCATGATCGAACTGGACGTGAACGTCCAGATGAACACGCCCGTGACCAGGAACGGGATGTAGTCCGGCACATCACGCTTGGTACCGAGCAGCACACCGAAGATGAAGTAGTACACCGCGGCGTTCAGCAACGGGGTCATGATCTGCCAGACCTGGCCGAGCTTCGCCTGGGCATACTGGGCGGTGAGCTTGGCGGTGGCGAACGCGGTGATGAAGTGCCGCCGCGCCCACAACTGGCGGACGTACTCCGGCAGGGAGGGGCGAGCGCCGCTGACCGAGAGTCCGTGCCGGGCGGCGAGCGCCGCGAGGTCGTCCTCGGCCGTGACCGGGGTCGGGGGCGGTGTGTGGAGAACCTGGGTCACATCCGCTGCTTTCACTCGGGGGGTGGGGGTGCGGCGTCCGGCTGGGAGCCGGGCCCGCCATCCGGCGTTTCCTTACGCTTCTCTTCACGTTTACTTGCGTCGGGACGGGACCGTATCGTCGCAACGGGAGCGTAGGCGGAGTTGGCGTCGGAACGCAACCGTTTCGTCGTCACGAACCGATGTGCGGCGTGACACTTTCGAGGTCAGGGCGCGACCGATTCGTTGTGGGGGGATGCGTCGGGCTCGTGTTCGGTACGGCGGTGAACTGGAAGTCGTTCAGTGTGGCCCTGTTGCGGCGATCGAGTGGTGGGCCTCGTCGGGACGCAACCGTTTCGTCGTTACGCCCCTATGCTGGGAGACATGACGACGAACGCCGAGGAGTCCCAGACGCGTCCGCGCCGACGAGCCCCCGCCGGGGCGGCCGTCCTCCGCGAGGACGTGACCGAGGCCATCCGCGCCGCCGTCTTCGAGGAACTCGCGGCGGTCGGGTACGCCCGTATGTCCATCGAGGGCATCGCGCGCCGCGCGGGCGTCGGCAAGACCGCCGTCTACCGCCGCTGGCGCTCCAAGCTGCACCTGGTCCTCGACGTCGTCTCGGCCCTCGCCGTGATGGGCCTGCCGGTGCCCGACACCGGCTCCCTGGAGGGTGACCTGCGGCTCCTGTACGAGGTCACGTCCCGCGCGCTGCGTCACCCGGTCGCCTCGCAGATCATCCCGGACCTCCAGGCCGAGGCGGCCCGCAACCCGGAGATCGCCGAGGCCATGCAGAAGACACTGCGCGAGGGCCAGGAGGGCGTCGCCAGCAAGATCATCGAGGCGGCCCAGCGGCGCGGGGAACTCGCCGCGAACCTCGACGACGACCTGGCCATGGACCTGATCTCCGGCCCGCTGTACTGGCGTTCGGTGGTGATCCGCACCCCGAAGCTGCCCAAGGGGTATCTGGCCGCGCTGGCCCGTGGCACCACGGAGGCGCTCAAGGCGCTTTGAACCACTCGGCCGGGGATGTCACAGGCGGGGCCGCGGTCTCGTCGTAGGGACGCAGGCATCCTCGACCAAGGAGTGGACGATGAACCTCGCGCTGTGGATCGCCGCCGGACTGCTCGCCGCGGTGGCCCTGACCGGTGGGATCAGCAAGACGTTCGTGCCCCGGGAGAAGCTGGCCGCGGCCCACGGCGGAGGCTGGACCGGAGACGCGGGCGCCGGCTTCGTCAAGACGCTCGGCATTCTGGAAGTCCTGGCCGCGGCGGGCCTGATCCTGCCCGCGGTCGTCGGCGTCGCACCGGTACTGGTGCCCGTGACGGCCGCCGCCTGGGTCCTGCTGATGGTCGGAGCGATGGTCACCCACGGCCGGCGCGGCGAGAGCGCGTTCGTGGCGCTGAACCTGGTCTACCTTGTGCTCGCGCTGGTCATCGTGGTGGGCCGGTTCGGCCCCGCACCGTTCTGACCGGCCGGTTCATGGATGCCGAAGGGGGAGTGGGCATGAGCAGGACCGAGGAGTTCCAGGAGCTGCGGCCGCTGCTGTTCTCGATCGCGTACCGGATCCTGGGCAGCGTCAGCGAGGCGGAGGACGCGGTCCAGGAGAGCTGGCTGCGGTTCGAGGGCTCGCCGACGGAGGTCAGGTCGCCGAAGGCGTTCCTGTCGGCCGCGGTCACCCGGATCTCGATCGACGTGCTGCGCTCGGCCCGCGTCCGGCGCGAGGAGTACGTCGGTCCGTGGTTCCCCGAGCCGCTGCTCGCCGACCCCTACGAGGACCCGGCGCGGTCGGCGGAGCTGGCCGACTCGGTGTCGATGGCCGCCCTGCTGCTCCTGGAGCGGCTCAGCCCGCTGGAGCGAGCCGTCTTCGTGCTGCGCGAGGTGTTCGACTTCGGCTTCCCCGAGGTCGCGTCGGCGGTGGGCCGCTCCGAGGCCGCCTGCCGCCAGCTCGCCGTACGGGCACGGCGTCACATGGCCGAGGGCCGCCCCCGCTTCGAGGCGGACCGGAGGGAACGTGACGAACTGGCGTCACGCTTCTTCGAGGCCCTCCACCAAGGCGACCTGGCCGGCCTGCAGGGCCTGCTCGCCGCCGACGTGTCACTGGTCGGCGACGGCGGCGGCAAGGCCCCGCAGCTGGCCCGGACGGTCGCCGGCGCCCAGAACGTGGCCCGCCTCCTCGCCGCGGTCTTCCCGGTGCTGGCCCGCGTGCAGGTGACCTGCGAACAGCGCCAGGTCAACGGCCAGCCGGGCGGGATCTTCCGCGACCGCGACGGCAAGGTCCTCCAGACCTTCTCCCTCGACATCCTCGACGGCCGGATCCAGGCGATCCGCCTGGTCCTCAACCCCGACAAGCTTGCCCACATGGGCCCGGTGGCGGACGCCTGGGCGATCTCGGAGGAGCTCAAACGGGCCCGGCGGCCCGTGGACTGACCACACCTCACGTATCCAGCCGCCGCGCCAGCGCCGCCAGGTCCGCCGCCCGCAGCACCCGGTCGCCGTATCCCGGCAACGGCACGTGCAGCACGTCCGTCCACCGCTCCGGTACGGCCCCGATGCCGTGGACGGCACAGGCCAGCGCGCCGGTGACCGCCGCGACGGTGTCCGTGTCGCCGCCCAGGTCGACGGCCACGCGGACGGCGTCCTCGCACGAGGAGGTGGTCCGCACCGCCCAGACCGCGGAGCCGAGGCAGGGCCACGGCTCAGGCCCGGGCCGCCTCCGGGTGCAGGCGTAGCCAACCCTCCCAGGCTGAGGTGATCATGTCCTGGACGTCGTGTTTGGCCTTCCAGCCCAGTTCCATGGCGATGCGGTCGGCGGAGGCGACCACGCGGGCCGGGTCGCCGGGGCGGCGGGGAGTGACGGCCGGGGGGCGGTCGTAGCCGGTGACCGCGTTGATGCGGTCGATCATCTCGCGGACCGAGACGCCCTCCCCGCGCCCGATGTTGAGGGTCAGTTCGCGGCCCGGGGCGGCCTGGAGGGCGCCGGCCGCGGCAACATGGGCCTCTGCCAGGTCCACCACATGGATGTAGTCGCGGACACACGTGCCGTCCGGCGTCGGGTAGTCGGCGCCGAAGACACGGGGTGGCGCGTCCGCCGTGAGCTTCTCGAAGACCATGGGGATGAGGTTGAAGACGCCCACGTCGGCGAGTTCGGGGCGGCCCGCGCCGGCCACGTTGAAGTAACGGAGGGACGCCGTCGAGAGGCCGGTCGCCCTGCCCGTCGCGCGGACCAGCCACTCACCCGCCAGCTTCGTCTCGCCGTACGGCGACATCGGCACGCACGGCGTGTCCTCCGTCACCAGCTCCACGTCCGGCATGCCGTAGACCGCCGCGGAGGAGGAGAACACGAAGGACGGGACCCCTGCCTCCGTGACCGCCTGCAGCAGGACACGCAGGCCTTCGACGTTCTCCCGGTAGTAGTGCAGGGGACGCTCCACGGACTCGCCCACCTGCTTCTTCGCCGCCAGGTGGACGACCCCGGTCACCTCGTGCTCGGCCAGGGCGCGCGCGACCTTCTCACCGTCCAGCGTGGAGCCCAGCACCAGCGGGACCTCCTCCGGCACGCGCTCGGCGACGCCGGTGGACAGGTCGTCGTACACGACCGTCCGCTCGCCCGCCTCGGTCATCGCGCGTACGACATGCGCCCCGATGTAGCCGGCGCCGCCGGTGATGAGCCAGGTCATGTATTGGCCGTCCCCTCCGTCAGTTGGCCCGTGGTGTTCGTCAGCCGCGGTCACCCTTCAGTGAAGCAGGTGCCGCCGACATCAGCGGACGGCTGAGGGGACTTCCCGCGCTCGAGGAGGTGCCGACGGCGTCCTCCGGGCGGCGTGTGGCGCGCCACAGGCGGGTGAGGGAGAGGACGGCGGCGGTGGCCAGCAGGCCGTTGCGGGCGAGCATCAGCAGACAGCCGGTCCAGGTGCCGTGGACGACCTCGGCGTAGAACGTGGGGTAGGCGACGGCACTGAGCGCGGTCGCCGTCACGATGAGCGCGGCGACCGGGCGCTGGGTGGTGTGCCGTGAGGTCAGGCAGACGGCGGCCAGGCCGAGCAGCCAGATCATGTACTGGGGGCTGATCACCCGGCTGGTGACGGTGAAGAGGAGCACCGCGCTCAGCGCCGCGTCGTACGGGGTTGCCTCGGTCCAGTGCCGGGCCCGTACCCGCCACAGCAGCAGGAGCGCGAAGGAGACGGCGGTCAGTGCGAGGGAGGCGGTCGCGACCGCGTGCACATGCGGGCCGACCAGCTCCATCGCGCCGTACTGGTAGCGGACCGTGCCCCGCCAGCCGGCGTGCCGGGCGATGCTGAGCGCGGTGCCGCCGAGGGACTCGACCTGCACACCCCGGCCGCCCTGCTGCCGGAGAAATGCGAGCGGGTTGCGGAAGGTGAACAGGAAGGCGGCGAGGGTCGCGGCTCCGGTCATGGCCGCCCAGGTCCACGCCGTGCGCGTCGTACGCCCGCGCTCGACGCCCAGCAGCACCAGCGCCGGCCACACCTTCACCAGTGCGCCCAGCGCCGCGAGCGCCCCGGACGCGCGCGTGGAGCGCGGCAGCGCCAGCAGGGAGAGCACGGCGAAGGCGGTGACCTCCACGTCGTAGCGGGCGAGCGGGAGGTGCAGCAGGAGAGGGAGGGCGCCCGTCCACAGGGCCGCGCCCAGCAGCGTGCGGCCCGGGCGCGCGCCCGCGCGGGCGAGCGCCGCCACGATCAGCGCGTCGGTCGCCAGGGTGAGCGCCACGAACGCCTGGAAGTAGCTCAGCCCGGGCACCAGCCCCGGCGCGAGCAGCACCGCGCCGGCGCCCGGCGGGTACTGCCACAACGTGTCGTGCGCCGGGAAGGCGCCGTGCGACAGGACGCCGTACCAATGGAAGTAAAGCCGCCACACTTCGCGCGCGACCGCTCCGTGTCCCAGGTGTCGCTCGTTGTTGTGGGCAAGGAGCCACAGCATCAGGGCGCGCGTGGCGAGCCAGACGCCGGCGAGGCAGAGGAGACGCACGAGGCCCGGCGGGCGTGCGGGGCGCGGGAGGCGCGGGAGGTGCGGGAGTCGAACGGACGAGGCGAACGAGGCGCGCGGGAGCGGGAAGTACGGGCGGCGATTCATCAACCGCGAGCGTAAGCCGCCCGGATGGTGTATCCATGCCGATACGCCGTCAATACCCGGCAAAGGTTGGCTAATCGCAAAAGATCGGGCCGTGGTGAGTATCGGGCCTCTCGTAAAAGCACATCCGCGGACATCGCGAACGACAGAATCCGGTCGGCCGACTCCGTCGCGTCGGCCGAGCCCGTTGGGGGGACCGCCCGGCGGGCCGCCGGGCCGCGTGCGCCGTGCCGTCGCCGTGGCCGTCCCGGCCGCGGTGATGCTCGGGGTCGGGCTCTGGGGGCTGCACCGCGGCGGGATGTGGCGCGACGAGGCCGTCACCCATCAGGTCGCCCGGCGCACGGTGCCGGAGATCTGGCGGCTGCTGCACGGCGTGGACGCGGTGCACGGCCTGTACTACCTGCTGATGCACGTCGTCCTCGCCGCCGCCCCCGGTCACCCGGGCGAGGTCGACCTCCGGCTGCCCTCGGTGTGCGCGGCGGCCGTCACCGCCGGCCTGGTGGGCGCCCTCGGCACCCGCCTGGCCCGGCCGCGCGTCGGACTGTGGGCCGGACTGATGTACGCGGTCACCCCGCTGGTCGGCCACTACGCGCAGGAGGGCCGCTCCTACGCCATGGTCGCCGCGGGCGCGGCCGGCGCGACCCTGCAGTTCGTACGGGCGGCGAGCGAAGGAGAGGCCCGAGGAGAGGCCCGAGGGGGGTGGCGGGCCTGGTGGTGGTACGGCGCCGTCCTCGGCGTCACCTGTTGGCTGCACGAGTTCGCGGTCCTGCTGCTGATCGCGCACGCGGGAACTCTGGCGCTGGCCCGGTCGTCGGGAAAGGTGTGGCGGGGGTGGGGCTGCGCGGCCGGGGGCGTGGCGCTGTCCCTGGCACCGATGGTCGTCGTCTCGCACGCACAGTCGGCCCAGGTGGCGTGGCTGCGGGAGCCGGACCTGGAGACCGCGCAGGAGCTGCTGCGCCAGTACCTCGGACCGACCGACGGGGCGTACTGGACCTGCCTCGCGCTCGGTCTGCTGGGGCTGGCCCGGCTGGTGGGCCGGCGCGGTGAGGTGACGCTCGCCGCGGTCGCGCTGCCGCTCGCGGTGCTGCCACCGGTGGCGTTGATGCTGGCGTCGCAGCTCACACCGCTGTACGTCGACCGGTATGTGCTCTACGCGCTCACCGGGGCGCCCCTGCTGGTGGCGCTCGGCGCGGACCGGGTGGCCGGGCTGCTCGGCCGGCTCTGGTCCCACGGCACGGCGGCACCGCCCAGGTCGACCGCGGTCACCCTGGCCGGGGTCCTGGCGCTCGTCCTTGCCTTCACCCACCAGGTTCCGCTGTTGCGGCATGACCGCGTGCCGGGCACCCGGCCCGATGACCTCGGCGCGGTGGCGGAAGCGGCGGCGCGCGCGTTGCGGCCCGGTGACCCCGTGCTGTACCTGCCGGCCCACGCGCGGGGGACGGAGCTCGCCTATCCCGCGGATTTCAAGGGCACGCGGGACATCGCACTGGCCGAACCGGCGCCGGCGTCCGGGACGTTGTACGGGCGCGAGGTCGGGCCGGGGACGCTGCGGCGGCGGCTGGCAGGGGTGGACGAGGTGTGGGCGGTGGTGGAGAAGTACGCGCTGGTGAGCGGTTACCGGCCGCGGCTCTCCACGGAGCGCGCCAAACTCGCCGTGCTGAACCAGCAGTTCGTGCTGCGGGAGGAGATGGTGATTGATCGGGTGGCGTTGAGGTTGTATGTGCGGCCGATCCGGGGCGGGTTCGGCTGAGCGTGGGCTGCGGGCTGCGGGCTGCGGGCGGCAGGCGGGTGAGGGCTGGCCGCAGCCACGCGGCGGTAGCCGCGTATCGCCACCGCCCCTCACCACCAGGGGGCCGCGTTCAGCGCGCCCCCTCCTCCGAAACGGCCGAATCCATAGCCGCCGTGTCCACAGCCGCCGTGTCCAGCGCCCCCGTCAGCTGGTCCAGCCGCGTCTTCAGGTTCCGTATCTCGTCCACGTCGAAGCCGGTCGCGGTCATGATCCGCCGCGGCACCTCGAACGCCCGCTCCCGCAGCGCAGCCCCCTGCTCCGTCAGCCGCACCTCCACCGAGCGTTCGTCGCGCGCGCTGCGCTCCCGGTGCACGAGGCCCGCCGCCTCCAGGCGCTTGAGCAGCGGTGACAGGGTGCCGGAGTCCAGGCGCAGATGTTCCCCGAGCTTCTTGACCGGCAGGTCGCCCTGCTCCCACAGCACCAGCATCACCAGGTACTGCGGGTAGGTGAGCCCGAGGTCCTTGAGGATCACGCGGTAGACGCTGTTGAAGGCACGGGACGCGGCGTGCAGGGAGAAGCAGATCTGGCGGTCCAGACGGAGCCAGTCTGCCTCGGGGGCGGGGGTCGGGGTCGTCGCGGTCATGACTCAAGCCTAGCTCTTGCGAGTCATTTAGTTGTGCACAATTGAATTGTGTGCTCTACTTGTAATCGTGACGGTGGCCGGAACGGAGCCGCCGGATCATCGAACTTCGAGAGGGATGGTCTTCCATGGACGCGCTCTACACCGCAGCCGCCACCGCCACCGGCCGGGAGGGACGGGCGGTCAGCTCGGACGGACAGCTGGACCTCGCGCTCGCGTTCCCGCCCGCGCTCGGCGGCAATGGCCAGGGCACCAACCCCGAGCAGCTCTTCGCCGCCGGTTACGCCGCCTGTTTCGCCAGCGCCCTGGGCGCCATCGGCCGCCAGACCAAGGTCGACACCGGCGAGATCTCCGTCACCGCCGAGGTCGGTATCGGCAAGGACGAGTCCGACGGCGGCTTCGCGCTCAAGGTCACCCTGCGTGTCGAGCTTCCCGAGGCGCTCGCCAACGAGACCGGCGAGAAGCTGGTCCACCAGGCCCACGAATACTGCCCCTACTCCAAGGCCACCCGCGGCAACATCCCGGTCGAGCTCATCGTCGAGTAGGTAACCGCGTAGTCAGCCGAGTAGTCGGTCGAGCACTCACCGGTACGTCCTCGTCCGGGTGAGCCGCGCGAGCACCTCCCCGGTCCGCGGGCTCCAGGCCACGACCACCGCATCCCCGGGCAGCCGCTCCCGCCGCGTCAGCAGCAGCCAGCGCACCCGGGGGCGCTGGTCGTGGGCGTCGGCCAGTTCGATGCCGTACCCGGGGAGCAGGCGGACGGCGTAGTAGGCGTCCGTGGCCACCGGTTCCCCGGGGCCGATGTGCTGGGCCGCCCAGTCGTACGAGGGCCAGCGCGGCGGTTGGACGAAGCCGACCGGGTCCATCGAGCGCGGTACGACCGCTCCGGCCTGCGCGGCCAGAAAGCCCAGGCAGGCCCCGCCGGCCGTGGCGCAGCCGAGCACCTGCCGCCAGCCCGGCCAGGGCCGCTCCGCCGCCAGCTCCACCGCGAGGGCGCACTGCGGCGCCAGAAGGGCCGGCCCGAGCAGCTCACCGAAGCCGTGACGGCCGCCGCCGTACCAGGCCAGCAGGGACTCCACAGCGAACAGCAGTACGAGCGGATCACGCCAAGCCGCAGCCCATCCCGTGGCCGAACCCGCGACCCGATCCCCCCGCCGAGCTCCGCGCTGATCCCCCCGCCAATTCGCCTGCCGAGACGTCTGCCCACTCGCCTGCGCTGACGCGCGCCGTGCCCGCAGCCACAGCGCCGGCACCCCGAGCAGCGCCAGCCAGCACTGCCCGGCCACCCCGTCGTACGGCCCGTGTGCCTCGTACGCCTCATACATCCCGTACGGATGTGGCAGCACCCGCGCGTGCGTCCCGAAGGCGATCACCCCGGCCGCCGCCGCGCACATCAGCCCCCAGCGCCCCCACACCGCGTCCCGCCACCCCCGCTGCCATCCCGCCACGAACGCCACCGCTCCGGCCGTCGCCCCCACGCCGAGCGCCGGGTCGATCAGCGCCACCACCCCGTACACCACCCCGAGCGCCATGTAGCCGGAGAGGCTGCGCAGGCCGCTCGGGCCGACATAGCGCACCGGACGCAGATCACGGGCCCGGGCGCCGGTCAGGGCCCAGGCCCAGAGAGTCAGGCCGAGGGCGAACGCGGACGGATGGCCGAGGCTGCCGGTCAACGGCAACAGGGCCAGCGAGCCCCCGCCCCACGCCGGCCGAGTGCCCCACAGCACCGACACGAAGGTCAGCGCCAGCACCGGCGCCCAAGGGCGCAGGGTCAGGACGCGGACCAGCCGGCCGAGGCCCGTCACCAGCACCAGCAGGTTCAGCGGGCCGCACACCCGCAGCAGCTGCCACCCGTTGAGCCCGGTCAGCCGTGCCAGCGCGTCCTGGGCGAGCACGTACGGAGACGCGGTGGCGTCCGCCAGGCCCGCCCGCAGTCGTTCCACCACCGCAGCGTGCTGCGCGGCCTCGCAGCACGGTGGCACCCGCCAGTACGCCAGGGTCATCAGCAGCCAGAACAGCAGGCCGAAGAGCTGGTGCGGGGTGAGTCTGCGGGCGCGGCCGCCGCGCAGGGCGGTGGAGCCGCGCGCGGCGCGCCGGACCAGGGCGCCGGTGCTCACCGGAGAGAACGGACAGGGCGGACCATTTGCCGAGTGTTCCCGCCCGCCCCGGTGGCGTCCCGGCGGCTTTGCCGCCCGTCACCTCATCGAGTGAGCCTCCGACAGACCCCCGTCGCTCACCTCATCGAGTGAGCCCTGCACGGGAACGGGAACCATCCGGTGCACCAGCGGCTCAAGGAGCAACGGCACCCCCACCACCGGCAGCAGCCATGCCAGCACGATCAGCCGGTCGCCCCAGATGTTGATGTCCGGATGCCCGGCCTGGGTCAGGAACCCGGTGCCCGCGGCCGCCGTCAGGAAGACTCCGAGGGCCGGCCGCCGCAGCGCTCCCCATACCCCGGCCGCCAGTGCCGCAGGGAACAGCGGCGCCAGCAGTTGCCGGCGCAGCCACTCCGCCCAGAACTCCCACTCCAGCTGGAGGAACTCCGGCCAGGGGCGGACCCGGTCGGGGTGGGTGTAGTGGTTGGTCAGCAGGTCCTGCAGGCTCTCCGACTCGGAGGGATAGCGCAGCATCCGTGCCAGTACCAGCGTGCCGACGGCCGCCGCGCAGCCCGCCGCCGCGATCGCCACCACCCCGCGCCCGGCCGCCCGGCCGTGCCGTCGCCGCGACACGGCGACCACCGCTCCCGCCCCGGCCAGGCACACCCCGAGGAACAGCGCCTGTGCGTGCTTCACGGCGAACAGCGCGAGCAGAGCGCCGGCCACCAGTGCCGTTCCCGCCCGCGCCCGACGGGTGAGGGCCAGTGCACAGCCCCACACCGCCGTCAGGGTCAGCGCCAGCATCAGGCCCTCGGTCATCGGCCGCATCGCGGTCGTGCCCACCGGCAGGACGTAGTACAGCGCCTGGCCGGTCAGCGCGAGCGGCACCGTTACCGACACCGTCCGCAGGACCAGGAAGGCCAGCACCCCGCCCACGACCGTGACCAGCACACTCGCCAGCCACACTCCCCAGGTCACCCCGAACACGGTGACGAACGGCAGCAGGAACACCGGATAGCCGGGGCGCACCTCGAAGATCGCCCGCAGCCGGGGGCCCACGAAGGGCACGATGTGCCCGTCCGTCTGCCCGGCCGCCCACCGGCGCTCCACGCGCCGAAGTTCGTCCTGCCTGCACTCCGCGAAGACCCTCCCCGCCGGGCTTGGCGCATGAAAGCGCACCACGTTCACGCTCTGCGCGCGCTCCGCCGCCGACGCCTTGCCGGCGCACGCCCAGTCGACCGTCCCGGCCGCCGCCTCCCGGCGGTCCGCACCGCCCAGGCTCAGCGCGTAGGACACGTAGTTCTTGGAGTCGGGCGTGTCCCGGCCGGTGACGTTGGCGAGTTGCAGCACCGCGAACACGGCGGCCAGGACCAGCACCCAGGTGCGCGGTCTCATGTCGAGGCCAGCAGATCGTGACCCGGGGCCGGTTCCGGTACCCGCGCACCGGCAGCCGGCATCGACTCGCCGAGCAGCAGCGTCCGTACGACCCGTTCGGCGGCCCGTCCGTCGTCGAACTCGCAGAAACGGGACCGGAAGTCGGCCCGCAGCCGCGCCGACTCCTCGTCCCGCCAGCCGCCCGAGGTGAACAGCCCCGCCAACTCCTGGTAGGAGTACGACACATGGCCAGGTGCCTCGGCGGTGACGTCGAGGTAGGCGCCCCGGCTCGCGGTGTACGCGGCCCAGTCGTCGGCGTGCACGACGATCGGCCGGTCCAGGTTGGCGTAGTCGAACATGACGGACGAGTAGTCCGTGACCAGGGCGTCCGAGGCCAGCATGACCTCCTCGGCGTGCGGTTCGCCTGTCGCGTCGACCACGATCCCGCGTCGGTGCAGCTCGGCCAGGCCCATCCCGCGCGCCGGACCGGTCGCCAGGGTCGGATGCAGTCGGACCACCAGGGTGTGGCCCTCGCCGAGGTCGGCGGCGAACCGGGCCAGATCGATCCGGTCTACATGACCGCTCCGTACGTAGTCGCGGCGGGTCGGGGCGTAGAGCACGACCGTGTGGCCGGCCGGGATGCCGTACCGGGCCCGGAAGTCCGTGGGACCGCCCCTGACCAGCACGTCGTTGCGTGGGCTGCCCGTGCGGGCCGACGTGAAGTGGCAGGGGTAGGCCCGCTCCCACACCAGTTCGGAGTGACGGTTGGCGACCAGGCTGTAGTCCCAGCGGTCGGCCCGGCGCAGCATCTGCGGCACGTCGAGACCGAGCCGGGCGCCGGGCTTGCCCAGCAGGTCGGCGCCCATGTACTTGAGCGGGGTGCCCTGGTGGGTGTGGATGTGCACGCTGCCGGGCCGCTTCACCAGCGTGCCGGGCCAGTTCACGTCGTTCACGAAGAACTTCGCGCGGGCGGTGAGCCGCAGGTACTCCGGAGAGTCCAGCAGCACGTGCTCCACCCCGGCGGGCAGGGCCGCCGCCACCTCCTCGTCCCTCACCACCCAGACGCCACGCAGCCGCGGCGCGATCTCCCGGGCCTTGCGGTAGACGGCCGCCGGGTCGCCCAGCAGGCCCCGGTGCGAGGACGCCGAGTACAGGACCAGCTGCTCGTCCAGCGGGCGGTGGCCGCCCAGTCCCGTCAGCGTGCGCCGGGCGCGTGCCCACGCCGCCCGCCGCACCCGCCGCACCCGCAGCGCCCGCCGCCCGCCCTCCCGGCCGATCCGCCCGGCCTGCTGCCTCAGCCGGTACGACATGTACGAGCCGCCCAGCACACCGAGGTCGGCACCCTCGGGCCGGTACGCCCGGTACAGCTCCGCCGTACGCCGGAAGAACTCGCCCTTGGCGGCGGGCGGCAGCCGGTCCGGCTTGGCGAGGATGTCCAGGCAGTGCTCGCCCATCTTCCGGTGCAGATACGGCCGCCAGCTCGCCAGCTCCGGGTGTGAGTCGACGTACTCGAACACCCTCCTGTACTGGTCGTGGATGTCGAAGTGCTTGCGGCTGGTGGTGGAGAGGATGTTGCCCTGACGGCGCTGGCGGTAGCTCAGGCAGATCCGGTCGAGGGTGGCGATCCGGCCGGCGCCGAGCAGGACCGGGAAGGTCCATGGGGTGTCCTCGTAGTAGCCCGGCGGGAACCGGAAGCCGTTCTCCGCGATGAAGTCTCGCCGGTAGACCTTGTTCCACACCACCATCAACAGCTCGAGGATCTCGGGGTGTTCGGCCGCCGTGAACACATCTGACCTCGCACCGAGGACTTCCGAGAGGGCGTTGCGCCGGGTCCCGCCCCACCAGTAGGTGCGGGCGTAGTCGAAGACCAGCACATCCGGGTCGCCGGTCTCGGCCAGCCGGTCGGCGATCGCGTGCAGCGCGCCCGGGGTGAGGGTGTCGTCGCTGTCGAGGAAGAAGAGGAAGTCGCCGGTGGCGTGGGGGAGTCCGGCGTTGCGGGCGCGGCCGAGGCCGACGTTCTCGGGCAGGTGCAGGACCCGCACGCGTGGGTCGCGGGCCGCGTACTCGTCGAGGATCGCGCCGGAGCCGTCCGGGGAGCGGTCGTCGAGGGCGATCACCTCGATGTCGTGGAAGGACTGCTCCAGGACCGAGTCGAGGCACTCGCGCAGAAAGCCCTGCACCTTGAAACAGGGCACGATCAGACTGAATCGGGGCACGGTCAGCTCCTCACGAAGTCACGGAGTCACGAAGTCGCGTGTCACGAGGTCGCGGTTTCAGGGAGTCATCACGGACGCGGCGGCCGGGGCGGGCAGGCGTTCCGCGAGGGGGATCAGCGGCGGAAGCGCCTCCTCCGGCTGACCGAGGAACACCCGTCGTACGACACGTTCGGCGGCCAGACCGTCGTCGAACTGGCAGAAACGGGCCCGGAACTCGGCTCGCAGCCGTTTGGACTCCTGACTTCGGTAGGAACCCTCGCGGAAGATCCGGGCCAGTTCCTCCGGGGTGCGGGCGACCGGGCCCGGCGGCTCGGCCATCAGGTCGAAGTAGACGCCCCGGGTCTGCCGGTAGACCTCCCAGTCGTCGGCGTACACGACGATCGGCCGGTCCAGGTTGGCGTAGTCGAACATGATGGAGGAGTAGTCGGTGATCAGCGCGTCCGCCGCGAGACACACGTCCTCGGCGGAGCGGTGCGAGGTCACGTCGATGATCCGGCCGGTGCCTGCGAGGGCTCCCCTGTCGTAGAAGTAGTGCGCGCGCAGCAGGACGACGACGTCCTCGCCGGCCGCCTCGCAGAACGCCTCCAGGTCGAGGCCGGGCTCGAAACCGGTGTGGTGGTCACGGTGGGTGGGGGCGTACAGCACGGCCGTCCTGCCGTCCGGGACGCCCAGGCTGCGGCGGACGCGGATCACGTCGTGGGCGGACGCCGTGTAGTAGACGTCGTTGCGCGGATAGCCGTACTCCAGCGCCTCGTACGACCCCGGGAAGGCGCGCTCCCAGGTCTGGGTGGAGTGGCGGTTGGAGGAGAGGTTGAAGTCCCAGCGGTCGACGCGGCCGAGCAGTTTGGTGAAGCTGCCGGTCCGCGCGGCGACCACCGGGTACGTCGACTGGTCGACGCCCATCTTCTTCAGCGGGGTGCCGTGCTGCGTCTGGAGATGCACGCTGCCGGGCCGCTTGACGACTCCCTCGGCGAAGTTGGCGTTGTTGACGAGGTACTTGGCGCGGGCCAGCACCTGCCAGTATTGGCGGCTGCCGATCACCGCGTACTCGACGTCCTTCGGCACGGTGTGTTCCTGGCCGGCCTCGACCAGGAACACCGAGCGCAGCCGCGGGGCGAGTTGGCGGGCCGTGGCGTGGATCGCGGCCGGGTTGCAGGCGTAGCCGCGGCCCCAGTAGGCGCAGTAGACGGCGAGATTCTGGTCGAGCGGGCGGCGCAGGTCGAGGGCGTAGCGCAGCCGGGTGAGCGGCAGGTGCGGGCGGGGCAGCCGCTCGGCCGCCCCGGACACCGCCCGGTTGGCCACGCGCAGCGCCCGGAACGCGGTGTACGCGCCCGCCGCGAGGAGCCGGTGCTGGATCCCCGGACTTCCGCCCGGCATCCGGAACCCGGCCGGGCGGTAGGTACGGTGCAGCCATCCCGCCCGCCGGAAGAAGGCCCGGTGTCCGGACGGCAGCCGTTCCGGGCGGGCGGCCGTCCTCAGCACGACCTCGAAGACCTGCTCGAACAGTGGCCGCGCCCGCTCGCCCGGGAGGCCCGCCGCGAACGCCCGCGCCAGCACCAGCTCCACCTGGTCGAGGAGTTCCCGCTGGTGCGGGCCCGGCAGGTTCAGCCGGCTGCCCTGCCGGCGCAGCCGGTGCCGTACGACCACCGAACGCAGTACCGCGACGCGGCCGGCGGCGAGGCAGGTCAGGCCGCCCCAGCCGAGGTCCGTGAAGTGCCCGTCGGGGAACAGCAGCCGACTGTCCGTAAGAAAGGTATGGCGATAGACCGCGCTCCACGCCGGCAGTGTCACGCCGGTCAGCGCGGGGACCTCGTCCGGGGCGAAGGCGCCCTGCGGGGTGCCTGCCAGCAGCGGCGCCGCCGGGTTGGCCGGCTCGCCCTCCCACCAGGGCGCCCGCTCGTGCTCGAAGTACAGCACGTCCACGTCACCGGTCTCGGCCAGGCGTGCGTCGAGCAGCGCCAGCGCGCCCGGGACCAGTACGTCGTCGCCGTCGAGGAACAGCAGATACGCGCCGTTCGCCGCTCGCATCCCGGTGTTGCGTGCCCCGCTCAGCCCGGCGGACGGCGGTGAGTGCACCGGGGCCACCCGGGAGTCCCGCTCGGCGTATCCGGCGGCGACCGCGGCGGCCGGGGTGTCGGGCGCGTCGCAGACCGGGATCAGCTCCAGGTCGCCGAAGGACTGGGCGAGGACCGAGTCCAGCGCCTGGGACAGCCGGCCGGCGACCTCGTGGGACGGGACGATGATGCTGAAGCGGGGCATGCTGCTCTTTCTCAGGTGTCCATGCGGCCCGGCCTCCCCGTGGGTCGCCAGGTGGACGGCCGCGACGGAGTGGGCCGCGAGGTGTTCGGGGGCATGAGGAAACTCCCTGAAAGGCAAACGGCGTTCAGTGGCCCTCGGTGACGGGCAGATGACCAGAAGGTTGCGGAACGGTGGCGAGCGGGGAGTGGGTGAGCCCCGAGGCCGCCGAGGGCACGGGGTGCCGCTCGTCCAGCGGGATGAACTCCGGCAGCCCGGCCGTCTCGCCGAGCACCACATGCCGTACGACCCGCTCGGCGGCGCGTCCGTCGTCGTACCGGCAGAACCGCTCCCGGAACGCGGCGCGCAGCTGCGCCGAGCGGGAGCCGCGCCAGTGGCCGGTGGCGAAGATGTCGATCAGCTCGTCCTGGGTGCGGGCGACCGCGCCGGGCGGGGTGGAGCGCAGGTCGAAATAGGTGCCGCGGGCCGCGTGGTAGGCGTCCCAGTCCTCGGTGTGCACGACGATCGGGCGGTCCAGGTTGGCGTAGTCGAACATGATCGACGAGTAGTCGGTGATCAGCGCGTCCGAGGCGAGACAGAGGGACTCCACGCTCGGGTGGTCGCTGACGTCGATCACCCGCCCCCCTGCCGCGAGCGGGCCGCCGTGCCAGTAGTGGGCGCGGGCCAGGATCACGAAGCGCGGGCCGAGCCGGCGCACGATCCGGTCCAGGTCGAGGGCGGCGCGCTGGGTGCGCCGGTAGTCGCGGTGGGTGGGCGCGTACAGCAGCGCGACCGTGCCCTCGGGGACGCCGAGCGACTCGCGGATCCGGGTCACGTCGGCCGAGGTGGCCTGCTGGAAGACGTCGTTGCGCGGATAGCCGTATTCGAGGGTGGTGTAGCCGCCCGGGTAGACGCGCTCCCAGGTCAGGGTGGTGTGGCGGTTGGCGGACAGGACGTAGTCCCACTTGTCGACGCCCCGCAGGAGCTCCTCGAAGTCAGTGTCGGCGGCGGCCGCCGGGTGCTCTTGGAGGTCCAGGCCCATGTGCTTGAGCGGGGTGCCGTGCTGGGTCTGCACGAACACCTGGCCGGGACGCTTGCGCAGCCGCCGGTCGAAGTTGACGTTGTTCACCAGGTACTTGGAGCGGGCCAGCGCGGTCCAGTAGCCGAAGGTACCCGGGCGCACCCGGCGCGGACCCGGCGGGATGGTGTGCTGGTGCTCGGGGTGGGCGATCCAGGCGGTGCGGATGTGCGGGGCGTGGCTTCGGAACGCCGCTTCCAGCGCGCCCGGATTGCAGCTGTGGCCGCGGTTCCAGTAGGCGGCGAAGACCGCGCGGTCGGCGCGCAGCGGGAGGCGCAGCTGGACTCGGTAGTGCAGCTGGTGGAGGGCCGAGCGCAGGCCCCGGGCGAACTTGACGCCGGCCTTGACCGAGCGGCGGCCGGCCGACTGCGCCAGCTGGAGGGCGCGGTAGGTGCGGTGCAGACCGTAGTGGACGAGGCCGTGGCGGAGCCGGGTGCGGTGGGAGTGCCCCCGCTCGAGCGGAGCCGAGAGCGGGGGAGGGACCGGGGTGCCCTTGGCCTGGTGACGGCGGTAGTGGGCGCGGGCCCTGCGCAGGAACTCGGCGCGGGTGCCGCGGGGCAGCCGCTCCCGCCTGGTGAACACCGTCGAGAAGTGGTCGATCATCCGCCGGAACAGCACCGGCCGCCAGTGGGCCAGTTGGGGCCGCTCCTCGAGGAACGCGAAGACACGGTCGTACTGTTGGAAGATGTCGAAGTGGCTGCGGCTGGTGGTGCCGAGGATGCTGCCCTGCCGTCGCTGCCGGTAGTGCACACAGATCCGGTCCAGGGTCGCCAGGGACTCGGCGGTCATCAGGACCGGGTAGGTCCAGGGGGTGTCCTCGTAGTACCCGGGCGGGAACGCGAATTCGTTCTCCTCCACGAACTCCCGCCGGTACGCCTTGTTCCAGGCCACCATGAGCACCCGCAGCAGGCCGGGCCGGTCTTCGAGCCGGAAGGGCGCCGGTCCCTGCTCGGTCAGCTGTGCCGCGGCCTTGTTGCGCTCCGCCCGGCCCGTCCAGAAGGTCCGCGCGTAGTCGTACACGAGCACGTCCGGTTCGCCGGTCTCCTTGATCCGGTCGGCGATCGCCCGCAAGGCGTCCGGGGTGAGGGTGTCGTCACTGTCCAGGAAGATCAGGTAGTCGCCGCGCGCATGCTCCATCCCGGCGTTGCGGGCGCCGCCCAGGCCCTGGTTCTCCGGCAGATGCACGGGCTGTACGCGCGCGTCGCGGGCTGCGTACTCGTCGATGATCGTGCCGCAGGCGTCCGGTGAGCAGTCGTCGACGGCGATCAGTTCGAGATCGGGATACGACTGCGAGAGCACCGAGTCCAGGCACTCGGGCAGATACGCCCGGACCTTGTACGCGGGGACAATGACACTGAACCTGGGCAAGGGGCATCCATGGGTCGGTCGGCGCGGGCGTTCTGCCCGGGAACGGCCAATGGAGTGATTTGGTTACGGTTCCCTACGTCATGCGGGGGAAGTTCCGTGAACGGCAAAGGGCGAGCCGATGGCCGGCTCGCCCTTCTTTGGTATGTCCTGTGCGATTATTTGACCGCGCCGGCCATCACTCCGGTCACGAACTGCCGCTGGAACGCGAAGAACACGGCCAGCGGGATCACCATCGAGATGAAGGCGCCGGGCGCGAGGACGTCGATGTTGTTGCCGAACTGGCGTACCTGGGTCTGGAGCGCCACCGTGATCGGCTGGGTGCCGGACTTGGTGAACACCAGCGCGACCAGCATGTCGTTCCACACCCACAGGAACTGGAAGATGCCCAGACTCGCGATCGCCGGCCCGCCGAGCGGCATCACCACGCGGGTGAAGAGCCGCAGTTCACCGGCGCCGTCGAGGCGGGCCGCCTCCAGCAGCTCGCGCGGGATCTCCGCGAAAAAGTTCCGCAGCAGGAACACCGCGAACGGCAGACCAAAGCCGACATGGAAGAGGACCACCCCGAAGATCGTCCCGAACAGGCCTATCTTGCCGAAGAGTTCGGCGATCGGGATCAGCGCCACCTGGACGGGGACGACCAGCAGGCTGACCACGATCAGGAACCACCAGTCCCGGCCCGGGAACTCCATCCACGCGAACGCGTAACCGGCCAGCGCCCCGATGATCACGACCAGGACCGTCGCCGGGACGGTGATCAGGACCGTGTTCCAGAGGGAGTTGGTGATGTCGCCGTTCTCAAGAAGCTTCTGGTAGCTGTCGAAGGTGAGTTGGGACGGCTTGGTGAACACGTTCCACCAGCCGCTCGCGCTCATGTCCTCCGGGGAGCGGAGGGAGGAGACGAGCAGTCCGATCGTGGGCACCAGCCAGAACAGGCCGACGACGATCAGGAAGACACGGACCAGACCGCCGTTGATCTTCTCCAGCAGCCAGCTCATCGCCGTTCCTCCCGTCGCAGCCTGCGGACGTTGAACCACATCACCGGGATCACGAGAAGCAGCAGGAACACCGCGATCGCGCTCGCGATGCCCGGCTGGCCCTCCGAGAAGCCCTTGCGGTAAAGCTCCAGGGCGAGCACGTTCGCGTCGTCCTGCGAGGAGCCCGGCGCGATGATGTACACGAGGTCGAAGACCTTCAGCACGTTGATCATCAGAGTGACGGTGACGACCGCGAGCACCGGCGCAAGCAGCGGCACGGTGACCTTGCGGAACACCTGCCACTCGGTCGCCCCGTCCACCCGCGCCGCCTCAAGGAGCTCCCGGGGCACGCCCGCGAGCCCGGCCGCGATCAGCACCATCGCGAAGCCCGCCCACATCCAGATGTACGACCCGATGATGGCGGGCGTGACAAGGGACGGGCCGAGCCAGTCCACGCCGTTGTAGGGCTGTTTGAAGTTGCTCGCGGGCAGGCGCAGCAGGGCCCCGTCGGCGGCGGCGGGGAGGGTGAAGGTGCCGTCGGCCGCGGCCTTGGCCGATGCCACCACCTTGCCGTTCTTCACCGCCTCGATGCGCATCCCGTCGTAGCCGAGCTCGGACGGGTCGGGAGCGCCGAGCCTGCCGACGCCCTTGCCGCGGGTGAAGTCCTGCCAGGCGGTGCCGCTGATCTTCCCGGGGTCGGGCTTCGCCGCCACGGCCTTCTTCGCGCCGCCGGGCATCTGGTCGGGTGCGACGCCGACCAGGGGGAGGGTGACGGTCTGCCCGATGTGTACGGCTGCCGTGGTGACGAAGCCGCCCTGGTCCGGCTTCAGGGGCGACTCGCGGCCCGGGTGGGCGTTCGGGAACGCGGAGGACTGGGCGAACGTGTCGTGGACACCGACCCAGACCGCGTTGGCGACGCCCTTGTCCGGGTCCTGGTCGTAGACGAGCCGGAAGATGATCCCGGCGGCCAGCATCGAGATCGCCATCGGCATGAAGACGACCAGCTTGAACGCCGTTCCCCAGCGGATCCGTTCGGTCAGCACCGCGAAGATCAGGCCGAGGGCGGTGGAGACCGTCGGCGCGAACACCACCCAGATGATGTTGTTCTTCAGGGCGGTGCGGATGCCGTCGTCCGTGAAGATCGCCTTGTAGTTGTCGAAGCCGGCGAAACCGTCTCCGGAGGCGTTGTAGAAGCTGCGGATCAGCGAGTACCCGATCGGGTAGACCACGAGCGCGCCGAGCAGCACCAGGGCGGGGAGCAGAAAGAGAAACGCCACGGTCCTGCGGGTGCCGGTCACGGTCTTGCGGCGGCCGGGAGGAGCGGGGGCCGTGGTTGCGGGTGCGGCCATCGCCGGGTCAGCTTCCGCTGCCGTAGGCGGCCGCCGCGTCCTTCTCCAGCTTCGCCTGGGTACCCGCGACGTCCTTCGGGTTCTTCAGGAAGTCCTGGAGGTCCTTCCACTCGCCCTTGCCCGGGGTACCGCCGAACGCCTGCGGGGCCTGGTCGGACATGTCGAAGCGGAAGTCGTCACCGGAGGCGATCAGGGACTGGGCGATCTTGCGCTGTACCTCGTTCGGATACGCCGAGTTCGGCACGTTCTTGTTCGGCGAGAGATAGCCGCCGAGCTTCGCCTGGATCGTCGCCGCGTCCGGGGAGGCCAGGAAGGTCGCCAGCGCCTGCGCCGCCTTGGAGTCCTTCAGGATGACCGCCGCGTCACCGCCGGAGACCACGGGCGCGGCGGAGCCGACCGCCGGGAACGGGAACACCTTGGCGTCCGTGCCCACCTTCGCCTTGGTCTCACCGATGTTGACCTGCACGAAGTCGCCCTCGAAGACCATCGCCGCCTTCGGCTGGGCACCGCCGGTGAAGGTCTGGGTGACCGAGGCCGGGAACTCCGTCTGCAGCGCGCCGTCCGCGTCGCCCGCGATGTACCCCTTCTTGCCCCAGCTCTGGGCGAGCGTGGTCAACGCCTGCTTCACGGACGGATCGGTCCACTTGATCTTGTGCTGGGCGAGCTGGTCGTACTTCTCCGGGCCAGCCTGGGAGAGGTAGACGTTCTCGAACCAGTCGGTCAGCGTCCAGCCGTCGGCGCCGCCGACGGAGAACGGGGTGACGCCCGAGTCGTACACCGCCTGCGCCGTCGTCTGCAGGTCCTGCCAGGTCTTTGGCTCCTTGGCGCCCGCGTTCTCCAAGACCGTGGCGTTGTACCAGATCAGCGACTTGTTGGCGGCCTTGTAGTAGACGCCGTACTGCTTGCCGCCCACCTTGCCGATGTCCTGCCAGCCCTGCGAGTAGTTCTTCTGCACTTCCTTGACCGCGTCCGCGTTCAGCGGCTTCGCCCAGCCCTTCTGCACGGCCTGCTTGATCGCGCCGGGCTGCGGCAGCAGCGCGATGTCCGGCGGCTGACCGCCCGCGATCTTCGAACCGAGGAAGTTGATGATCGGGTCCTGGGCGGGCACGAAGGTGACCTTCGCACCGGTGCGCTTCTCGAACTCCGCGAGCACTTGCTTGAAGTTCTTCTGCTCCTGCCCGGTCCAGACGGCGGCGACCTCGAGCGTGGTGCCGTCCAGCTTCGGGAGGGTGAGGGTGGAACCGGACGTACTGGCGCTGCTCTCCGTGCCGTTGGCGTCCTTCTTCTTGCCGTCGCCGCCTCCGCACGCGGTCAGCGCGAGGGCTGCCGCGAGGAGTGCGGCCAGTGGCGTGAGGGCCCTGCGTGTCCGGACTGCGTTGCTCATGGCGCGCATCACTTCCCCGTTCGTCGTTCCTCGTTGAACGTCAGAACTCTGTCCCGTGGGCTCCGGTGTACGCGGGGGCCGCTTGCGCGGCAAGGGTGCGTACAGGTGAGGACCGGGGATCGTGATCACCTCGTGATCAGTGACCCCCGCTCACAGCAGCGAGGGGACCTCCGCCGCCGAGACCTCCCTTGCCGCTCTCTCCACCGCGCTGGCCAGCAGGGCCAGGTCCGTCGGGCCGTTGCCCAGTTCCCGGACCGGGCGGCGGGTCGGGGGGTCGCCCATGCGGGGCCAGTCGAGGGGGACGACCGTGGGGCGTTGGGTTGCCGTGCGGGGGATGCGGCCTGTGACGCGGCCCGCCTGGAACGCCGTGGTGCGGCCGTCCGGTGTGGTCAGGCGGCCGCGGCCCGGGGCCGGTTCGTCGGGGCCGGCGGCCGGTGGGTCCAGGGTGATGCGCAGGGTGGCCCGCCGGGCCGGTTCCGTCTCCGCCGTACGGCCGCCCGTGCCGGCCGCCGCGATCAGGTGGACGCCGAGCCGGTCGCCCTCCTTCGCCACCGCCTCCAGCGCCCGCATCACGGAACCGGCGGCCGGTCGGCCCGGTGAACCGAGGGCGGGGGAGACCAGGGCGTCCAGGTCGTCGACCACGACGACCAGGCGGGGCAACGGCGGGGATGCCTCGGTGTGTTGGCGGGCGGCGGCGCCGGCCGACGGGCGCAGCCGGAGCGTCGAACTCGGCGGTGCCTCTATGTCGGCGGCGCCCGAGGCGGCGGGGCGGGTGCGCTGGGCGACGATACGGCCCGAGATCTCCCGCTGGGCGTGCCAGTCGGTGAAGTCGGAGCGGCCCAGCAGTTCCGCCCGCCGCTTCAGCTCGGCGCTCAACGACTGCGCCAACTCCCGCATCCGGACGGCGTCGTTGGCGGTGAGGTGGGTGGTGACATGCGGTATGTCGGTGCAGACCCGCAGGCCCTCGCCGGGTCCGGCGCCGGCGCCGGTGACCACGCCGTCGCGGCCGTCGATCAGGACGATCCCGAGCCGGTCGGGGCGCTCGGCGGCGGCCAGCGAGGCGACCATCGCCCGCAGCAGCTCCGTACGGCCGCTGCCGGGCGGGCCCTCGATCAGCAGATGCGGTCCCTCGGCCACCAGGTCGGCGCCGAGCGCGCCGCGCGGCCCGGCGCCGAGCACCGCACGGGCCCGGCCGCCCAGCGACTCGGTGTCGTCGGCCGCGTCCGCCCAGCGGGCCATCAGCGACGCCGGGGTGGCCCGGGCCAGCCCCAACTCGTCCAGCAGGCGGGCGGACTGGGGGAGCGGGGTGGCCACGCGCGTGTGCCGTTCGCCGGCCGGGCCGTCGGGGCGGAGCGGAGCCAGCGCCCTCGCGAACCGCTCGGCCCAGGCGGGGGAGACCGCGTCCACCGCGGCGAGGGTGCCGGGACCGAGGGGAGCCGCCGCGTCGGCGCGGGCCACCCGCAGCAGATGCAGCGCCGTCGCCACGTCCCCGCTGAGCAGGGCCACGGCCCCGCACTCCCGGAACGTGGGCGTCACCGCGCACGCCGCCTCGTAGGTCCGGGGGACCGGCGAGGCGGGCGAGGTGGGTGCCGTCTCCGCCAGGCAGATCACATGGACTCCGGCGCGCGGTCCGGCGACGGTCAGGCGCGCCACGGCGTCACGCAGCGCGGAGCCCCCGGGATCGCCGTCCACGACGACCACGGTGTACGGCCCCCGGAAGCCGGCCTTGCCGCCCTCGCCGTCGTCGGCGCCGAATTCGTCGAGGGCGTCGCGGGCCCAGGAAGGGCGGTGGGCGGCCTCGGCAGGCGGGGCGTCCGCTGCCGTACGGGCCAGGTGCGGGCGGTCGGAGGGGGTGGCCGGCCGTCGGGGAGCCGACAGGTCCTCCACCCTGCGGAGCAGTTCCTCCACGCGGGCCGCGGCCTGCTCACGGTCGTAGGCCAGCAGGAGGCGGCAGTCCTGGCCGTGCCCGGGGCGGACGTGCGGGAGCCAGCCGAGCCAGGACCACTCGGCCGTGCGCTCCTCCAGGGGGCGGGCCCGGTCCGCGCTGATAAGGACGATCTCCAGCAGATCGGGGGAGTGCAGCGCGGCGAGCTGGGCCAGTACCGCGCGGGCGAGGCCCGCGAGGCGGGTGCGCGGGCCCGCGAGGCCGAGGGCGCCGGCCTCGCGCAGGTCCGCGGTGACCGGCACGGCCGGGAGCAGTCCCGGGCCCCCGGGTGCCGGGCGGTCCGCCGTGCCGAGCCGGACCGTGAGTGTCTCCGGGTGGCCGGGGCCGCGCTCCCAGAGGCGGGGGCCGGGGCCGAGCGCGGTCAGCAGCAGGGCGGCGGGATCCGGCCAGGTCTCGGGCTGGGCGGGGACACCGGCCGACGCCGTGCCGCCGTCCTCGGCCGCGGGCTCGCCGTGGGCGGCCGACGCGGCCTCACCACGCCCGCCGGCCAGCCGCCGCGCCCAGGCACCGAGGCTGCCACGCCTGCGGGCGCCAGGGAGGGCGGGGGCGTCGGTGCCGCGCAGGGGGGTGCCCTTGCGCCTGCCGAAGGGGGCGGGACCGTCGGAGGCGCCGTCGGTCGGCAGGGCGCTGTCCGGGGAGGGCCGGTGGTGCGCTGCCGCCGGATCGGCGGTCGCGGACCCGGCGGGAACGCTTCGGGCGCCTGGGCCGGACGTAGGGCCGCCTGGGTCGGACGTAGAGCTGCCGGGGGCGTCCGGGCCGGACGCAGGACCGGTAGGACCGCTGTGGGCGCTGGGGCCGGACGCAGGCCCGGCGGAGCCGCTTCGGGCGCCTGGGCCGGACGTAGAGCTGCCGGGGGCGCCCGGGCCGGACGCAGGGCCGGAAGGGCGGCTGTGGGCGTTCGGACCGGACGCAGGCCCCGTGGGGCCGCTTCGGGCGCCGGGGCCGGCGAGAAGTCCGGAGCGGCCGGCATGGGTGTCGCCGGAGCGTTGCGTGGCGGGGGAACCGTCGCGTGGGCCGGGCAGCCCGCCGCGACTGCGGGCCGACGAGGGCTCGTGCCCGCGGCCGGCCGTGGGTGGCTCGTGCCCGGGGCCGGCAGGCTGCGGTCCGGTCCCGCGCCCGGCTGACGAGGGCTTGTGCGCGGGTCCCGACGCGCGCGTTCCGTCCCCGCGGTCGGCGGTCTGCGGTCCGTCTCCGTGGCCGGCCGACGAGGGCTCGTGCCCGGGGCCGGTCGTCTGCGTTCCGTCCCCGCCGTCGTGGCCCGCCCCGGCCGGGAGTTCGTTTCCTCGCCCGGCCTGCGGCGAGCCGCCGTCCTGACCGGCCGTCGGCAGTCCACTGCGGCTCTCGATCCTCGGCGCGTCCCCCTGTGCGGGCACGACCGGTGGCTCCACCGGCCCGTGATCCTGGCCTCCCGCCGCTCCGCCCGAGGCTCCCCAGCCCGCCGTGCCGTAGGCGTGTTGGGTACGGCCCGCCGGGGTGGTCGAACCGTCGGCCGCAGTCGCCCCGCGCGCGGGGCTCGCGAAACCGCCGCCGCCTGCAGCCCCGCCAGGTCCGTCGGTCCCACCAGCCCCGGGGCCGCCGGTCCCGTCGGCCGCATCGCCTCCCTCGGCGCCCTCACCCCCGAGCAGCACCCGCATGCACCCCTCGCCGTCGGGTGCGGTGCCCACCCGGGCCCCAGGCCCCCCGGACGGCGTAAGCCGCAGGGCGGATTCCCCGATGCGCAGGAGCGCTCCCGGGGCGAGGCGGACCGGGCGGTCGGTGACGCGGGTGCCGTCCAGGGCCGTGCCGTTCGTGGAGTGCAGGTCGGCGACCGAGACGCGGCCGTCGGCGACCGTGACCGCGCAGTGCAGCCGGGAGACGTCCGGGTCGTCGAGCGGGACGTCGGCGTCGGCGGAGCGGCCGATGGTGATCTGGCCGCCGTGCAGCAGGTGCACCCCGCCCGCGTCCGGGCCGGCGATCACATGCAGCTGGGCCGGGGCGTCGTCCAGCTCGGGATGCGGCTCGGGGGCGGCGGGCGCGCCCAGGGACAGCACGGCGCCGTCTACCAGCGGGGGCTCGCCCAGGACGCGGCGGCGGGCGTCCAGCCGCTCCGCCCCGGCGTACAGCACGACCGGGGCGCCGCTCGCCTCCCGGCCCCCCACGCTGCCGTCACCCGTGACCGCCGAGGCCAGCGCGGAGGCCACCGCGGCCAGATCCGTGCCCGCGGGCGCCGTCACCAGCACGTCCCGGCTCACGGCCCGGCCCCGCTGCGCGGCAGGGCCCAACGGGTCTACGACGGTCAGCCGGATCTGCATCGCCGTCAGCGGTCCCTTCTGCGCGGGCGCGGAATTCCCCCCACCGCCACGAGCACATCGGCCAGTTCTGCTGTCGCACGCATCCTCGCACCTGCCACTGACAACGCGCCCCCGGCCCGTTGGTAAGTGATCTTGATTGGTCAGCTCTGCCCCCAAAAGTGCCTGACCAATATCGCGCGGGCGATCAGTTGAGATCGGTCACGTCCGGCCCCGGCAACCACCGGATCGAAGCGAGCGTCTTCTCATCGAACAAGTGCGGGAACGCCTACGTATGGGGATAGGTCCGGAACACTTATCGGCTGCCTACCGGGCAGGGGAAAGCACAGCCGGACGACAGTCCGGTGCCAGGGACCACGGCACTACAGTGGGTCGGACACAAGGCCCGGACACACCAGCAAGCAGCAGGGAGCGGATGACGTGCGGCCGGTAGGCAGCAAGTACCTCCTGGAGGAGCCGCTCGGACGCGGCGCCACCGGTACCGTCTGGCGTGCCCGCCAGCGGGAGACCGCGGGCGCCGAGGCGGCCGTGCCCGGCCAGCCCGGGGAGACCGTCGCGATCAAGGTCCTCAAGGAGGAGCTCGCCAGCGACGCCGATGTCGTGATGCGGTTCCTGCGGGAGCGCTCCGTCCTGCTCAGGCTGACCCACCCGAACATCGTCCGGGTCCGTGACCTGGTCGTCGAGGGCGATCTGCTGGCCCTGGTCATGGACCTCGTCGAGGGCCCCGACCTGCACCGCTACCTGCGCGAGAACGGCCCCTTCACACCCGTCGCCGCCGCGCTGCTGACCGCCCAGATCGCCGACGCGCTCGCCGCCAGCCACGCCGACGGCGTCGTGCACCGCGACCTGAAGCCCGCCAACGTGCTGCTCCAGCAGTACCAGGGCCAGATGCACCCGCTGCTGACCGACTTCGGCATCGCCCGCCTCGCCGACTCCCCGGGCCTGACCCGCACCCACGAGTTCGTCGGCACGCCCGCGTACGTGGCGCCGGAGTCCGCGGAGGGCCGCCCGCAGACCTCCGCCGTCGACGTCTACGGCGCCGGCATCCTGCTGTACGAGCTGGTCACCGGCCGGCCGCCGTTCTCCGGCGGCAGCGCCCTCGAAGTCCTCCACCAGCACCTCAGCGCCGAGCCGCGCCGCCCGTCCACCGTCCCCGACCCGCTGTGGACGGTCATAGAACGCTGCCTGCGCAAGAACCCCGACGACCGGCCCAGCGCCGAGAACCTCGCGCGCGCTCTGCGCGTCGTCGCCGAGGGCGTCGGTGTGCACGCGAACTCCGCGCAGATCGCCGCGGCCGAGGGGGTGGGCGCGCTGCTGGCCCCCGACCCGGCGCCCACGGCCGTACCGGGAGCGGCCGACCCCACGCAGGTGCTGCCGAACACCGGCGCACCCGCCGGCTCGTACGACCCGAACGCGGCGACCAGCGTGCTCCCGCACACCGGCGGTCCGGTGGGTGCCGCCGACCCGACCGCCGTGCTGCCGAACACCGGCGCCGCCGACCCGACGGCCGTCATGCCGCCGATGCCCCAGGGGCAGCCGGGCCAGCAGCAGCCGGAGCAGCCGCACCCCTGGCAGACCCAGCTCCGCGCGGCCCGCGACCGCAACGAGCAGACGCAGATCCAGTACCTAGACCCGAACGAGGACCCGCTGCGCCGCCGCCCGCAGCGTCAGGTGGCCCGGCCGCAGCAGGCGCCGCCGCGTCAGGCCCCGCAGCAGCAGCCGGTACGCCGCCCGCAGCCGCGCGGCCAGGGCGGGTACGGCCAGCCGCAGCAGTACGCCCCGCCGCAGCAGCCGCAGCAGCGCTACGCGCCCCCGGCCGCCCCCGCCGAGCCGCAGCGGGCCCCGCGCGAGCCGCGTCGGCGCAGCGCCAACCCGATGAGGATCCCCGGGCTCGGCTGCCTCAAGGGCTGCCTGTTCATGGTCGTCATCCTGTTCGTCGCGGGCTGGCTGATCTGGGACCTGACCCCGTTGCACACGTGGGTCGGGCAGGGCAGGGGCTACTGGACCCAGCTGAGCGACTGGGCTGGAAAGGTCGGCAACTGGTTCGACAAGCTGGGCTCCTCCTCCTCCTCCGGCAACGGCAACTGACCGCGACTCTGGGGATTTGTCGACACCTGGCGGGTGAATTCCGCCTCCGTGGTGAAGGTTGGCTCTTCGGACGCGTACTTTTGTCGGCAACACGCGTCTGTAGGAGCAGCCTTGGCACGGAAGATCGGCAGCCGGTACACCGCCCACCAGATCCTGGGGCGGGGCAGCGCCGGCACGGTGTGGCTGGGCGAGGGGCCGGAGGGGCCCGTCGCCGTCAAGCTGCTGCGCGAGGATCTCGCGTCCGACGAGGAGCTGGTGGGCCGCTTCGTACAGGAGCGCACGGCACTGCTGGGCCTTGAGCACCCCAACGTGGTGTCCGTCCGCGACCTGGTCGTCGACGGCAACGACCTCGCCCTCGTCATGGACCTGGTCCGCGGCACCGACCTGCGCACCCGCCTGGAACGGGAGCGGCGTCTCGCGCCCGAGGCGGCGGTGGCGATCGTCGCGGACGTCGCGGACGGGCTGGCGGCGGCGCACGCGGCGGGCGTGGTCCACCGGGACGTGAAGCCGGAGAACGTCCTGCTCGACATGCAGGGTCCCCTCGGCCCCGGCGGCTCACACCCCGCCCTTCTGACCGATTTCGGCGTGGCCAAGCTGATCGACTCCCCGAAGCGGACGCGCGCCACGAAGATCATCGGCACGCCGGACTACTTGGCCCCGGAGATCGTGGAGGGCCTGCCGCCCCGCGCGTCCGTGGACATCTACGCCCTGGCGACGGTCCTGTACGAGCTGCTGGCGGGCTTCACACCGTTCGGCGGCGGCCACCCGGGAGCGGTCCTCCGCCGCCATGTCACGGAGACGGTCGTGCCCCTCCCCGGCATCCCCGAGGAACTCTGGCAGCTGCTCGTGCAGTGCCTGGCGAAGGCGCCGGCCTCCCGGCTGCGGGCGTCCGAGCTGGCCACGCGGCTGCGCGAGCAGCTGCCGATGCTGGTGGGGATGCCGCCGCTGGACGTCGACGAGCCGGAGACCGAGGCGCCGGAGGAGACGGACGAGGAGACGGCCGCCGCTCCGCCCGCGGAGGAGCAGCGGGTACGGCGCCGGGGGGCCGTCTCCCTGGTGCCGGGCGCGAAGCCGGACTCCAACCGGGACACGCACACGTCGATGAGGGTGCCGGGGCCGGACGAGCTCGCGGGCGGCGCCAGGGGCACGGCCAGGGCGCCGAGGGCGGCGGGGGCGCCGCGACCGGGCTCGGCACGGCACCGGGCGGCCGCGCGGCGGCGGAGGGTGACGCTGGGCGTGGCCGGGGTCGTGGTGGCGGCGGTGGTGGGCGTCGGCGCGTGGCTGGCGACGTCGGGCGACAGCTCCCCTCCCCAGGACACGCACAGCACGTCGACGCCCTGACCTTCGGTCCGCCACCTCTGTTTTCCCGCCCGCTCCGCCCCCTGCCGAGCCGGGCGGGTGAGTGGGCGGGCGCGGGTGGGCAGGCACTCCATGCTTGGCGGAGCCGTTACGCTGGGAGGCGTGGCAGTCGTCGATGTATCCGAAGAGCTCAAGTCCCTCTCCTCGACCATGGAGTCGATCGAGGCCGTTCTGGACCTCGACAAGCTGAGGGCAGACATCGCCGTGCTCGAGGAGCAGGCGGCCGCGCCGTCCCTGTGGGACAACCCGGACGAGGCGCAGAAGATCACCAGCAAGCTCTCCCACCTCCAGGCCGAGGTCAGGAAGGCGGAGGCGCTGCGCGGGCGGATCGACGATCTTGTCGTGCTGTTCGAGATGGCCGAGGAGGAGGACGACCCGGACACCCGCGCCGAGGCCGACTCCGAGCTTGCCGCCGTCAAGAAGGCGCTGGACGAGATGGAAGTGCGGACGCTGCTCAGCGGGGAGTACGACTCCCGTGAGGCGCTCGTGAACATCCGAGCGGAAGCGGGCGGCGTCGACGCCGCCGACTTCGCCGAGAAGCTGCAGCGGATGTACCTGCGCTGGGCGGAGCAGAAGGGCTACAAGACCGAGGTCTACGAGACGTCGTACGCGGAAGAGGCCGGCATCAAGTCGACCACCTTCGCCGTGCAGGTGCCGTACGCCTACGGGACGCTCTCGGTCGAGCAGGGCACCCACCGGCTGGTGCGGATCTCGCCCTACGACAACCAGGGGCGGCGCCAGACCTCCTTCGCGGGTGTGGAAGTCCTCCCTGTGGTCGAGACGACCGACCACATCGAGATCGACGAGTCCGAGCTGCGGGTGGACGTCTACCGGTCCTCCGGACCCGGCGGTCAGGGCGTCAACACCACCGACTCCGCGGTGCGCCTCACCCACCTCCCCACCGGAATCGTCGTCTCCTGCCAGAACGAGCGGTCGCAGATCCAGAACAAGGCGACCGCGATGAACGTCCTCCAGGCCAAGCTCCTTGAGCGGCGCCGGCAGGAGGAGCAGGCCAGGATGGACGCCCTGAAGGGCGACGGCGGCAACTCCTGGGGCAACCAGATGCGTTCGTACGTCCTGCACCCGTACCAGATGGTCAAGGACCTGCGCACGGAGTACGAGGTCGGCAACCCCGAGGCCGTCTTCAATGGCGAGATCGAGGGCTTCCTGGAGGCCGGAATTCGCTGGCGCAAGCAGCAGGAGAAGTAACTTTGTCGACTTGCCCACGGTGAGTCGGCCGACCCGGAACTGCCGCCCCCGTGGCGGCAGTTCTCATATGTCAGGGTTGTGTCTGGGTTTTACATCACACTCACAGGCTTCAACTCCTCGCATTCGGCGCGCAACTGGACATCGCGCCCGCAACGGCCTTGACGTTGCTTTGAAAAATGGGAAGGGTGAAGCGTGGCATGCGTATCTCTGGGGCGCATGTGAACCGGGGGCCTCATGCGTAGCTGCCTCCGTCGAGCACGGCCCCAGCGCCGCCAACCTGACATTCAGCTACTGGGGGTAGCAACCAGATGACCAAGAAGACGCGGATCCGGGTCGCGCGGATAGCCGCCGGCGCCGTGATCGCCGCCGGTGCCTCGCTGACGGCCGCCGGTGCGGCCTCCGCCCTCTCCATCGGCGTCGAGGCCGACGGGACCGGCGTACACGCCAACGTCAACCTCGGCAGTGCCGACCCGACCGTCATCCCGACCGGTCCGGCCAGCAGCGAGCCGCCGTCCAGCCCGCCGGCCTCCAGCGAGCCGCCGAGCAGCCCGCCGGCCTCCTCGCCCGCGCCCTCGGACGAGCCCACCCAGCCGACCGAGGAGCCCACCGAGCCGACGGAGGCGCCCACCAGCGACACCCCGTCCGACGGCAGCAGTGCCGGCACCGGTGGCGGCAGCCACAACGGCAGCGGCAACAACAACACCGGCACCGATGGCAACTCGGGCACCTCCGCGCAGGAGGCGGGCTCCTCCGCCCTCACCGACACCGGTTCGAACACCGCGAACACCCAGGCCCAGGGTCGCGGCGGCCAGCTCGCCGAGACGGGTGCAGCGCAGACGACCTTCCTGATCGTCGGCGCCGCCACCATGATCGCCGGCGGTATCGGCTTCCGCATCCTGCCGCGCCTCATGGGCGGCCGCGGCGGCGCTGTCGCCTGACGGTAGTCACCACCTCACACAGCGTTATGCGTGAGGTGCGGCGAAGGGCCCGGAGCGGCGGCTCCGGGCCCTTCGGTCGCTTTTCTGTGCCTGTGAGCTTCGCTACGCGGTCTGATGTGCCAGCAGCGCCACCGCGGCGATCAGCACCACCAGCAGCCCGATCAGCGCCATCGGGTTCAGACCGCCCAGGAAGTTCTCCTGCTGAAGACGCTCGCGGTTTGCACGGCACACGGGGCACCGGCCTTCGTTCACGGGCGCCGCGCAGTTCGCGCACACCAACCGGTCGTACGTCATGCGCTCGCCCTCCTCGCACCGGCCATTACCCACACAACGCTCCGCGGAGCGAGAACGTTCCCCTCCCACTGTGCCAGGTTCCCCCGGAAAGGGCGCGGCCGTCCGCAGACCTCGCCCCCGAACAAAACCGCACAAGCCTCGCCCAACCGTGACCGGCGCCTGCGCTTCCTCACCCGACTCGCGTATGGTCACGCTCATCTACCCCCGGCGACCCGTGGTGCATCCGTGATCCGATTCGACAATGTCTCCAAGGTCTACCCCAAGCAGACCCGCCCCGCACTCAGGGATGTGTCCCTGGAAGTGGAGAAGGGTGAGTTCGTGTTCCTCGTGGGGTCCTCCGGCTCCGGAAAGTCCACCTTCCTGCGGCTGGTCCTCCGCGAGGAGCGGTGCAGCCATGGCCAGGTGCACGTCCTGGGCAAGGACCTGGCCCGTCTCACCAACTGGAAGGTGCCGCAGATGCGCCGCCAGCTCGGGACGGTCTTCCAGGACTTCCGCCTGCTGCCCAACAAGACGGTTGCCGAGAACGTGGCCTTCGCCCAGGAGGTCATCGGCAAGTCCAAGGGCGAGATCCGCAAGTCCGTGCCCCAGGTGCTCGACCTCGTCGGGCTCGGCGGCAAGGAGGACCGGAGGCCGGGCGAGCTCTCCGGTGGTGAGCAGCAGCGCGTGGCCATCGCGCGCGCCTTCGTGAACCGGCCCAAGCTGCTGATCGCGGACGAGCCCACGGGCAACCTCGACCCGCAGACCTCGGTCGGCATCATGAAGCTGCTCGACCGCATCAACCGCACCGGCACCACCGTGGTGATGGCCACCCACGACCAGAACATCGTGGACCAGATGCGCAAGCGCGTCATCGAGTTGGAGAAGGGCCGCCTCGTCCGCGACCAGGCCCGCGGCGTCTACGGCTACCAGCACTGACACCGATCCATACGTTCCCGACGCTTCACGCGCTCCACGACGGAAAGGCATAACCCGACGCCATGCGCGCCCAGTTCGTACTGTCGGAGATCGGAGTCGGTCTCCGCCGCAATCTGACGATGACCTTCGCGGTCGTCGTCTCGGTCGCCCTGTCCCTGGCGCTCTTCGGTGGCTCGCTCCTGATGAGCGACCAGGTCACCACCATGAAGGGCTACTGGTACGACAAGGTCAACGTCTCGATCTTCCTCTGCAACAAGAGCGACGCCGAGTCCGACCCCAACTGTGCCAAGGGCGCGGTCACCGAGGACCAGAAGAAGCAGATCCAGGCGGACCTCGGCAAGATGTCGGTGGTCGAGAAGGTCACCTACGAGTCGCAGGACCAGGCGTACAAGCACTACAAGCAGCAGTTCGGCGACTCACCCCTGGCCGACTCCCTCACGCCGGACCAGATGCAGGAGTCGTACCGGATCAAGCTGAAGGACCCGCAGAAGTACCAGGTCGTCGCGACCGCCTTCGACGGTCGTGACGGGGTGCAGTCCGTCCAGGACCAAAAGGGCATTCTGGACAACCTCTTCGGGTTGCTGAACGGCATGAACTGGGCGGCACGCGCGGTCATGGCGATGATGCTGATCGTCGCGCTGATGCTGATCGTCAACACCGTGCGCGTCTCGGCGTTCAGCCGTCGGCGGGAGACCGGCATCATGCGCCTGGTCGGTGCCTCCGGCTTCTACATCCAGGCCCCGTTCATCGCGGAGGCCGCCGTCGCCGGCCTGATCGGCGGCACGGTCGCCTGCGGATTCCTGGTGATCGCCCGCTACTTCATCATCGACCACGGCCTGGCGCTCTCCCAGAAGCTGAACCTGATCAACTTCATCGGCTGGGACGCGGTGTTGACCAAGCTCCCGCTCATCCTCGCAACGAGCCTCCTGATGCCCGCGCTTGCGGCGTTCTTCGCGCTGCGCAAGTACCTGAAGGTGTGACCGCTCCCCTCCCGGGAGGGAGGGGATTCCTGGCTCGGGCCACCTCCTGGAGCGCCGCTCCAGGAGGTCTCGCGCCGGCGTGGGGCGACACCCGTAGGGGGGATGGGTGTACCGGACGTGCCCGGCCGCCTCGTTGGCCTTCCGCCGTACCTTGGCCACTTCGGCCACTTCGTCGGCCCCTCTGCCCGGTCACCGCGCTTTTCATCGGACAATAAGGGCGATCTCCGAACATCTGGGCACACTTGGGTCACCGCAACTCTCACGAGTGAACCCTTGATCGTCTCGTGGACGCCGTGTTCCCCCTGGGGCGGAGAGGCGTGACGGATGCCACGAGGGGCGTACGAACAACCTCCCGTGCGGTCCTTCGGGTTGTCCTAGACTCACCGGCATGTCAGGCCGAGAGCTGTTCTGTCCCCCCCGCCGGGTTCGCCGGGTGGCGGCTCTGACGTTGGTGTTCGCAGGCCTGTTGGTGACCGGCGCGGCCACCGGGGCGTTTCCCGACCCCGGGCAGGCCGACCGGAAGACGCCCACCGGGGCCGCCCTCGCGGCCGACGGGCAGGAGGACGTCGCCAAGGCCGCCGCCGACGCGATGGCCGACGGCAAGTCCCCCATGGAGGCCGCCGAACGGGCCGTGAGCCGCAGCGGGGACCGGTGGGCCGCGGTCTACTCCGAGGGCGAGTACCAGGAGTTCGAGGAGTCGCTCGACGGCCAGTACACCGGTGTCGGGCTGTGGGCCCGGCTCGAGCGGGACGGGCGGATCGAGGTGACCAAGGTGCAGCCCGGGTCGCCCGCGGCCGCCGCCGGCATCAAGAGAGGCGACCGGCTGCGCAGCGTCGACGGGGAGAACGTCGACGGGCGGCCCGTCACCGACGTCGTCTCGTTGCTGCGCGGTGACGCCACCGACGCCCGCGCCGGTACGACCGTCGACCTCGGGCTCGAACGCGGCACGCACGCGTGGAGCGAGACCCTGCGCCGGGCGCTGCTGTCCACCGACTCGGTGACCGTCCGCAAGCTGCCCACCGGCATCACCGTCATCAAGATCTCCGCCTTCACCAAGGGCTCGGGGGATCTTGTGCGCGACGCGGTCCGGCAGGCCCCCGCCGACGCCGGGATCATCCTCGACCTGCGCGGCAACTCCGGCGGCCTGGTCAGCGAGGCCGTCACCGCCGCCTCCGCCTTCCTCGACGGCGGCCTGGTCGCCACCTACGACGTCGACGGCGCCCAGCGCTCCCTGCACGCCCACGCCGGCGGCGACACCACGAGGCCCCTGGTCGCGCTCGTCGACGGCGGCACGATGAGCGCGGCCGAGATGCTCACCGGCGCCCTCCAGGACCGCGGCCGTGCGGTCGTCCTCGGCTCCCGCACCTTCGGCAAGGGCTCCATCCAGATGCCCACCCGGCTCCCCGACGGCTCCGTCGCCGAGCTCACCGTCGGCCACTACCGCACCCCCTTGGGCCACACCGTCGACCGCCGGGGCATCACCCCCGACCTGGAGGTGGACTCCGGGGCGCTGGAGCGGGCGGAGACGGTCCTCAGCGGCCTGGGCGACCCGTCCTAGATCGTCGCAGGCCTTGCGGAACCGCGGAACCCGCTGCTAATCCGCTTCCCTCGCACCCCCTCCGTAGTGCGAAAATGGAGGGCACTATGGCCAAGGGAATGTACGTACCGAAAGAGTCCCAGCAGAAGCAGCAGGGGACGGCCGCCAAAGCCAGGGACGGCGAGAAGGGCGGCAAGCGCAAGATCGTCGCGCAGAACAAGAAGGCGCGGCACGACTACGCGATCATCGACACCTACGAGGCCGGCATCGTCCTGTCCGGCACCGAGGTGAAGTCGCTGCGGCAGGGCCGGGCCTCGCTGGTTGACGGCTTCGTCCAGATCGACGGCAACGAGGCGTGGCTGCACAACGCGCACATCCCCGAGTACAGCCAGGGCACCTGGACCAACCACTCGGTGCGCCGCAAGCGCAAGCTGCTGCTGCACCGGGAGGAGATCGACAAGCTGGAGGTCAAGGCCCAGGAGACGGGTCACACGATCGTGCCCCTCGCCCTGTACTTCAAGGACGGCCGCGCCAAGGCGGAGATCGCCCTCGCCCGAGGCAAGAAGGAGTACGACAAGCGGCAGACCCTGCGGGAGCAGCAGGACCGCCGGGAGTCGGACCGGGCGATCGCTTCGGCCAAGCGGCGGCAGCGGGACGCGTAGCCGACGGGAATAGGCTGGCACCGTCGTGCGTTGGTCACGTACGATGGGGTCAACACCGGGGGAACCCGGTGTGCACATTGAGAAATCAACATGGGGATGATCGGTTTCGACAGCGGATGTCGAGGCAGGGGAAGCGTGTCGAGGAAGCGGCCATGATCTCGTAAACCACAGGCCGAAAAAAATAATCGCCAATACCAAGCGCGATTCCTTCGCCCTCGCTGCCTAAGTAGCGACTTGCGAAGTGTCAGCCCGGGGCTGTTCCCGACCCGGATCCTGGCATCAGCTAGGGAACTAAACCTTGATCCCGGTCACGGGGTGAAGAGGGAAATCTAACAGTGACTGGGCCCGTCGGCGACTTGTTCGCGTGATCGCCGGGGCCGAGAAAATCACAGCGGACTGCGCACGGAGAAGCCCTGGTTCCGCACCGTTGGACGCGGGTTCGATTCCCGCCATCTCCACAGTCTCCATGTTCACGAGGGCCCGGTGGTCAAGACCACCGGGCCCTCGTCGTGCCCGGTGTCCCAACCCCGCCAGCCGCTCCACGCACAGCTCACCGGCCGCCCGAAAGTCCAGGTCGACACAGGTCAGGCCCTCGGAGGAGGCCGGGAAGCCGATCAGTACCGACGGCCGCTCCAGCGCGCGCAGCAGCGGCAGCCGGGGGTCGTGCAACTGGACGTCCATCACGATCAGCGCGTCCACCAGGGCCGTGTCGGCGACCCGGTGCAGCCCCTCCTCGCCCTCCTCCTGGGTCAGGAGCAGTACGTCGTGGTCGTACCGGCGGGCCGTCGTCACCACCGACACCACGAACTGCATGACGACCGGGACGTGGATGCCGGTGCGTAGGGGGATCACCAGGGCGAGGACGTTGGAGCGGCTGCTGGCCAGGGCGCGGGCGCCGGCGTGCGGGCGGTAGCCCAGTTCGTGGATGGACGCCTCGATCCGCCGCCGGGTCTCCTCCGAGATCGGGCGCTTGCCGCTGAGCGCGTAGGACACCGTGCTGGGGGAGACCCCGGCGTGCCGCGCCACGTCGGTGATCTTCACCATCAGCCCAGCTCCAGGGAGAGAAACCCGGTGCCGGCCGCCGCCCGCGCCGTCCGCTCCCCGGCCGCCAGACACCACGCCGCCGCCGGATCACCGCATGAGGCCCGCAGCGTGTCCCCTTCACGTACGACGGTGAAGGTGACGTCCCCGACCGGCACCGTGACCTGCGCGCCGCGCTCCAGACCGTACGCCCGCAGCGTCACCCCGTCCGCGTGGTCGTAGTCCGGGCGGTCCGCCACCGCGCCGACCGGGATCACCGCACCCGGCCGCACCAGCAGCGGCACGCTCAGGAAACCGTGCCGCTCACGCACCGAGCGCGGCCCGGTCACGGTCGCCCCGGTCACGAAGCACGTCCAGGTTCCCTCGGGGACGTAGTACGAGACCTCCCCCTCGTCGCTGAACACCGGCGCCACCAGCAGATCCGGGCCCAGCATGTACTGCCGTTCCAGATGCGCGCACCCGGGATCGTCCGGGAACTCCAGGACCATCGCCCGCATCATCGGCAGGCCCTCGGCGGAGGCGGTGCGCGCGGCCTCGTACAGGTACGGCATCAGGCTCAGCTTCAGCCGGGTGAAGTGCCGGAGCACTTCCACGGATTCGTCGTCGAAGAGCCAGGGGACGCGGTACGACGAGCTGCCGTGCAGCCGGCTGTGGGAGGAGAGGAGCCCGAAGGCCAGCCAGCGCTTGAACAGCGCCGGCGTGGGCGTGCCCTCGAAGCCGCCGATGTCATGGCTCCAGTAGCCGAAGCCGGACAGGCCGAGCGAGAGCCCGCCGCGCAGCGACTCGGCCATCGACTCGTACGTCGCCTCGCAGTCGCCGCCCCAGTGCACGGGGAACTTCTGGCTCCCGGCCGTCGCCGACCGCGCGAAGAGGACCGCCTCGCCCTCACCCCGGTGCTTGCGCAGCACCTCGAAGACGGTCCGGTTGTACAGATAGGTGTAGTAGTTGTGCATCCGCTCCGGGTCCGACCCGTCGGACCAGGCCACGTCCACCGGCACCCGTTCCCCGAAGTCGGTCTTGAAGCAGTCGACACCCTGGGCGAGCAGGGCCTCCAGCTTGCCCGCGTACCAGTCGCGGGCCGCCGCGGACGTGAAGTCCACCAGTGCCATCCCCGGCTGCCACAGATCCCACTGCCACACGCTCCCGTCCGGTCGCCGCAGCAGGTGTCCCAGTTCCCTCCCTTCGACGAACAGCGGCGACCGCTGCGCGATGTACGGATTGATCCAGACGCACACCCGCAGTCCGCGCTCGTGCAGCCGCGCCAGCATCCCCTCCGGGTCGGGGAAGACCCGCGGGTCCCACCGGAAATCGCACCAGTTGAACTCCCGCATCCAGAAACAGTCGAAGTGGAAGACGGAGAGCGGGAGTTCACGCTCCCGCATGCCGTCGATGAAGGACGTGACCGTCTTCTCGTCGTACGACGTGGTGAAGGACGTCGAGAGCCAGAGGCCGAAGGACCAGGCGGGCGGGAGCGCCGGACGGCCGGTCAGGGCCGTGTACTTGCGCACGATGTCCTTCGGGGCCGGGCCGTGGATGACGTAGTACGTCAACTGCTGTGATTCCACGCTGAACTGGACCCGGGACACCGCCTCCGAACCGACCTCGAAGGACACCTTTCCCGGATGGTCGACGAAGACGCCGTAGCCCGCGTCGGTCAGATAGAAGGGGGAGCCGGATGGATGGTGCTCGCCCCGCGTCGAATCGGTTCGATGCGGGGCGTCGAAGCGCTTCGACGGGGAAGGTAGGTGCGGGCTGTGGGGGCGTCAATGGGTGCGGCGGGAATTGGGGGAAGCGATTCGACTGGCCGTGTTGACCAGAAGAGCTACCGCGGCCGCCGCGGCCGGGGTGGTGAACGCGGCCGTCGGCGAGACGTGTTCCGCCGCCCAGCCGCCGACCGCGGAGCCCGCGGCGATACCGGTCAGCAGTGCGGTCACGACCAGGCTCATCCCCTCGTTGAGGCGGCCCGCGGGGGTGCGGTCCTGGACCAGGGTCATCGCGGTCACCATCGTCGGGGCGGTCGCCATACCGGCCACGAGCAGGGCGGGCGCCAGGGCCCAGAGGCTGTCGATGGTGCGAGCGGCGAGGAGGGGGAGGGACATCAGGGCCGCCATCGCCAACAGGCATGTCGGCAGCCGCCGTTCGGCCGGCCCCGCCGGCCTGAGCGCCCCGTAGACCAGCCCCGCCGCGCAGGAGCCGGCCGCCTGGAGGGCGAGAACGGCACCGGCCGCCGAACGGTGGCCCTGGGCGTCGGCGTAGGCGATCGTGACGACCTCCATCGAGCCGAACACCGCGCCGGTCGCGACGAAGCAGGCCAGGAGGGAAGGGATGCCCAGCGGTCCCTTCCCGGCGCGGGTGGCCCGGAGCGGTGGCTCGGTGGCCCGCTGGGCGGTGAACAGCACCATGCCGGACAGCAGCAGGACCGCGCCGACCAGCGTGCCGGCCTCCGGGAAGAACGTGCCGGTCAGGAAGGACGCCAGCACCGGGCCGAGCATGAAGCACAGCTCGTCGGCGGCCTGTTCGAAGGAGTTCGCGGTGTGCAGGGCGTCCGGGTCGTCGCGCAACAGGTGGGCCCAGCGGGCGCGGGACATGCCGCCGAGGTTGGGGGTGGTGGCGGTTGCCGCGTAGGCGGCGAACAGGGTCCAGTCCGGGGTGCCGAAGCGGACGCAGAGCAGCAGGGCGAGGCTGCCGAGGACGGCGATGACCGTGGTGGGTACGGCGACCCGCGCCTGTCCGTACCGGTCGACGAGCCGCGCCACCCACGGCCCGGCCACCGCCGTCGCCGCGAGGCCGGTCGCGGTGACGGCGCCGGCGAGGGCGTACGAGCCACGGGAACCCGCGATCATCACGACCGCGCTGACGCTGAACATGCCCATCGGCAACCGGGCCAGCAGGTTCCCGGCGGTGAAGGCGCGGGTGCCGGGGCGGGCGAAGAGGCGGCGGTAGGGGCCGGGCCGGCGGCGGGAGCCGGCGGAGCGGCGGGGGCCGAAGTCGACGGTGACGAGGGCGTCGGCGGTGACGGTGTGAAGGAGCTTCCGGGGGCTCGGCTCAGTCGGTTGCGGCATGGACACCACAGTCGCCCGGAGCCGATCAGGGGGTCCAACACCTGCTCGGCGCCGATTCACGCAGTCGTGTTGTAAGTTCGCGTGATGTCAGCGCCCGCCCACATCGACCCCCGGCTCCTGCGTGTCTTCGTCACCGTCGCCGAGGAACTGCACTTCACCCGTGCCGCGGCCCGGCTGTACGTCGCCCAGCAGGCCCTGAGCCGTGATGTACGGCGACTGGAGCGGGAGTTGGGCGCCGAGCTGTTCCTCCGGACCACCCGGCAGGTCGCCCTGACCGCCGACGGCGCCCGTCTGCTGCCGTACGCCCGCCGGGTGCTGGCCGCCCAGGACGCGCTGCTCGCCGCGTTCGGGCAGGCCCGGCCGTTGCTGGTGGACCTCAACTCCCCGGGCCTGGAGACCGGCCGCCGGGTGCTGCACCGCGCCCGCGAACTCGCCCCCGACTGCGAGCTGATGGCCCGCTATGAGAGCGGGCTCACCGGAGCGGCGGCCCAACTCCTCGCCGGGCGGCTCGACGCGTCCTTCGGACGGTTCGCGGGACTGGATCCGGCGCTGCGATCCGGACTCGAACAACAGCCCGTACGATTCGAACGCATGGCCGTAATTCTCCCCTCCGATCACCGGCTTGCGGCGCTGGACGCGGTGCCGCTGGCCGCGCTGGCCGGCGAGACCGTGTACGCCGGCGCCGGGAACGAGCGCACCCTGGAATGGACTGACCTGGCCTTTCGCCTCTTCGAAGGGCGAGGTATCGCGGTCGCGCCACCCCTGCCGCTGGCCGTCGGGGAGGAGGAATTCGAGCGCATCATGACCAAGAACCGGAATTCGATCCTCGGGGTAGTGGGATTTCCGGCCATACCTGGGACGGTCTCGCGGCCCCTGGTCGATCCGGTCCCGTTGTCGCCCGTGTCCCTCGTGTGGCGAAAGGGGCTGGTCCATCCGGGAGTGGACGCGCTGCGGCGGGCGGCCGCCGAGATCGGGCGGGCGGAAGGCTGGCTTCAGCGGCCGGCCGATGGATGGATTCCGGCCAGTGATCAAGATGTGATGGACGACCACAAATGACACATCGAGAACACGGCACCCCCTCGTGCGCTAGCTTCATGGCCCCGAGCACGGAGAGCTAAAAGGGGGCGCTCGGAACCGGGTGGGGGCTCGGTTCCGTCGACGTGTGCTCGGGTTCGTCAGCGCGCCCAGAACAGTCCCGTGGGGGGATGTAAGCGCGTGAAAAGTTGGCGAGAAGAAACCCAGCCGGAATTGCTCCAGGTGGCCCTGGACGCCCGGGATGTGCCACTGGCGGGACGAGACGAGCCGAGGGAGGCCCTCCAGGGCGCTGACGGTTCCGAACTGACCGAGGTGCTGCAGACCGGTGCGCTGCGGGATCCGTGGAGCGGCGCGGAGGGTCTGGGTCTGGGCGGTGCCGAGGGTCTGGGTCTGGGCGGTGCAGCGGGCCTGGGCGTGGGCCTGGGTGGTGCAGCGGGCCTGGTCTCGAGCAGTGCCGAGGGCTTGGGCCTCAGCAGTGCGGAAGACCTCGTCTCCAGCAGTGCAGCGGGCCTGGTCCCCAGCGGTGCAGCGGGCTCGGTCTCGGTTCATGACCCGGACGAGGTGACCATCCAGCACGATGTCGGCGCCGTGCGGATACGGCCGCCCGGTGCGGCGGACGCCTCCGACGCGCCCGTCTTCGTCGACGAGTCGGGGCGCCGCAGCCGCCGGTTCCGCAGGCTCGGGATGGCCGTCGGCCTCGCCTGCGCGGTCTACGCGGTCGTCATCGTCGTAACCCTGCTGTCGGGCAGTTCCGACGCGCCCTGGCTGCCGGTGCCCGGGCAGAACGACGACAGGCCGGCCAGCAAGGTCGACGACTCGCCGCAGCCCGCGCGGTCCGCCCGGTCCTCGGGCGACGGCGCCCCGGTGGCTGGACCGGTCGTCAGCGGCGGTACGGCCCCGTCGGCCCGCGCCTCCTCGCGGATGCGCGGAGCGGGGAAGAAGGGTGCTGTCCGGCCGAGCGCGTCGGCGTCCGCGCACCCGACATCACCCGCCGGGGCGACGGGCTCCCCGCCCAAGCCCGGGTCGTCGTCCGCGGCGGCCTCGCCGTCCCCGGTGGCGCCCTCGTCGGACGCCCCGACCCCTGCCGCGTCGTCGCCCCCGGCCTCGCCCAGCGATTCGCCCGCCCCGACCGGCGGCCCGGTCGCCGAGGGCGCGGCCCCCCGGAACGGGACCGGCGCCGCCTCCTCCTCTCCCGCCCCAGTCCTCTGATGGCAACCCGCACCCGCACCCGCACCCGGACCGGTCGTCATGGGGCCGCGCCCGCACCCACCGACGGCTCCAGGCGCCGCCGCCTGTCCATGCGTCTGACGCTGCCCGTGCTGGTCCTCGCCGCCGTGATGGCGATGCTGATGCTGCGCGGCTACGTCCACAGCGAGATCCTCGCCGACCACCGCGTCCGCCCCGAGGCATCCTCCGACAAGGTCCCGGAGAAGATCCTGGACGGCGGCCCGGTCATCGACACGCGGGGCGGCCGTACGACGTCGCTGCGCATCCCCGACCGCCGTCTGGTCCTCACCTTCGACGACGGCCCCGACCCGACCTGGACCCCGCAGGTCCTGGACGTCCTGAAGAAGCACCACGCGCACGCCGTCTTCTTCGTCACCGGCACCATGACCTCCCGCTATCCGCAGCTGGTCCGGCGCATGGCGGCCGAGGGCCACGAGGTCGGCGTGCACACCTTCAGCCACCCCGACCTGTCGTACCAGTCGAGGAAGCGCATCGACTGGGAGCTGTCCCAGACCCAGCTGGCGATCACCGGCGCGGCCGGTATCCGTACGTCGCTCTTCCGGCCGCCCTACTCCTCCTTCGCCGACGCGATGGACAACCGTTCCTGGCCGGTGACGGAGTACATCGGTACGCGCGGCTACATCACCGTCGTCAACAACACGGACAGCGAGGACTGGCGTAAGCCCGGCGTCGACGACATCATCCGCAACGCGACTCCGCACGGCGGCAAGGGCGCGGTCGTCCTGATGCACGACTCGGGCGGCGACCGCCACCAGACGGTCCAGGCCCTGGACCACTTTCTTCCCCTGCTCCAGCACCGCGGCTACACCTTCGACAACCTCACCGAGGCCCTGAACGCACCGAGCGCGCACACCCCGGTCGCCGGCCCCGACCTGTGGCAGGGCATGGCGTGGATCTCCCTGGTCCAGGCGGCGGACGGCGTCACGGACGCGCTGGTGGCCGGCCTTGCGGTGATCGGCGCGGCGGTGCTGGCCCGTTTCGCCCTGATGCTCTGGCTCTCCTTTGTGCACACCCGCAGGGTCCGCCGCAGGGGCTTTTGCTGGGGCCGCCCGGTGACGGAACCGGTCTCCGTCCTCGTCCCGGCCTACAACGAGGCCAAGTGCATTGAGAGCACGGTCCGTTCACTGATCGCGAGCGAGCACCCGATCGAGATCCTCGTCATCGACGACGGTTCGACGGACGGCACGGCACGGATCGTGGAGGACCTGCACCTGCCGGACGTCCGGGTGATCCGCCAGATGAACGGGGGCAAGCCGGCGGCTCTCAATCGCGGTCTCGCCAACGCCCGTCACGACATCGTCGTGATGATGGACGGCGACACGGTGTTCGAACCGGCCACGGTCCGGGAGCTGGTCCAGCCCTTCGGCGATCCGCGGGTCGGCGCCGTCGCCGGCAACGCGAAGGTCGGCAACCGGGACTCACTGATCGGCGCCTGGCAGCACATCGAGTACGTGATGGGCTTCAACCTGGACCGCCGTATGTACGACGTACTGCGCTGCATGCCGACGATCCCCGGCGCGGTGGGCGCCTTCCGCCGCACCGCCCTGGAACGGGTCGGCGGCATGAGCGACGACACCCTCGCCGAGGACACGGACATCACGATGGCCATCCACCGGGACGGCTGGCGGGTGGTGTACGCGGAACGGGCACGGGCCTGGACCGAGGCCCCGGAGTCCGTCTCCCAGCTCTGGTCCCAGCGCTACCGCTGGTCGTACGGCACGATGCAGGCGATCTGGAAACACCGCGGGGCGCTGCTGGACCGGGGGCCGTCGGGCCGCTTCGGCAGGGTAGGCCTGCCTCTGGTGTCCCTGTTCATGGTGGTAGCCCCTCTCCTCGCTCCCTTGATCGACGCGTTCCTCCTCTACGGCATCGTCTTCGGCCCGACGCAGAAGACGATCGGCGCCTGGCTGGGCGTGCTGGCCGTCCAGGCGCTCTGCGCGGCCTACGCCTTCCACCTGGACCGCGAACGCATGACCCATCTCATCTCGCTCCCCCTCCAGCAGATCCTCTACCGCCAGCTCATGTACGTCGTACTGCTCCAGTCCTGGATCACGGCCCTCACCGGCGGCCGCCTGCGCTGGCAGAAGCTGCGGCGCACGGGTGTGGTCGAGGCGCCGGGCGGCGGCGTCGGCCGGACCAAGGGGAGGCAGGCGGCATGACACAGGCCGAGACGAAACCAAGGGTGCCCTCGGAGCCGGGGAAGGGGACGGGCGGGGGCGGCGGCCGGGACCGCTACCTGGACCTCCTCCGCTCGCTGGCCCTGCTCCGAGTAGTGACCTACCACCTCTTCGGCTGGCCGTGGCTGACGGTCCTCTTCCCTTCCATGGGCGTGATGTTCGCGCTGGCGGGCTCGCTGATGGCACGCAGCCTGAACCGCCCGGCGGCGAACGTGATCCGGGGCAGGCTCCGCCGTCTCCTCCCGCCGCTGTGGCTGTTCAGCGCGGTACTGCTGACGCTGATGCTCACGGCGGGCTGGAACCCTCTGACGGACCCGGACGTCGGAGGCGGATGGGCCGGCTGGGCAAGGCTGATCGACTACTTCCTCCCGATCGGCGCCCCGCCGTACCCCGAACACCTGGGCTCGGCATCGGGCCTGCTGGACGACACCTGGGCGGAACAGGCGGCGGGCCCGCTGTGGTACCTGCGCGCGTACGTGTGGTTCGTCCTGCTGTCCCCCTTGCTGCTCTGGGCGTTCCGCAAGGCGCCGCTGCCGACGACGCTGGCCCCGCTGGCGCTGACGGCGGTGGTGGGCACGGGATGGGTACGGATCCCCGGCGAAACGGGCAACGCGGTAACGGACTTCGCGGTGTACGGCGGCTGCTGGATCCTGGGCTTCGCCCACCACGAGGGCGCCCTGGCGCGGGTCCCGCGCTACGTGGCGGTCTCGCTGTCCTGCCTGGTGATGGCGCTGGGCCTGTGGTGGGCGTCGGGCCACCTGGGCCCCGACGGCTGGGACCTGAACGACATCCCACTGGCGCAGGCGTGCTGGTCGTTCGGTGCGGTGGTCCTGCTCCTCCAATACGCCCCGTCATGGCGTGAGTTGCCTGGCCGCCTCCGCCGCTGGGACAGACCGATCACCCTCTCCAACAACCGCGCGGTGACGATCTACCTCTGGCACAACATGCTGATCATGGCGACAGTCCCGATCATCGACCAGGCGTACAACCTGCCGTTCATGGCCTCCGACCGAGCGGCGTCCCTGCTGGACTCGACGTACGGCTTCTGGATGTCCGTGGTGGTGTGGCCCCTGATAGCGGTGGCGGTGGTGACGTTCGGGTGGGTGGAGGATGTGGCGGCGGGGCGCAGGGCACGGTTGTGGCCGGACGGGGTACGGCGAGGGCGGGCTCGCCGGCGGGCGCCATGAGACGCCGCTGCCTCAGTGCCATTCCTCGGGATTCAGCGCGACTCCCACGAATCCGTCCCCCGTGGTGACGGTCAGATCATGCTGCCCGACGCGGACCGCGATCTTCGCGGGGTCGAAATCATGGAACTCGAAGACGAAAATGTTCGGCGATGGCGGGCCGGTCCCGGCCCAGGGGCCGCCGTCGAGGTCCACGGCCGAGTTCGCGCGGTCGGCGCCTTGGCAGAGAACCGATACCAAGAGCGGGAAGTATTCCGCCTGCAGCAGGAGGTCCGCACCGTGGACGACGCCCGCGATCCCCACTTCCCCTGTGACCTCGCCGCACAGGTCGTCCAGGCAGTCGACCACAGCATCCCAGTTCCTGCCGAAGTATCCGGGGAAGCACAGGACTTCCGCGAAGGTGCGGTAGACCCCCTGTTCGGTCACCAGCTCGCGGGCGTCGAAGTGGTGAACCCGTCCGCCCTTCGCCGTCAACTCCGACAACTGCCGCCGGACCTCGGCCGAACGTCACCTGTCGCGCATTGCTTCCCACGACTGGCTGTTCGGGACCTCGGCGGGCTGGGCCGACAGGTAGATCTTTCACTCGTCCGGTGACAGACCCGAAACGCTCACCGCAAGGAGCCGGCGGAGACGCTTCACCTCTTCCACAAGTCGGGGCACAGCCTCTCTGGCCATCGCGATGAACGCTGCGTTCTCGTCCCAGCGCTCGTCGGCGCAGTCCACACAACGCGGTTCCTGGACCAGGGTCGCCGCGACCAACTCCCCATGGTCGAAGTTGGGCCACCTCTCTCCGCGCCCGATGTCCTCCACCGTGCCGACCGCGACCCGGCTCATGGCATGGCCGTCATCGAGGTTTCTGACAAACCACGGCCCGGGTGTGGCCGCGGAGCACAGTTCCTCGATGTGCTCGAGGTCGGGTTCCGGGCCTTCGCTGTCCCTGCCGAGCACCGCGCTCCCTGCTGTATGTCGACGATCGTGACGCTCGAAGAGGCCTGGACCTTCTTACGCGGCGGCGCTGAAGGAGTCCACGAAGTCCTTCACAACCACCGCGGAGAAGGGGTCGGCCGCTGGATCCTCTGGTGTGAGCAGACTGACGGTGTAGTACTCGGCCATCAGAAGGCCCGTTCCTTCGACCGCCTGCCCGATGTCAGGGTCATCCGTCCTGATTCCGGAGATCGTGGTGGCGTGCAGCGGCCCGGTACGGCGCCGGTAGAAGACGGCGAACGGTCCCTGCCCCGAGTCGTCCAGCGCATAGCCGTTCTCCTCCCAGAAGTCCTCCATCTCCGGGCCGGAGGAGAAGGTGACGATGCCGGAGTAGTCGTCGTCGGGTTCGGGCAGTCGCCAGTCCGCCTCATGGGCAGCCGGCTCCACGGACAGCAGGAGCCGCGGCCACCGGCGCACCGCGCGTGCCACGAAGCGTCGCATGGCGTCGGGGAAGGCCGAGTCCGCGGTGAAGTCGGTCGAGTGGCCAGTGAGATCCACGGGAGTTCCTCGCAGTGGTGCGTTTCTGGGCGACCTGCGTCGCTCAGGCCGTCCAGCCCGAGGTCGGGCCGTGATAGCGGATCGCGTCACGGGGGATGGTCACGTCACTGTTGGAGAACCAGATGTGATCCCGTTCGCCCCTCAGACGCCCGGAGAAGAGCTTCTTCTCGGCCTCGAACTCGATCATGTATTCGCTCTTCTCCTTCGTGAGGCCGAGGTAGGACTTGAAGCCGCCGGGCTTCTTGGCTACCTCTGCCGGGCTCATCGGTGTGACGTACACCGCGGCCGCGGTTCTGCCCTGGGTCGTCGCCGGCACCTTCACACCGGCCGCGTCGTCGCGCATCTTCCGGGCGTCCTCGGCCATCTTCTTCGCGGCGTCGAGGGCGTTCTGCGCGGTGGTGACGTCCGACTGGGCCGTGGTATGGGCGGACTTGGCGCTCTGGACGTCGCGGGTGGCGGCGCGGACCTTCGCCTCGTCCGGCTTGTCGGCGCTGGATTTGCTGCCGGTGGGGTCGTCCTTGTACTTGTCCGCTTCCTTGCCCGCCCGGGTGACCCACGAATCAGCCGAGGAGAGACGGGACTTGGCGGAGGAGAGGTCTGACTGGGCGTCCTTCGCCTTGGCGAGGGCCTTGTCGGCCAGGGCCTGCGCGCGCTCCAGCTTGGGCCAGTAGTCCGAGAGCGCGTCGCCGCACAGCTCGTACGACTTCTTCAGCTTCTTCAGGTTCTTCGGAACGTCCTTGAACTGCTCCTTGAAGATGTCCGCGGACTTGCCCGCCCACTGCAGCAGCGTGTCCTCGCCGGCCATGCCTTTGACCAGGCGCAGGGCGTCGGAGACGTCGTCGGCGAAGTCGTGCAGCTGCTTGGCCAGGGAGCGGACGCGTTGCGGGTCGCCCGGTGTCGGGTCCTTGTCAAGGTCGAGTGGATGCCAGTCCGCCGGCCGATACCCCGCCATAACCCCGCAACCCCCGTCGCGTACGCCCCGTCAACAAACCTGTGCACACGTGAAGTTACAGGTCCCGCCGGTTTGAAGTGAAGGCCGTTCCGTGATCGGCCGACGAGAGCCGCCACTGCCGTCGGGTACCAGCCCTTTGCGCGGGCCAACTGAGGGTCGCGACGATGTCACGGGACGGCACCAAAGCTGAGGCGGGGGAGTTGAGTTGCCCGACTATGATCTGCCGTGCGCGTTTCGTTCGGCTGGGTCCCAGCAAATCGCTCTGGTGCGTTCCGGATAGACCCCGATACCGTATTCGCTGCTTCGCAGACCCCAACCGCCCCACCAGGAGCCCACCGTGACCCGCCGTTCCCGCCTGCTCACGACAGCCACCGCCGGTGTGACCGCCGCACTGCTGCTTGCCGGCTGCGGCGGAGGCGACGGAGGTGACTCCAAGTCGAACGACAAGATCGCGGGCGCGGACACGGGGGCGTCGACTTCGGCTTCGCCGAGCGCGTCTGCTTCCACCGCGTCCGATGGTCGCCCGAAGCTCGACATGCCGTCCGACTTGTCGTACAGCTTTGACTGGGCACAGACTGGCAACGCCGACAAGGATGCAGTACTGGCCGACAGCGAGCAGTCCATCAAGGCAGTGGATCTCGCTATCGTTCATCAGGACGCCCTCGACAAGGCCTACCTCTACTACTACGAGGGTGAAGCGGCCGCAGGTACGCAGAAGTTCATCCAGAACTATGTCGACCACAAAGCAAGCATCACCGGCGCCTATCGCTTCTACTCTCCTGACGTAGCTGTTTCCAAGGATGGGACGGCTTCCTTCAGCTATTGCGAAGACCAGGGCAAGGCGTTCGTGAAATATCTCAAGACCAATGAGATCAGGAAGACCAAAGTCACCGCGAAGAGCTACGTCGCTTATCACGCCTCATTGAAGAAGAACACCAAGGGTGTCTGGGTGGTCGAGAAGATCATTTCTCAGATTGGGAGTGCCGAGTGCCAGCCTTGATGCGTAAGCCGTGCGCTTTTCCCCTGCTGGTTGCTCTGGGGACTTGTCTGTCCCTTCTAACTGTTCCGAGCGTGGCCAACGCCGATGACGTCCTTGATGGCAAAGCGCAGAATTCTGAGCCGGGACCGAAGGGCGACAGTAGTCCGGACGGGACGATCTCGGCCAGCGCATCAGGTGTCGTCTACGACACCTCCAAGAACGGCTCCGGTCCTTCCGTGGGCGCAGTCGCCTCCACCACCTCCTGGACCCCGCCTGCCTGCTGGTACGCCCCGAAATACACCCCAGCTCAGCTCAAGGCCTACGTGGAACCGATCTGGGCGGCCGACTCGACGGGCTATGAATGGGACGCACAGCAGCGCGACCGCTACGTCAACGGGAAGCCGTACAAGGACTTCAACCAGGACAAGGCCGACAAGGGCTACTGGTGGGACTCGTACGTGGACAAGAGCTTCCCGCCCGGGTGGGACAAGTGCGACAAGCCCATCTTCTGGGTGGACAAGGGCGCCACCCCGCCGGCGGACATCGAGAATGCCGTAACTCCGAAGGTTCTCGGCGAACTCGCGTACAAGGAGATCCGCGTCCCGACCACGGAGGTGAGCCTGGCCCCCGCAGGGACGACGAAGGTCAACCTCGCCACCTGGGCCTGGCTCGACGGCGCGAAGTTCAAGCCGGTGTCGGTCACCGCCAGCGTTCCGCTGCTGGGTATCTCGGCGACAACCACCGCCGAACCGGTATCCCTCAAGATCGACCCGGGAACTTCCGATGCCGTCACCTATCCAGCCTCGGGTGTCTGCGAGATCAATAACGGAAGTATCGGGGAGAAGTACAGCGCGGGCAACGCTGACAAGACGCCACCCTGTGGGGTGAAGTACCTCCGCTCGTCCGGCAACGGCTCGTACCAGCTCAAGGCCACGGTCACCTGGAAGATCAGCTGGACAGGCAGCGACGGCAGCGGCGACGACCTGCCCGACGGCGCCTTCGGCAACCCTCAGGATGTCACCGTGCAGGAGATCCAGTCCGTCAACCGATGAGAGACATTGGGCGCCGTGCCTGAGCGAATGAATGCATGCCGAGAACAGACGGTTCGTCAGGCACCCGCCTTCGGGCTGATCACGCCCGACGACTGGTACCGCATTCCGCTGCAGCCGCCGGATCGTCGTGAGGCCTCGATCAGTGCCTTGATCCGGCGGCAGTTCGCCGGGGTTGACGATCAGCCCGTACTGCGCCGCAAGGCAGAGGACCAACTCCGCAGCGCGGCCGAGGCGGGGGTCGAGCGAGGCGGTCTGGTGCTGTATCTGTCGTTCCTGGAAGCGGGCGGTATTCCGCTCTCGGCCTCGCTGCTGGTGTCGCACCTCCACGAGAAGTTCGACAGCCTTGACGCGGTGGCGGCCCTGAGCGGCTCCGGTGAGGTCGAACCAGTGACCCTGCCCGCCGCAGGGCGAGCGGCCCGGTTGTTGCGTCGTGACCGGACCAAGGAGTCACGCCGGCTGGGATCCGAGTTCCAGGACACGATCGTGGAGTATTTCATCCCGGTTCCGGACCGCGACGACGTGTTGATGCTGACCTTCAGCACACCTCTGGAGCCGATCGCGGACGCCGTGGTGGAGTTGTTCGACGCGGTGGCCGCGACCTTGCGCTGGCGGCACCGCGGCGAGGAGACGACGGGGGCACAGGCGTGAGTAAGAAACTCAAGGTCTCGACCGACGACCTGCACACGGCCGGAGCGGGCTTGCGATCGGTGGCGACGGAGTTCGAAGGACTCGACAAGCTCATGGATTCTTACGATCGTCACACAGTCGGGCACAAGCTTCTGTACGAGCGGCTGCAGGACTTCTCCGACGGCTGGGACGACAACCGCAAGAAGATGGTCGAGCAGATCCAGGGACTCGGCCAGTTGGCCCACGAAGCAGGCAAGGCCTACACGGAGTTGGATACGGCGCTGTACAGCGCGCTGGTGGGCAAGGGACAGAAGAAGTGAGCCGCCCGGCGGACTACCGGTGGGAAGTGCTGGGCGAGAGCGGCGATCCCGTACCGGGCGACGTTCACGAGATGGAAGCACTCTCACGCAGGTTCGAGGCCACGGCCAAGGCCATCTCCGGCACCGTCGCGGCGCTGCGTCGTCTCGGCAACCAGGAGAGCTGGGACTCCGATGCGGGACGGGCCTTCGCCGACAAGGCGAACGACACCGCCCGGACGGTGAGCAGGGCGCACGACCGCTACGCCGGGGCCGGAGCGGCTCTCAAGGAGTACTACACCGATCTGGAGACCGTCCAGGGCGACGCGGACCGCCTCCTCACCCAGGCGGAACAGCAGCACGACGATCTGTCCTCGGCCCGGTCCAAGGCCGAGAACCCGCCCAAAGGCACGGATCAAGACGGGCAGGGCAAGCTCGACAAGAAGGTGACCGACCTCCAGGACGGGCTCAACGACCTCCGGGACAAGCTGGCAGCGGTGAAGACCCGCCATGAGAACGCGGGGAACAAGGCGGCCAAGCGCATTGACGACACAACACGGGGCGACGGACTCAACGACTCTTGGCTGGACGACCTACGGGACACCTTGACCTGGGTCGCCAATGCAGCAGGTGCCATCGCCGCGGTGTGTGGGGTGGTGTCCCTGCTCGTCGGTTGGATCCCCATCATCGGGCAGGCGATCGCCGGCGTCCTGGGGACCGTCGCACTGTTGATGACTGTGGTCTCGCTCGCTTGTCACCTGCTGCTCGCCATCAACGGGGACGGCTCCTGGAGCGATGTGGCGATGGACGTCCTCGGGCTCGCGACCTTCGGTCTCGGGCGCGTCTTCTCTGCGGGATCCAAGCTCGCGGCCACGGTCGGGCGCAGCCGCGTGTGGACCGCTGCCACACAGTACGTCCGTGCATGGAATCCGACGCTCGGTACGGCGGCCAGACGGGCCCTCGTGGTCGAGATGGTCGGCCAGCGCGCGGGCGCGGTACCCGGCGCCGTGCTCCCCGAAGTGTCGTTCGCCGCCGCGTTCAAGGGCCTGAAAGGCTCCTTCGTGGACGACTTGGGTGCCGTCCGAAGCAACTGGCGCGATCTGTTCAAGGTCGGCGACAACCTGGCTGCGGCCCGCAACGCGTACAACACGGCGGGAGTGCGCGGCCTGGCCAGCATGTATGTGGGGCCGGGCATGGTGGATGAACTCGGTCGCATGAGGAATGTGTCCTCCGCGGATCTCGACTTCATCGGCGCCCCCGACGCCTTCAAGAAGGCTCTGTCCTACAACGCCTGGGCCCTCGGGGCCACAGGCATCGGAGCGACTTCCGACACCAACAGCTTCGTCGGGCTGTGGGGCGAAGACCCGGACATCGATGTGACCGGCCCCGATGCCGTGCTGACCGGAAAGTGAGATTCGTGGAGACCGCGGGGAACTGGCGCGAGTGCCGGGTCGCATTGACGCCATCGGTGAACTGGTTGGTCCTCGATCTGGGACGCGAAGATCCGGAAGAGTGGGCGCAGGAGGTCTCGGAACAGCACATCGACGGTGAACCTTCGGCGGAATCGCGTCGCGCTTTCGCCGAAGACCTTCTGTGGTACTGGGGCACCGCCGTACGGCAGCGGGCGGTGTGCGCGGCGCTACTGGCCCCGCCGAACGGCGCGGTCCTGGCCAGCTATACAGCACGGGAGCTGAAGGCCCCTCCAGAAGCCTTGAACATGGACGTGCTCAGGGCCGAAGCGGCCTGTGCGGAAGGCCCCTTTTTCGGGAGGCCTGCGCTTACCGAGGTCGAACTCCCTCTGGGACCGGCACTCCGAGTCCACCGTTTCGAGCCCACCGCGCCTGAGACCGACACCAGCGCGATCCTGGAAGGCGTGAGTCATTACGTGCTGCCGCGGGACTACCCGACGCTCCTGGAATGCCGACTCTTGTGGATGACGCTGGGATTGGGTGAGGAACTGGGAAGTATCGCCGACGAATTGGCGAACTCAGTCCGTCTGGTGTGAGTTCGAAGGTCGACGGGACCCGAAGCGGTCTCCTACGACCCCTCCCAAGCCCAGCTTTTCCCACGGGACCATGGCCAGCGGCATCCAAGCGAAACCGATGGCGAAGACAGCCACAAGGGTGGTGACCCCCTGGGGAAGGATCCATCCCACCTGGGACACGACGATCGACATGACCAGGAGATAGACGCCGAAGACCAGGAGGGCGAGCACCTTCAGCAAGGCAGAGCCCAGGCCGACCGGCGGCTCCTGCTCGTTGCCCCGCACCATGCCGAACAAGATCATCGGGAGCGTCAGGCCGATGACACCGCCCGCACCGATACCGCCGACAATCAAAGCGGTGCGTCCGTGGTCAGGCACCATGGTCGAAATCGGAGAGACGTCCGCCAACTCGTCCATGAACGCAACTCCCGCGAAGGCCCCGAGTGCCATGGCAGCGAGGACCACAACCACTGCTGCCCCGAACAGGATGTTCCCCAGGGGAGAGCGCTGAGGGCGCTGTGCCGTGGAACCCTCGGTCCTCGAAGCATCGGGCATGAGCTCTCCCATTCCTGAGTGGGGTGCGGTAGAGGATAGCGAGCATCACTCGTCGAACCACGCACCAGCCGTACATTCTCTCGCCGTGATCCCCGCCTGGTCTCCGTCAGCGTCCAAACCGGTCCATGGGCCGTCCCCCGCGGACCGCGTACCGGCGGCGGGCCGTAGGGGTGGGTTCTGCCGATGGCGTTCGCCTCCGGTCAGGTCAGCCAGGGCTTCACCTGGTGTCGAAGTCACGCACGCCGAAGAGGCAGGCGAAGGCCTCGTAGGCCCGGGTGCGGTAGTCCGGCCAGCCGTGGATGTCCGTTCCCGTGCGGGTCACTGTGCCAAGGGGCGGTCAAGTTTCCCATGAGTGAGGGACGTTCGGACGTAGGGGGATCGGCCGCGTGAAAAACTGCTCCGGTTGCGCAAGCGAAGAGTGAGCGGCCGGTCACGGGGATACGGGGAGTGGATCCGATGAGTACGCGGCAAGTGCGGAAGATGTTCCAGTTGATGGCCGGCGGCGAGCCCGTGGAGCTCACCAACGCCTGGGCCTCCGTGAAGAAGCTCGCCCGGCTTGCCTTCATCGCCCAGCAGTTCGGGTACGAGTACGCCGACGCCCGCCACACCGGCTCCCGCAACAACGTTCTCAAGATGCTGATCGTGCCAGATCACAGCCCGCAGGGCCGGGCCCGTGCCGCGCAGAACTGGGCGCAGTATCCGAACGCAGCCGACGGCGTCTCACTGCCGCCGCTCGTGCCCGACGCCGTCGAACTGCTCAAGGCCCGTATCCAGTTCGACCTCACCGGCAAGAACGCCGAGAAGCGGATGCTGCTCGGGGCCGGTGGCATCACCCTCGGGCTGGTGCTGGCCGCGGCACGGGCTGGTGGGAGCGCCGGAGCATTCGTCATCTCCGGGGTCGTATGGGTGATTCTCATGGGCGTCATGGGGCTCGGGCTCTTCATCACCCGTGGGCGCAACGCCAAGTTCGCGCAACGCCTCCACGCCGCCGGGTTCGTGCCGGTGACGGAGGAAGGCGGCCGGGTGCGCTATCTGCGGTCTGGCACGCCGGCGCCGATGCAGCCGACCCCGGTCCAGCAGCCGTGGCAGCAACCCCAGTACCAGCAACCCCAGTACCAGCAACCCCAGCAACCCCAGTACCAGCAACCCCAGCAAACCCAGTACCAGCAGCCGTGGCCGCAGCAGGCCGGTCCCTACGGCCCGTACGCTGCCCAGCCCCCGTACGGCACCCAGCCCGCCCCCGCCGGTCACGGTCAGCAGCCGCCCGCACCCCACACTCCTGGCCCCTACGGCCCGCCCCAGCAGCAGCCCTCCGGTCCCTACGGGCCCTACACCCCGCCCCAGCAGCCTCCCCATCCCTCTCGCTGACACCGCCCGACCCCGACCTCTCACCCGCCCTCCTGCCAGGGTGAGAGCAACGTTCCCTTCCGGTCACCCACAGCCACAGTGCGGAAACGCCGCCTCCCTACCTTCGGGCTCAGTCACTCATCCGGAGTCGGAAGACCGAGCACACGGAGCACCGTGGAGGCGTCATGACAGCCCCAGCCCCAGCCCCAGACCCTTCCCCCACCCCCGCCCTTACCTCTGCCTCACGCAGCCGCTGGATCCGGCAGTGGGATCCCGAGGACGAGACCTTCTGGAAGGAGACCGGGCAGAGGGTCGCGCGGCGCAATCTGTACTTCTCGGTGTTCTCCGAGCACATCGGGTTCTCGGTCTGGACCCTGTGGTCCGTGCTGGTGCTCTTCATGGGCCCGGAGTACGGGCTCACCCCGGCCGACAAGTTCCTGCTGACGTCGATGGTGACGCTGGTCGGCGCCGTCGTCCGGGTCCCCTACACCTTCGCCGTCGCGATCTTCGGCGGGCGGAACTGGACGATCGTCTCGGCCGGCCTCCTCCTCGTCCCGACGATCGCGGCGTTCGCGGTGATGAAGCCGGGGACCTCGTTCGGCACCTTCCTGTGGATCGGGCTCCTCGCCGGTATCGGCGGCGGCAACTTCGCCTCCTCCATGACCAACATCAACGCCTTCTTCCCGCTGAAGAAGAAGGGGTGGGCGCTGGGGCTCAACGCGGGTGGCGGCAATCTCGGTGTCGCCGCGATCCAGCTCGTCGCCCTCGCCGTCATCGGTGCCAACGGCGGACCGCGCGTGCTGCTCGGGGTCTACATCCCGCTCATCGTCGTCGCCGCCGGCTGCGCCGCGCTGTTCATGGACAACATCGAGAACGTCAGGAACGACACCGGCGCCGCCAAGGACGCCGCGAAGGACGCCCACACCTGGATCATGTCCTTCCTCTACATCGGGACGTTCGGGTCGTTCATCGGCTACAGCTTCGCCTTCGGGCAGGTGCTCACCAACCAGTTCGGCCGCACGCCGCTGCAGGCGACCTACCTCACCTTCATGGGCCCGCTGTTCGGCTCGCTGATCCGTCCCGTGGGCGGCCGGCTCGCCGACAGGTACGGCGGCGCGAAGATCACCCTCTACAACTACGTCGCCATGGCCGCCGCCACCGCCGTCCTGGTCGTGGCCAGCATGCAGAAGTCGCTGGCGTTGTTCGTCACCGCCTTCATCGTCCTGTTCGTGCTCGCCGGCCTCGGCAACGGCTCGACGTACAAGATGATCCCCGGCATCTTCCACACCAAGGCCCTCGCCAAGGGGCTGGAGGGGGAGGCGGCGGCCGCGTACGGGCGTCGGCTGTCCGGCGCCTCCATGGGCCTCATCGGCGCGGTCGGCGCCCTCGGCGGCGTCGGCATCAACCTCGCCTTCCGGCAGTCCTTCCTCTCCTACGGCTCCGGTACCGGCGCCTTCGTCGCCTTCCTGGTCTTCTACGGCCTCTGCTTCGCCGTCACCTGGGCCGTATACCTTCGGCGGCCGGCCGCCGAGGCGCACTCCACGGCCGCCACCGAGGCAAAGGCGCAGCTCAGCTACGCCGAGGTGTGACGTAACACTGGTGACATGGAGCCGAACCGAGCCTGTCACGCGCCGTTGACAGGCTCGGCGGGTTGCGGGTCAGCTAGGAGAGCAGCCATGTACGAGGAACAGCAGCGACCGGATCCCGGTCAGCCCGGCCCTCTCGCGGGGTTCACCGTGGGGGTCACGGCCGCGCGCCGGGCCGACGAGCTGGGCGCGCTGCTCCAGCGGCGCGGTGCCGCCGTGCTGCACGCGCCCGCCCTGCGTATCGTGCCGCTCGCCGACGACGGCGAGCTCCTCGCCGCCACGAAGGAGATCATCGACCAGGCGCCGGACGTGGCCGTGGCGACCACCGCGATCGGGTTCCGGGGGTGGATAGAGGCCGCGGACGGCTGGGGCTTCGGCGAGCAGCTGCTGGACCGGCTGCGCCACGTCGAGCTGCTGGCCCGCGGTCCCAAGGTCAAGGGGGCGGTGCGGGCCGCCGGCCTCACCGAGGAGTGGTCGCCGTCCTCCGAGTCCATGGCCGAGGTGCTCGACCGGCTCCTCGAGGAGGGCGTCGACGGGCGCCGGATCGCCGTCCAGCTGCACGGGGAGCCGCTGCCGGGGTTCGTGGAGTCGCTGCGGGCCGCGGGAGCGGAGGTACTGCCGGTGCCGGTGTACCGGTGGATGCCGCCGGAGGACATCGGGCCGGTGGACCGGCTCCTGGACGCCGTCGTCTCCCGCTCGGTCGACGCGATCACCTTCACCAGCGCGCCCGCCGCGGCCTCCCTGCTCTCGCGGGCCGAGAAGCGGGGGTTGCAGGCCGATCTGCTGGCCGCCCTTCACCACGACGTCGTCCCGGCCTGCGTCGGCCCGGTCACCGCGCTCCCGCTCCAGGCCCTCGGCGTCGACACCGTCCAGCCGGAACGCTTCCGCCTCGGCCCCCTCGTACAGCTGCTCTGCCAGGAACTGCCCGGCCGGGCACGGGCGTTGCCGATCGCCGGCCACCGGGTGGAGATCCGGGGGCATGCCGTCCTCGTCGACGGCGCGCTGAAGCCGGTGCCGCCGGCCGGTATGTCCCTGCTGCGGGCGCTGTCGCGGCGGCCGGGGTGGGTGGTGGCCCGCGCCGAACTCCTCCGGGCCCTGCCGGGCGCGGGGCGCGACGAACACGCGGTGGAGACGGCGATGGCCCGTCTGCGTACGGCCCTGGGCGCGCCCAAGCTGATCCAGACGGTGGTCAAGCGGGGCTACCGGCTCGCCCTGGACCCGGCGGCGGACGCCAAGTACGCGGACGCGTGAACCGCCGACAGGCCTCGCCACCGCCCCCCAACCCACCCCGCCCACCTCGAACAACCTCGCCGTCGCCCGGGCTAACTTCCTCTCCTACGCGGCGGAAGCGGGACGCCGGATGCACAGCGAACTGCTGGGCGGCGTCGACCACGGGGGGGACGAGCGGTCCGGCTGACCGTCGTACGACGTTGTGGGTACCGCCTCCCGGGGCGGCTCGGTGCGTTCGCAGGACAGAGGGTCACGGCACCGGTGTCCCCGCGGGGTGTGGGCCGGGCGGGAACCTCGTGGAAGACGGGTACGAGGGCTTCCGGCCGCCTGCCGGGCCGGGCACTGTGAGAAGCCACGGTTCCCGGTCCTAGGCGGTGACAGGCACATGGCACTGGGTACGGCGACGGCCCCGTACGAGCTGCGCTTCGACGCCGGGCGGATCTGCCTGGATCTGCTGGCGACCACGCATCCCGGCGAACGGCTCGACGCCCTCGAACCGTTGCGGGCCTGGATCACCGGTTCCGGCCTCGTCCCGCCGGGCACCCCGCTGGCACACGCCGACACCGGCTGGCTGGTCTGCTTCCGTGAACTGCGCGGACACGTCGGGCAGTTGGTGCGCGGAGACCGGAACCCTGCGAGGACCCGGCCGTACGATCTCGCGCTCGCCCGGGTCAACGACCTCGCCCGCGCCGCCGCACCCCCGGCCCCGCGCGCCGTCCCCGGCGAGGACGGTTTCCTGGTGCGGGAGTTGGCCGGCCCGCCCGGGTGTGCCGCGCTGCTCGCCGCCGTCGCACGGGACGCCGTGGAGTTGCTCACCGACCCCGTGGCGCGGGCGGCCGTCCGGGAGTGCGAGGGCGACAACTGCCCCATCGTCTATCTGGACACCTCCCGAGGGCGCAGGCGCCGCTGGTGCTCCAGCGAGGTCTGCGGCAACCGCGAGCGAGTGGCCCGGCACCGGCGCCGCGCGGCCCTCGCCCGCGCCTGACTCCTCTCGACCCCTGCCTCAGCCCGTGTCCCTTTCGCGGCATCCGCCGGACCTTCGTCGAAGCTCCCCGAAAGTGATTTCGACAACATTCCGTTTGTCGACCGCAACCCCCGGGCAACGTTCCGATCTTCGACGGTGTGTCGGAAATGTAAAGATCAAGCGGTGGGAATGTGCGGTCATGTCCCGCTCGTCATGTCGCCTCACGGAAAAATGTGGGGTCCTGTTGAACACACCGCACGTCACTTCCGTACCGGTGGGGGAGCGACCGACTGGGGGAACCCCCGGACACCGGAGGTGGGCGTGCGCAAGGATGCGGCCGTGGCCAATGAACGTGGATCGAGGGCCCGACATCGCATGTCCCAGCCCTCGGAACCTGATGAGGAGCTGATGCGCGCTCTGTACCGCGAGCACGCCGGACCACTCCTTGCGTATGTCCTCCGGTTGGTCGCCGGTGATCGGCAACGCGCCGAGGACGTCGTGCAAGAGACACTCATCCGTGCCTGGAAGAACGCCGGCCAGCTCAATCGAGCGACCGGATCGGTACGCCCCTGGCTGGTGACGGTCGCTCGGCGCATCGTCATCGACGGCCACCGCAGCCGGCAGGCCCGGCCGCAGGAGGTCGATCCGTCGCCGCTGGAGGTCATCCCCGCGGAGGACGAGATCGACAAGGCGCTGTGGCTGATGACGCTGTCTGACGCGCTCGACGACCTGACCCCGGCCCACCGGGAGGTGCTCGTAGAGACCTATTTCAAGGGACGTACTGTCAACGAGGCAGCCGAGACCCTGGGCATACCCAGCGGCACTGTGCGCTCACGGGTGTTCTATGCCCTGCGGTCGATGAAGCTGGCACTGGAGGAGCGGGGGGTGACGGCGTGATGAGTGTGTACGGGGGGCACGACGGATTCGGCACAGGTGGTTGGGGTATGTCTGGTGCTATGCAGGAGTCCCCGGTGCCCAATGAGCACGAGACTGTCGGCGCGTATGCGCTCGGGATTCTCGACGACGCCGAGGCAACCGCTTTCGAGGCCCATCTGGCCGGGTGCGAATGGTGCGCCCAGCAGCTCGACGAGCTGGCCGGAATGGAGCCCATGCTGGCGGCCCTGGCGGATCTGCCGGGTTCCGGAAGTACGCCGTCCATCGGCGAGTCGCTGTCCGCCAAGCCCAGCCCGCGGATGGTCGAGAAGCTGGTCGTAGAGGTCTCCGAGAAGCGGAAGGTCCGCAGCCGGCGCAACTTCTTCGCGCTGGCCGCCTCGGCCGTGCTGATCGTCGGCGGCCCGCTGGCCGTCCTGGCGGCGAGCGGCGGCTCGGACAGCGGCAGTGGGGGCACGGCCATGGGGCCCGCCCAGACGGCCTTCCAGACGATGTCCGACAAGAAGACGGCCACGGACCCGACGACCCATGTGACCGCGACCGTCGCTCTCGAGAAGAAGGACTGGGGCACCCACGCGGTCCTCCAGCTGAAGAACGTCGCCGGCCCGAAGAAGTGCTCGCTGATCGCCGTCGGCAGGAACGGCGAGCGCGAGACGGTGACCTCCTGGTCGGTCCCGAACTGGGGATACGGCATCTCGGACGCCAAGTCGGACAAGGCCAAGGAGCCCCTCTACGTGCACGGCGGCGCCGCCTTCGCCCCCAACCAGATCGACCACTTCGAGGTCATGACGTTCGACGGGAAGAAGCTGGTCTCGGTCAGCGCGTAGCTTAGGCGGGCCCCTTTCGCGTACGGTTGACGGCTGCCCAGCACGTCAGAAGGGGGCCCGGTGGCCGCTCAGGCTCAACAATCCGCGGTCGGCCCTCACGGCTCGGAACAGGACTCCGCTCAGGACTCCGTCCGGGACCGTGAGATCAGTGTCGAACAGGAACACCTCGACCGGGTGTACCAGCGCCTTGAGGAGAAGATCCACGAGGCGGAATTCCTCATGAACGACGCGGCCAAGCGCGGCCAGGTGGGCACGCCCGGCGCCCTCGCCGAGCGGGACGCGCAGGTCTTCCAGGCGGGTGTCCACCTCAACCGGCTCAACAACGAGTTCGAGGACTTCCTCTTCGGCCGGATCGACCTCCTGCCCGGCAAGGACGGGAAGAAGGGGCCGGACGGCGCCTACACCGCCGTGGAGCCCGCCGAGGGCGCGGTCCGCGCGGACAACACCGCCGACATCGCCGAAACCCTGCACATCGGCCGGATCGGCGTCCTCGACCAGGACTACGCCCCACTGGTCATCGACTGGCGGGCACCGGCCGCCGCGCCGTTCTACAGGTCCACTCCGGTGGATCCCGGGCGTGTCGTACGGCGCCGGGTCATCCGCTCCAAGGGCCGCCGGGTCCTCGGGGTCGAGGACGACCTGATGCGCCCGGAGCTGACCGCCTTCCGCGACGGCGCCGCCCTGCCCGTCATCGGCGACGGCGCCCTGATGGCCGCACTCGGCCAGGCCCGCACCCACTCCATGCGGGACATCGTCGCCTCCATCCAGGCCGAGCAGGACCTGGTCATCCGCGCCCCCGCCGCCTCCGTCACCTACGTCGAGGGCGGCCCGGGAACCGGCAAGACGGCCGTGGCGCTGCACCGCGCTGCCTACCTGCTCTACCAGGACCGGCGCCGGTACGCGGGCGGCATCCTGATCGTCTCCCCGACCCCGCTGCTCGTCGCCTACACCGAGGGCGTGCTGCCCTCGCTCGGCGAGGAGGGCCAGGTCGCCATCCGTGCCATCGGCTCACTCGCCGTGGACGCCGTCGGCGCCGAGGCGACCCTGTACGACACGCCGGCCACCGCCCGCGCCAAGGGCTCCTCCCGGATGCTCCGGGTGCTGCGCAAGGCCGCCCGCGGAGCCCTGGAGCCGAACGGTTCACCGGCCCGGCTGAGAGTCGTCGCCTTCGGCCGCCGGCTGGAGCTGGAGGCCGGGGAACTCGACCGCATCAGACACAACGCGCTCGGCGGCACGGCCCCGGTCAACCTTCTGCGGCCCCGCGCCCGCAAGCTCCTCCTGGACGCCCTGTGGAGCCGCTCCGGCGCGGCCGGCCGCCACACCGACCCGGAGCTGGCCGCCGAACTGCGCTCCTCCTTCGACGAGGACATCCTCACGGAGGACTCCTTCATCGAGTTCCTCGACGCCTGGTGGCCCGAGCTCACCCCGCGGGCCGTGCTCGCCGCGATGGCCGACGAGCGGCGCCTCGGCCGCTGGGCCCGCCGCATCCTCAACCCCGGCGAGATCCGCAGGGTCGCCCGCTCCCTGCGGCGGGACGGCCACTCCGTGCACGACATCGCCATGCTCGACGAACTCCAGGCCATCCTCGGCACCCCGGCCCGCCCGAAGAGGAAGCGCGAGGCGGACCCGCTGGACCACCTCACCGGCCTGGAGGAGCTGATGCCGGTGCGCGAGGAGTCCCAGCGCGAGCGCGCCGAACGGCTCGCCCAGGAGCGCGTCGAGTACGCCCACGTCATCGTGGACGAGGCGCAGGACCTCACGCCGATGCAGTGGCGGATGGTCGGCCGCCGTGGCCGGCACGCCACCTGGACGGTGGTCGGCGACCCCGCCCAGTCCTCCTGGTCCGACCCGGACGAGGCGGCCGAGGCGAGGGACGAGGCCCTGGGCAGCCGCCCGCGCCGCCGCTTCGAGCTCACCGTGAACTACCGCAACCCGTCGGAGATCGCCGAGGTCGCGGCCAGGGTGCTGGCCCTCGCCATGCCCGGCTCCAAGTCCCCCTCGGCGGTCCGCTCCACCGGGGTCGAGCCCCGTTTCGTGACAACGAACAATGGACACAGCGCCGTCGTACGAGACTCGCTCGAAAAGACCGTGCGCGCGGAGGCCGAGCGGCTTCTCGACCTGGTCGACGGCACGGTCGGCGTGGTCGTCGCCATGGACCGGCGCGCGGAGGCCGCCCGCTGGCTCGCCGGGCTCGGCGACCGGGTGGTGGCACTGGGCAGCCTGGAGGCCAAGGGTCTGGAGTACGACGCGACGGTCGTCGTGTCGCCCGCGGAGATCGCCGACGAGTCTCCGGCGGGGCTGCGTGTGCTGTACGTGGCCCTCACCCGGGCGACCCAGCAGCTGACGGTGGTCTCCGGGGAGCGGGACCAGCCGGACGCGGCCGGGGTGCCGGACCTGCTCAGGGAGTGAGAACGACGTCCGTTCGGCTGGAGGTTTCCTGTGAAGTCCCCGGACGGGAATGGTCTTACGGGATCCGTTTGTTAGCCTTGTCGTGACACCGGCTCGATCCAAGCCCCCGGGCCCAACCTTCGTCGCTACGAGCGACCACTTGCCGCGAGGCGAGCATGGCGGGTCGGTGTCATGAACGTCGGAGAGGCCCACATCACCAGTGTGATGTGGGCCTCTTCCGTTGCGTCTTCAGCCGGCTGATCGGATATCGTATGGTGGAAGTTTTTTTCCGAATCAGTCGGCCGGTCATGAACAAAACGTCCGCAACCCGGGGCGGCTACCACGTACTCAGGGGTAGGTGCGACGATCGGACGGCACAACTCGCGACACGGTGAAACGAAGGAAGTCGGCCATGGCAACGGCGCCCAGCGTCTCCTACTCGATGACCATCCGGCTGGAGGTGCCCGCGAGCGGAACCGCCGTCTCGCAGCTCACCACCGCCGTGGAGTCCTCCGGAGGCTCGGTGACCGGCCTCGACGTCACCGCCTCCGGTCACGAGAAGCTGCGTATCGACGTCACCATCGCGGCCAGCTCGACCGCCCACGCCGACGAGATCGTCCAGCAGCTGCGCGGCATCGAGGGCGTCACCCTCGGCAAGGTCTCCGACCGTACGTTCCTCATGCACCTCGGCGGCAAGATCGAGATGCAGTCCAAGCACCCCATCCGCAACCGTGACGACCTGTCCATGATCTACACCCCGGGCGTGGCCCGCGTGTGCATGGCGATCGCGGAGAACCCCGAGGACGCGCGCCGCCTCACGATCAAGCGCAACTCCGTTGCGGTCGTGACGGACGGCTCGGCGGTCCTGGGCCTCGGCAACATCGGCCCGAAAGCCGCGCTGCCCGTCATGGAGGGCAAGGCGGCCCTCTTCAAGCGGTTCGCCGGCATCGACGCGTGGCCCCTGTGCCTCGACACCCAGGACACCGACGCGATCGTCGAGATCGTCAAGGCGATCGCCCCCGGGTTCGCCGGCATCAACCTGGAGGACATCTCCGCCCCCCGCTGCTTCGAGATCGAGGCCCGCCTCCGTGAGGCCCTCGACATCCCCGTCTTCCACGACGACCAGCACGGCACCGCGATCGTCGTCCTCGCCGCCCTCACGAACGCACTTCGCTGCACCGGCAAGGCGATCGAGAACGTCCGGGTCGTCATGTCCGGCGCCGGCGCGGCCGGTACGGCCATCCTCAAGCTGCTGATCGCGGCCGGCGTGAAGAACGCCGTCGTCGCCGACATCCGCGGTGTCGTGCACTCCGCCCGCGAGGACCTGATCGAGGCCCCGGTGGACTCGCCGCTGCGCTGGATCGCCGACAACACCAACCCCGAGAGCCTCAGGGGAACGCTGAAGGAGGCCGTGCGCGGCGCGGACGTCTTCATCGGCGTGTCGGCCCCGAACGTCCTCGACGGCGACGACGTGGCCGCCATGGCCGACGACGCGATCGTGTTCGCACTCGCGAATCCCGACCCCGAGGTGGACCCGGCGGTCGCCCGCCAGACAGCCGCCGTGGTGGCCACCGGCCGCTCCGACTTCCCCAACCAGATCAACAATGTGCTGGTTTTCCCGGGCGTCTTCCGTGGCCTCCTGGACGCGCAGTCGCGTACGGTGAACACGGACATGATGCTCGCGGCCGCGAAGGCTCTCGCCGACGTGGTCACGGAGGACGAGCTCAACCCGAACTACATCATTCCGAGCGTCTTCAACGACAAGGTGGCCGGAGCGGTGGCGGGTGCGGTGAGGGAAGCCGCGAAGGGCGCCTGAAGCGCCCTTCAGGTGCGCGGCATGCCGCCACCGGCCCGCAGCCGGAACGCGACGCACCGGACCAGGCGTGGGCCTGGGGGCAGCAGCCCCCGGGCAAACAGCTGTGAAACTTGCCACGCCACACAATCGGCGCGTCGTGAAACACCCTCTTCGGCCCCCCCGTAGGGTATGGGCGGCAACGGATTGGCGTTCCCGCCGCAGGTGGGGGCAGGATGCGTCCCGGCCCAACATGCGGCTCAGCCGCGTGGCACGCCTCAATGGCAAGAAGAACACGGGAGTAACAACATGAACCGCAGTGAGCTGGTGGCCGCGCTGGCCGACCGTGCCGAGGTGACTCGCAAGGACGCCGACGCCGTGCTGGCCGCGTTCGCCGACGTCGTCGGCGACATCGTCTCCAAGGGCGACGAGAAGGTCACCATCCCCGGCTTCCTGACCTTCGAGCGCACCCACCGTGCCGCTCGGACCGCGCGCAACCCGCAGACCGGCGAGCCGATCAACATCCCCGCCGGCTTCAGCGTGAAGGTCTCCGCGGGCTCGAAGCTGAAGGAATCCGCGAAGGGCAAGTGACCTTGCCGGCCGTAGGCCACGGGACGGCACACGGCTCGTGACACGACGACGGGGCGGCCCCTCCACCAGGGGCCGCCCCATCGTCGTACGGCGAAACTCTCCGAGGACTACCCGAGCGCCTTCCCCGGCAGTTCCACCTTCGCGCCCAGCTCCACGAGCTTCTCCATGAAGTTCTCGTAGCCGCGGTTGATGAGGTCGATGCCGTGGACCCGGGACGTGCCCTGGGCCGCCAGGGCCGCGATCAGGTACGAGAAGCCGCCGCGCAGGTCGGGGATGACCAGGTCGGCGCCCTGGAGCTTCGTGGGCCCGGAGACGACCGCGGAGTGCAGGAAGTTGCGCTGCCCGAAGCGGCAGGCCGAGCCGCCCAGGCACTCGCGGTAGAGCTGGATGTGCGCCCCCATCTGGTTCAGCGCGGAGGTGAAGCCGAGGCGCGACTCGTACACCGTCTCGTGCACGATCGACAGACCCGTGGCCTGGGTGAGCGCCACCACGAGCGGCTGCTGCCAGTCGGTCTGGAAGCCGGGGTGCACGTCCGTCTCCAGCGCGATCGACTTCAGCTGGCCGCCGGGGTGCCAGAAGCGGATGCCCTCGTCGTCGATCTCGAAGGCACCGCCCACCTTCCGGTAGGTGTTCAGGAACGTCATCATGGAGCGCTGCTGGGCGCCCCGGACGTAGATGTCGCCCTCGGTCGCCAGCGCCGCCGACGCCCAGGACGCGGCTTCCAGACGGTCCGGGAGGGCCGCGTGGGTGTAGCCGCCGAGCTTGTCCACGCCGGTGATGCGGATGGTGCGGTCGGTGTCCATCGCGATGATCGCGCCCATCTTCTGCAGCACGCAGATGAGGTCCTCGATCTCCGGCTCGACGGCCGCGTTGGACAACTCGGTGACGCCCTCGGCGAGTACGGCCGTCAGCAGCACCTGCTCGGTCGCGCCGACGGACGGGTACGGCAGCCGGATCTTGGTGCCGCGCAGCCCCTTCGGCGCCTCCAGGTACTGGCCGTCCGCGCGCTTCCCGATGCTCGCGCCGAACTGCCGCAGCACGTCGAAGTGGAAGTCGATCGGCCGGCCGCCGATGTCACAGCCGCCGAGGCCGGGAATGAACGCGTGCCCGAGCCGGTGCAGCAGCGGACCGCAGAACAGGATCGGGATACGGCTGGAACCCGCGTGGGCATCGATGTCAGCGACGTTCGCGCTCTCCACGTACGTCGGATCCAGCACCAGCTCGCCGGGCTCCTCACCCGGGCGTACGGTCACCCCGTGCAACTGCAGCAGGCCGCGTACGACCCGCACATCACGGATGTCCGGAACGTTGCGCAGCCGACTCGGCGCACTGCCCAGCAGGGCGGCGACCATGGCCTTGGGTACGAGGTTCTTCGCACCGCGGACACGGATCTCGCCCTCCAGCGGGGTGCCGCCGTGGACAAGCAGGACATCGTCGTTGACGGTCATGAATCTCGCGTTCCGTGGGGTGGGGCAGGGCCGGAGAGACAGACTAATCGCCTATCGGCTCCCCTTCGTAAGCCCAAGTACCGCCCAGCTATGTCATAGCTGTGTCACAACACGAACGGTCCCTGATCGGGCACATGGGGTCACCGCCCGTAACCGTGCGCCGGGAACGCTCCCGTCCGCCCTCCCGTCTCCCACCACCACCCTCAAACGAGGCCTTGTCAGGCCGCTCCTTCAAATCATGGCTGCATTCACCCCCTGCCCCGGATTGGCTCCCCACGCGACGGGAAGATGCGGGATCATGTCAGGCATGACCGAGGTGTCCTCGCTCACAGGGCGGCTGCTCGTGGCCACGCCCGCCCTGGCGGACCCGAACTTCGACCGCGCGGTGGTGCTCCTTCTCGACCACGACGAGGAGGGTTCCCTCGGTGTCGTCCTCAACCGCCCCACCCCGGTGGACGTCCGGGACATCCTGGAGGGCTGGGCCTCGCTCGCCGGCGAGCCCGGGGTCGTCTTCCAGGGCGGCCCGGTGTCGCTGGACTCCGCGCTCGGCGTCGCGGTCATCCCGGGCGGTGCGAACGGCGACCGGGCCCCGCTCGGCTGGCGCCGGGTGCACGGCGCGATCGGCCTGGTCGACCTGGAGGCACCGCCGGAGCTGCTCGCCTCGGCACTCGGCAGCCTGCGGATCTTCGCCGGCTACGCCGGCTGGGGCCCCGGCCAGCTGGAGGACGAACTGGTGGAGGGCGCCTGGTACGTCGTGGAGTCCGAGCCCGGCGACGTCTCCTCGCCGTCCCCCGAGAGACTCTGGCGCGAGGTGCTCCGCCGCCAGCGCAACGAGCTGGCGATGGTGGCCACCTACCCGGACGACCCCTCGCTCAACTGACGGTGGGCCTTCCCCCCACCGTTGCCCGGGCGCTTCAGTACCCTTGGGCCTTATGAGCACTCTTGAGCCCGAGCGCGGGACTGGTACGGGGACCCTCGTAGAGCCGACGCCACAGGTGTCCCACGGCGACGGCGACCACGAGCGCTTCGCCCACTACGTCCAGAAGGACAAGATCATGGCGAGCGCCCTCGACGGCACCCCCGTCGTGGCGCTGTGCGGCAAGGTGTGGGTGCCGGGCCGCGACCCCAAGAAGTACCCCGTGTGCCCCATGTGCAAGGAGATCTACGAGTCCATGAGCAGCGGCGGCGACGGCGAGGGCGGCAAGGACAAGTAACACCTCAGGTTTCCGGAGGCCCCGGGCGCGCTTTGACGCGCTCCGGGGCCTTTGTCGTACCCGCGCGTTGCACGGGGTGCGTCCCCCGGTCACAGAGTGGTTGAGACCTCTTGTCGGCATGTTCATGTTGTCCCTACCCTCCGTGGTGTTGTGCAGAGCGAAACCGGCGTTGCATATGTTGCAACGCATGCAGTGTCTTAAACGCTACGCGTCAGCGCGCTCCGGAGGGTCACTCCATGAAGCTCCCCGTCCCCGCACTCCTCGTCGCCGCCCTGTTCGTGGCGGCCTGCGCCCCGCAGACCTCCTCCAACTCCGCCTCCGACAAGGACGACAAGAGCGGCACCCTGCGGGTGTGGCTCTTCCAGGAGGTCGGCAACGACCCCAAGCAGAAGGCCGTCGACTCGGTCGTCGCCGACTTCGAGAAGGCGCACACCGGCACCCGGGTCGACGTGGAGTACATCCCGGTCGACACCCGCGCGCAGCGGGTCAAGGCCGCGTTCAACGACCCGAAGTCGGCTCCGGACGTGCTGGAGTACGGCAACACCGACACCGCCGGTTACGTACGGGACGGCGGACTGCTCGACGTCACCAAGGACTTCGGCGCGTGGCGCGAGGCGAAGGACACCGACCCGACCGCCCGCCAGTCGGTCACCGTCGGCGGCAAGATGTACGGCGCCCCCCTCTACGTCGGCGTCCGCGCCCTCTACTACCGCACGGACGTCTTCCGGGACCTCGGCCTGAAGCCGCCGACGACGATGGCCGAGCTGGCGTCCACGGCCCGTGCCGTCCGCAAGGCGAAGCCCGGCCTGTACGGCCTGGTCGTCGGCGGCGCGTACACGTACGGCGCGATGCCGTTCATCTGGGCCAACGGCGGCGAACTCGCCACCGCCAGGGGCGGCTCGTACACCTCGGCGATCAACAGCGCGGCCGCCCAGAAGGGCATCAAGGATTACACGTCCCTCTTCGGCGACGACAACTGTCCGGCCGCCAAGTGCGCGGGCTTCGGCGGCAACGACACGGTCACCGCGTTCGCCGCGGGCAAGGCAGGCATGGCCATCGGTGGTGACTTCAGCCATGCGGCGGTGGAGGCGGGCACGGTCAAGGGCAAGTACGCGGTGGTGCCGCTGCCGGGGATCACGGCCGGATCCGTCGCGCCGGCCTTCGCGGGCGGCAACAACATCGGGGTGCTGAGGAGTACCACCCATCGCACGCTCGCCGTTGCGCTGATGGAGGCGCTGACCTCCAAGAAGACGCAGGCCGCGATGTTCGACGCGATGGGGTTCCTGCCGACGTTCACGGACGTCCGCGACCAGGCGGCCGCGAAGGAGCCGTTCGTGAAGCCGTTCGTGGCGACCCTGGCGGCCGGGACGAAGTTCGTGCCTGCCTCGGCGGGGTGGTCGCAGATCGACTCGTCGCTGGTGCTGCCGACGATGTTCCAGGAGGTCATCAGCGGTAAGAAGAGCGTGGGGGCGGCTTCCGGGGAAGCGGCGAAGAAGATGGACGCGGCGTTCGGGTCCGCCGGATGACGCCCAATGGGTGGGCGGTCGCGGTTCGGTGGCGGGTGCGCGGCCGTCGTGGCTTGTCGCGCCCACGCGGCGGTAGCCGCACATTCAGCACGGCCCCGCGCCCCTCGGGGAGCTGGACGCCCTGGATCTATCTGGCTCCCGCCCTCGTCGTCCTGGGTGGGCTGCTGCTTTACCCGATGTACCAACTCGGGCTGATCTCCGTCTTCCGCTACACCCAGGCCCAGGTCAGCGGCGGAGAGCCGACCTCCTTCGTCGGGCTCGGCAACTACGCCGACGTCGTCCGCGACGAGCAGTTCTGGACCGTCCTGCTCGCCACCGTCGTCTTCGCCGCCGCCTGTGTCGTGTCGACCCTCGCCGTCGGGTGTGCGCTCGCCGTGTTGCTCACGCGCGTGCGTGCGGTGCCCCGGCTGGCGTTGATGCTGGCCGCGCTCGGGGCCTGGGCGACCCCGGCCGTCACCGGGTCCACCGTCTGGCTGTTCCTCTTCGACCCGGACTTCGGGCCCGTCAACCGTGTCCTCGGGCTCGGTGACCACTCCTGGACGTACGGGCGGTACAGCGCCTTCCTCCTCGTCCTGCTCGAAGTGGTCTGGTGCTCCTTCCCGTTCGTCATGGTCACCGTGTACGCCGGGATCCGCTCCGTACCGTCCGAGGTGCTGGAGGCCGCCGCGCTGGACGGGGCCTCCCAGTGGCGGATCTGGCGGTCGGTGCTGACGCCGATGCTCCGGCCGGTCCTGACGGTCGTCACCATCCAGTCGGTGATCTGGGACTTCAAGATCTTCACGCAGATCTACGTGATGACCGGCGGCGGCGGGATCGCCGGGCAGAACCTGGTGCTCAACGTGTACGCCTATCAGCAGGCCTTCGCCTCCTCGCAGTACGGGCTCGGCGCCGCCATCGGTGTCGTCACGCTGCTGATCCTGCTCGCCGTGACCCTCGTCTACCTGCGGCTGCTGCGCCGGCAGGGGGAGGAGCTGTGACCGTCGTGAAGCTTGTGCGCGGGTTCGTACGGCGGCCGGGACGCCTGGCCGCCGAGGTGACGGCGCTGGCGATCGCCGTCGTGGTCGCCTTTCCGCTGTACTGGATGGTGCTGGGCGCCTTCAGACCGGCCGGTGAGATCGCGTCCGACCGGCCCAGGCCGTGGACTCTCTCCCCCTCCCTGGACTCCTTCCGGCGGGTCTTCGGGCAGCAGGAATTCGGCCGTTACTTCGTCAACAGCCTTGTCGTCGCGGGCAGTGTCGTCGTCGTCTCGGCGCTCATCGCCTTTCTCGCCGCGACCGCCGTGACACGATTCCGGTTCCGCTTCCGCACCACCCTGCTGATCATGTTTCTGGTGGCCCAGATGGTGCCCGTGGAGGCCCTCACCATCCCCCTGTTCTTCCAGATGCGGGACTTCGGTCTGCTGAACACGCTGGGCTCGCTGATCCTGCCCCACATCGCCTTCTCGCTGCCCTTCGCGATCTGGATGCTGCGGGGGTTCGTGAAAGGGGTGCCGGAGGCACTGGAGGAGGCCGCCTGCATCGACGGGGCGAGCCGCACGCGCTTTCTCTGGCAGATCCTTTTCCCGCTCGTCCTGCCGGGTCTGGTGGCCACGAGCGTGTTTTCCTTCATCTCCGCCTGGAACGACTTCCTGTTCGCCAAGTCCTTCATCATCAGCGACACTTCGCAGTCCACGCTGCCGATGGCGCTGCTGGTGTTCTTCAAGCCGGACGCCCCGGACTGGGGCGGGGTCATGGCGGCGTCCACGGCGATGACGATTCCGGTGCTGGTCTTCTTCGTACTCGTACAGCGACGGCTGGTCTCCGGACTGGGCGGAGCGGTTAAGGACTGACGTGACCGAACTGATTCCCGCGCCCCGCAGTGTCGTCGCCGGCTCCGGTGAGGTGCGTTTGACGGCACATTCCCAGATCTGCTCCGGCAGCGGAACGGAGGGCGTCGGGCAGTGGCTGCGCACCGTCCTCCAGCAAGCCACCGGGCTGCCGCTGCGCGAGGGGCGCGAACTCGACGACACCGAAGGCGACGGCATCCGGCTCCGGCTCGACCCGCGCCTCGCCCCCGAGGAGTACCGTCTCGTCAGCGACCGGACCGGGGTCCTCATCGAGGGCGGCGACGCGGCCGGTGTCTTCTGGGGCGCCCAGACGCTGCGTCAACTCCTGGGCCCCGACGCGTTCCGCCGGGCCCCGCTCAACCGCGACCGCGCCTGGGCCGTGCCGCACCTCGTGATCGAGGACGCCCCCCGATTCCCCTGGCGCGGTCTCATGCTCGACGTCGCCCGGCACTTCATGCCCAAGGAAGGCGTCCTGCGCTACCTCGATCTCATGGCCGCGCACAAACTCAACATCTTCCACTTCCACCTGACGGACGACCAGGGCTGGCGCATCCAGATCGAGCGCCACCCCCGGCTCACCGAGGTCGGCTCCTGGCGGGCCCGCACGAAATTCGGCCACCGGGCCTCACCGCTGTGGGAGGAGAAGCCGCACGGCGGCTACTACACCCACGACGACATCAGGGAGATCGTCGCCTACGCGGCCGCACGGCATATCACGGTCGTCCCCGAAATCGACGTGCCGGGACACTCGCAGGCCGCCATCGCCGCGTATCCGGAACTCGGCAACACCGACGCCATCGACACCACGGTCCTCTCCGTCCTGGACACCTGGGGGATCTGTCCGAACGTACTTGCCCCCACTGACAACACCCTGCGCTTCTACGAGGGGGTGTTCGAGGAAGTGCTGGAACTGTTCCCCTCGGAGTTCATTCACGTCGGCGGCGACGAATGCCCCAAGGACCAGTGGCGGGCCTCGCCGGCCGCGCAGGCGCGGATGAAGGAACTCGGGCTCGCCGACGAGGACCAGTTGCAGTCGTGGTTCATCGGCCACTTCGCCAAGTGGCTTTCCGCGCGCGGGCGCAGGCTGATCGGCTGGGACGAGATCCTGGAGGGCGGGATCGCCGAGGGCGCTGCCGTGTCGTCGTGGCGCGGTTACGGCGGCGGGGTCGCGGCCGCGCGGGCCGGTCACGACGTCGTCATGTGCCCCGAGCAGCACGTCTACTTGGACCACCGGCAGGCCGCCGGCGTCGACGAGCCCGTGCCGATCGGATACGTCCGCACCCTGGAGGACGTGTACCGGTTCGAGCCCGTGCCGGCGGGCCTTGACGAGGCGCAGGCGCGGCGGGTCCTCGGCACGCAGGCCAACGTCTGGACCGAGGTGATGGAGGACCACGCGCGCGTGGACTACCAGACCTTCCCCCGGCTCGCCGCCTTCGCCGAGGTCGCCTGGAGCGCTCTCCCGGCCCCGGAGCAACGGGACTTCGCCGGCTTCGAGCGCCGTATGGCCGCCCACTACCGGCGACTGGACGCCCTGGGCGTGGCCTACCGCCCGCCCGCCGGACCCCTGCCCTGGCAGCGGCGCCCGGGGGTGCTGGGCCGCCCGATCGACGGCCCGCCCCCGAACCGGTAGCCCCTCCCTGGACCCCCTTCGGACCCCCTCCGGACACTCTCTGGCTGCTCCCCGGACCCTCCCCGGCCTCGCTCCTCGCTCCGAACGCAGAATGGAAAAAGACCCCAAGAGTCACCGAAGAGTGTCAATCGGTGCGCACTGGTGATGGCGTACGAAAACGGATCAAGTCCCCGGTGAGGTGGGCGAATGCCTCCTAGCGGACCCGTGCGTTCGAGGCTTGCGAAGATGTGCCAGAGTTGCCACGTCCGCCCTGTGAGCACGTACCGTACGGCCACACAGGTGGGACCAGGTGGGGCAGCGGGAAGGGGCAGCCGGTTTTGACCACGCACACACCGCAGGCGGCGCAGTCCGTCACGCTGCCCACGACGCTGAACGAAGCCGTGGCGGCCCTCACCGCCATGCCCACCGCGGTCCCCGTGGCCGGTGGCACCGACCTGATGGCCGCCGTCAACTCCGGACAGCTCAGGCCCGCCGCCCTGGTCGGCCTCGGCCGGATCAGCGAGATCCGCGGCTGGCAGTACCAGGACGGCAACGCGCTGCTCGGCGCCGGACTCACGCACGCGCGCATGGGCCGCCCCGACTTCGCGGCCCTGATCCCGGCGCTCGCCGCCGCCGCGCGGGCCGCCGGTCCGCCGCACATCCGCAACGCGGGCACCCTGGGCGGCAACATCGCCACGGCCGCGCCCACCGGCGACGCGCTGCCGGTGCTCGCCGCCCTGGAGGCCACGCTGGTCATCGCGGGACCGGGCGGATCCCGCCGGGAGATCCCGGTGTCGCACCTGCTGGCCGGCGTGGAGATGCTCCGCGGGGGCGAGCTGATCGGCTTTGTACGCGTGCCGCTGCTGCACGCCCCGCAGGTCTTCCTGAAGGCCACGGGCCGCACCGGACCCGGCCGCTCGGTGGCCTCTGTGGCGCTCGTCCTCGACCCCGCGCGACGCGGAGTCAGATGCGCCGTCGGAGCCATAGCGCCGATGCCGCTGCGGCCGCTGGAGGCCGAGCAGTGGGTGGCCCGGCTGATCGACTGGGACAACGACCGCGCGCTCGTCCCGGAGGCGCTGCACGCCTTCGGCGAGTACGTCGCGGCCGCCTGCATCCCCGACCCGGCACCCGAGCCGGACGGCTCGGTGCCCCCGCTTCCGCCTGCCGTACTGCACCTGCGGCGCACCGTCGCCGCGCTGGCCCGACGAGCACTGGGGAGGGCGCTGTCATGACCGACGAACAGCACGGAGAGGGCGCCCCCTCGGGTGGCAGCCGCTGGGACCCGCTGCCCCAGGGCGACTACGACGACGGTGCGACCGCCTTCGTGAAACTCCCCGAGGGCGGCATCGACGCCCTGCTGTCCCGTGACAGCCCCCTGGCCGCGCCCGGGCACGGCTACGTGCCGCCGCAGATAGCGGTCGCCCCCGGCACCGAGACGTGGGGCACGCCGGCCGACGGCAGCCAGTGGCCCGACCCGAACGCGGTCCCCCAGGGGCGGCCCGTCGACGACCGGTTCACATACAACCCCGCCGCGACCCAGCAGTGGACCTACGAGGAGCCGCCACCCGCGCCCGGTCACGATGTGACCGGGCAGTGGTCCATCCCGGTGGCGAGCGGTGATGTTCCGGACGAATCGGGCGAGTTCACCACATCGGCGCTCATGGAGCAGTGGGGCGGCACGCCGCCGGCGACCCTGCCGGGCGGTGCGGCCGCACCGTGGGCGGCCGAGGTCCAGGCCTGGGAACACCCTGTGGGAGCCCCTGGGGCGCCCACAGGCGCCGCAACGGGGCACGGTGGCACTCCGGCACCCGGCCCCACCTTCGGGACCCCTGGCGCGACATCTGGCGCCGGCGTGGTCGCGGCGGACGAAGTGGGCGAACCGGCTGATACGGGCCAACTGCACGGGGTCGGCGAGTCGCCTGACGCTGCCGCGCGGCGCGCAGTCGGCGAGTCGCCCGACACCGGCACATGGCGCGCGGCCGGCAAGACGCGTGAGACCGGCGTACGGCGAGCACTGGGCCGGCCGCGCACGGTCGGCCACTCGCCCGAAACCGGCCAGCCGGCCGTCGGCGGCGGTCCGGCCGACATCGGTGAGCCGGCCCCAGTCGGAAACGCGGCCGCAATCGGCAACGCGCCGGCAGCGGGCAATGCGGCGGCAGCAGCCGGCAATCCGGCTGAAGTCGGCGAAGCCGATGAACCCCACGGCGCGCCCGTCCGGCGCTTCGCCCCTCACCCCACCCCCGACGCGCAAGCCGCCGACGGCGATGCGCCCCCACAGGGGCCGCCCGCACCCGACGACGAAGGCCGCACGGATGGTGCGGACGGGAAAGAACACGCCGAAGGCGAAGCCGAGGCGATCGACGACCACCCCCTGGCCTCCTACGTCCTGCGCGTCAACGCCACGGACCGCCCCGTCACCGACGCCTGGATCGGCGAGTCCCTCCTCTACGTCCTCCGCGAACGCCTCGGCCTCGCCGGCGCCAAGGACGGCTGCTCCCAGGGCGAATGCGGCGCCTGCAACGTCCAGGTCGACGGCCGCCTGGTCGCCTCCTGCCTGGTCCCCGCGGTCACCGCCGCCGGCAGCGAGGTCCGCACGGTCGAGGGCCTCGCCCAGGACGGCCGGCCCTCCGACGTCCAACGCGCGCTCGCCCAACGCGGAGCGGTGCAGTGCGGCTTCTGCGTCCCGGGCATGGCCATGACCGTCCACGACCTGCTGGAAGGCAACCCGGCCCCGACCGAGCTGGAGACCCGCCAGGCCCTGTGCGGCAACCTCTGCCGCTGCTCCGGCTACCGGGGCGTCCTGGACGCCGTCCAGGAGGTCGTCGCCGAACGCGAGGCGCACGCCGCCGCCGACGCTGAGACGGACCGCGACGAGGCCCGTATTCCGCATCAGGCGGGACCGGGCGCCGGCGGCGTCAACGCGTCGGCGTTCGACTCCCCGGGCACCTTCGCGAGCCCCGCCCAGCGCGAGCAGTCGTCGTACGACGCCCAGCGCGAGCAGTCGTACGACCAGTCGTACGGCGGTGACCAGTCGTACGGCGGTGACCAGTCGTTCGGCGACCAGAGTCAGAGTTACGGCGACCAGCCCTACGGCTCGGACGGAGGCCAGGCGTGACCAACGAGACCGTCACCACGACCACGGCCGCGGAGACCGCCGTCCCCGTGCCCGAGCCGCTGCCGCACGGCCTCGGTGTGTCGCTGCCGGCCGCCGACGCGCACGCGAAGACCGAGGGCACCTTCCCCTACGCGGCCGACCTGTGGGCCGAGGGCCTGCTGTGGGCGGCCGTACTGCGCTCCCCGCACCCGCACGCGCGCATCGTGTCGATCGACACCAGCCACGCGCGCGACATGCCCGGCGTACGGGCCGTCGTCACCCACGAGGACGTGCCCGGCACCCCGCGCCACGGCCGGGGCACGCCGGACCGCCCGGTGTTCGCCTCGGAGGTCGTACGGCACCACGGCGAACCCATCGCCGCCGTCGCCGCCGACCACCCCGACACGGCCCGCATGGCCGCCGCCGCCGTCATCGTCGAGTACGAGGTGCTCGACCCGGTCATCGACCCCGAGCAGGCCTTCGAGGCCGAGCCGCTGCACCCCGACGGCAACCTGATCCGGCACATCCCGCTGCACCACGGCGACCCGGACGCGGCCGGTGAGGTCGTCGTCGAGGGCCAGTACCGCATCGGCCGCGCCGACCCGGCCCCCATCGGCGCCGAGGCCGGACTCGCCGTGCCCCGCCCCGACGGCGGCGTCGAGCTGTACCTGGCCTCCACCGACCCGCACACCGACCGCAACACGGCCGCCGCCTGCTACGGGCTGTCCCTCGAACAGGTGAAGATCGTCGTCACCGGTGTGCCCGGCGCCACCGCCGACCGCGAGGACCAGGGCTTCCAGCTGCCGCTCGGCCTGCTCGCCCTGAAGACCGGCTGCCCGGTCAAACTCACCGCCACGCGCGAGGAGTCCTTCCTCGGCCACGCCCACCGCCACCCCACCCTGCTCCGCTACCGGCACCACGCCGACGCCGACGGCAAGCTGGTCAAGGTCGAGGCGCAGATCCTGCTCGACGCGGGCGCCTACGCCGACACCTCCGCCGAGTCCCTGGCAGCCGCCGTCTCCTTCGCCTGCGGCCCGTACGTCGTCCCCAACGCCTTCATCGAGGGCTGGGCCGTCCGCACCAACAACCCGCCCTCCGGCCACGTCCGCGGCGAGGGCGCCATGCAGGTGTGCGCCGCCTACGAGGCGCAGATGGACAAGCTGGCGAAGAAACTGGGCCTCGACCCGGCCGAGATCCGCCTGCGCAACGCCCTGGCGACCGGCGACGTCCTGCCCATCGGCCAGACGGTGACCTGCCCGGCCCCGGTCGCCGAACTCCTCCAGGCCGTACGGGACTTCCGCCTTCCCTCGCTTCCCAAGGACGCCCCCGAGGACGAGTGGCTGCTGCCCGGCGGCCCCGAGGGCGCGGGCGAGCCGGGCGCGGTGCGCCGGGGCGTCGGCTACGGCCTCGGCATGGTCCACATGCTCGGCGCCGAGGGCGCCGACGAGGTCTCGACTGCCACCGTCAAGGTCCACGACGGCATCGCGACCGTGCTGTGCGCGGCCGTGGAGACCGGCCAGGGATTCACCACGCTGGCCCGCCAGATCGTCCAGGACACGCTCGGCATCGACGAGGTCCACGTGGCGCCCGTCGACACCGACCAGCCCCCGGCCGGCCCCGGCTGCCGCGGCCGCCACACCTGGGTCTCCGGCGGAGCCGTCGAGCGCGCGGCCAAGATGGTCCGCACCCAGCTCCTCCAGCCCCTCGCCCACAAGTTCGGAATGTCCACCGAACTGCTCCAGATCACCGACGGCAAGATCACGTCGTACGACGGTGTCCTGTCGACCACCGTCACCGAGGCGATGGACGGCAAGGAACTGTGGGCCACCGCCCAGTGCCGCCCGCACCCGACCGAGCCGCTGAACGCGGAAGGCCAGGGCGACGCCTTCGTCGGCCTCGCCTTCTGCGCGATCCGCGCGGTGGTGGACGTCGACATCGAACTGGGCTCGGTACGGGTCGTGGAGCTGGCCGTCGCCCAGGACGTGGGCCGGATCCTCAACCCGGCGCAGCTCAACGCGCGTATCGAGGCCGGTGTCACCCAGGGCCTCGGCGTCGCGCTGACGGAGAACCTGCGAACCCCGCGCGGGCTGATCCGCCACCCCGACCTCACCGGCTACGCCCTGCCGACCGCCCTTGACGCGCCGGACATCCGGATCGTCAAGCTCGTCGAGGAACGGGACGTGGTCGCCCCCTTCGGCGCCAAGTCGGTCAGCGCGGTCCCGGTCGTGACGTCCCCGGCGGCCATCGCCTCCGCCGTCCGCGCGGCGACCGGCCGCCCGGTCAACCGCCTCCCGATCCGTCCGCAGGCGGCCGTGGTCACCAGTCAGTGAGCCTGTCCGGGGTCGTGGTGATCGCCGGGGTGATGGCCTCGGGGAAGTCGACGGTCGCCCAGGCTCTCGCCGAGCGTCTGCCGCGGGCGGCACACGTCCGCGGGGACGTCTTCCGCCGGATGATCGTCTCCGGCCGGGAGGAGTACACCTCCGGGGCCTCCGCGGAGGCGACGGCCCAACTCCACCTCCGCTACCGCCTGTCGGCGGCGACGGCGGACGCGTACGCGGCGGCGGGCTTCACGGCGATCGTGCAGGACGTGCTGCTGGGACCGGAGTTGGCGTCGTATGTCGAACGCGTCCGCACCCGCCCGCTGTACGTCGTCGTCCTGGCCCCGAGCCCCGAGGCGGTGGCGGAGCGGGAGGCGGGGCGGCCGAAGACCGGGTACGGACCCGCGTGGACGATCGCCGATCTCGACGCGGAACTACGGCTGCACACCCAGCCGTTGGGTCTGTGGCTGGACAGCTCGGCGCTGACCGTGGAACAGACGGTGGCGGCGATTCTCACCGGGACGCAACGGGCGAGAGTCGCCTGACGTCTTTTACACGGGGCGTTGTCAGTGGCGCGGCGTAGTGTTCTGGGCAGTGGGGACGGCCGTTTCGGAGGGGAAGCCCGGACGGCAGACCATGCCCCGCTCAGGACGACCCACGGCACACCATTCGACCCACTGTGCATTTCTTGAACTCTTCGATCGCGGGGGCAGCGATGAGTACGACCAGCACGACCGGCAGCGGTGCGGCGGCGATCACGCTGACCGAGGCCGAACTGGACCGGTACATCACACACGAAGCGACACGCAGCTGGCTCACCGGCCCCGGACTGCCCGACACCGGCACCCTGCTGACGTTCGAACCGCTGCGCACGGCCGGCCTGCGCAGGCTCGCTGACATCGAGGACATCACGGCCGGGCCGTCCCGGCTCGCTGAGGAGCTCCGGGACCGGCTGGTGATAGGGGAGTTGCTGGCCCCGGCCGGCCTGGACACGGAGTCGATCCTCCTCGACGGCGGCACCGGTGAGATCACCACGGCCTACCTGGTCGACCCGACCGACCCGCGCCCGCTGGCACCCTCGCTGGAGACGCTGCTGCGCTTCGCCGCGGTCACCGAGGAACTGACGGGCCTGCGCGGCCGCTTCGCCTCCCTCGCCGGGACCTACGGCACGAAGGCGGCGACCGAGGCCTCCCGCAAGCTCCTGGAGCTCTTCGAGGAGGGCACGGACGGCCGGCTCCCGCCGTACTGGAAGGCGACGGCGCTGATCCGCCCCCTCAGCCTGATCGCGGGCCCCGGCACGGACTCCGGGCTCGCCGTGGATCTGCCGGCCCGGCTCCTGGACCAGGAGTTCGGGCAGGGCCGGGTGGCCCGCTTCGAGGAGGTCGACTTCCCGCCGACGCTCACCCACCAGCCGACCCGCCGCTTCCTGCGCGAGACGGGCCTGCCGGAGGACGCGGTGCTGTTCCACCTCGACCCGGACGCCCCGCTGCCCACCCTCAGGGAGTACTTCACCGACATACAGCCGGGCGGTTTCCCCCTGGACGGCCTCCCGGCCCACGCCGACCACCTCATACGCCTCGGCTACCTGGCCGAGGAGAACAGCCTGGTCGTGGACGGCACCACGGGCGCGATCCTCAACTTCTCCCAGCCCGAAGCGACCCTCTACCCCCTCAACACGGACATCTCCACCCTCGCCTACACCCTCTGGCTTCTCCACCACGAGCGCACCATCGACGAGCACCTGGGCCACGAACTCACCACCGAGGCCTACGACCAGCTCGCCGCGACCATGCTCCACACCCTCGCGACGATCGACCCCACCCCCAGGACGACGGACGCCGACTGGCACTACTGGACGGAACTGTTCCAGGACGAGGCGGGCGGGGTGCTCTGAGGGGCCGAGCAGGGCGGGGCAGGCAGGTAGGTCAGATCACCAGGCACTGGCGGTGGGCGTAGACGACCGCCTGCACTCGGTCGCGCAGACCGAGCTTGGTGAGGATGCGGGACACGAAGGCGACACCAGGGCGAGGGAGACGGCCGGCCACCGCCGGCGCACGGCGAGCGGCAGGCACTCCAGGCATGGCGCCACCCCGGTCAGCGCGTCGAAGGGGCGGGTGGGCAGATGCCCGGCGGACGAGGACGGGCGCGGGCCAGCGGCCCTGGCGTGCAGGCCGCGGGTTGTGGTCACTTGTGGTCGCGGAGGAAGGCGGGGATGTCACCGCGGGCCGGGTGGTTCGGCAGGGGTGCCGGTTTGTCCTGGAGGAACGCGGTGACGACGGCGACGGCCCGTTGGTCGTTGTCGTCGAGGCCGTTCCACATGTGGTGTCCCACTCCGGGCATGTACTGCGTGCGTTGGACGGCGGGGTCGCCGGCGAGGACGGCCGTCGCCCACTGCCGGACCTGGGAGGAGCACTCGGCGATCATCAGCATCGCGGGCGTCCGGGAGCGCCTCAACTGCGGGACGATGGAGGGCGAGTCCTTGACCGTCTGCTGGACGCGGAGGCTGGCGGCGGGACTGAAGGAGAAGTTCCGCGCGGTGTCCTCGACGGGTATGCGGTGCGCGTCCCGCGCGCAGTAGCCGGATGCGGTGTCGCTGCCGAGATCGGCGGCGGTGAATGCGTTGTCACCCTCGGCCTGTCCCACCAGCCCGCTGTCGGGGCTGAGGAGCCCGAGCCGCATGAGGCCGAACGCGACGGCATAGCGCGGTACGCGCGTCGACCGCGGTCCGGTCGGGGCCGGTGCGATGCCGCGCGCGGACGGCCGGCCCTTGTGCCCGGTGATCCGCGCGGTGGGGCCGTCCATCGGGCCGGGCTCGGCGATGATCGCCCGGTGAACACGTGCGGCGATGTCCGGGGCCGCCAGGGCCCGGGTGAGCACGACCGCGCCCGAGGAGAATCCGAGGACGTCGACGCTGCCCTTGCCCAGCCGGTCCACGAAGGCGCCGAGGTCGCCGACCGACCTGGAGATCGTGTACTGGCCCATGGACAGCAGATCGCTCCGTCCGCCGCCGGCCTGCTCGTAGGCGTAGACGTCGTAGCCCTGCCGCGCAAGGAGCCGCAGGAACCGGTGGTCGAGCACCGAGATGCCGCGCACCGGCCCTCCGTTGAGGTACACGAGCGGAACGGGGTGCCGGGTGCCGGCGTTCGCGGGCGGGTAGTGGTACACCGCGACCCGGCTGCCCGTGGCCAGGCTCCAGTGCTCCGTGGCCACGAACGGCAGGGCGGATGGATACCGTCGCGCCGTGGGCACCGTGGGGATGCAGACCGACGCCGTCAACGCCGCCGCGACGACGACGGGCAGGAACGGCACGAGTCGCCTCCGCCAGGTCCGGCGCTGTCCCCGCCACAGTGCGGCGACCACCGCAATCCCGAGGGTCGCCGCCCATGCGGCGAGCCCCGAAGCCGCCCCGTCCGTAAGGACGATCAGCGCGAGATAGACGACGACCAGTCCCACGACGCCGGCCACGACGGACAGCAGGCCAACGGCGAAGCGGGCGACCGGACGTAAGACAACAGGCGATGGCATGACAGTCTCCCAACAGTTTCAGAACGCTGTTTCAAAACGACGTTATCAGAACGGGTAGGCTGGTCTCCGTGGGTAGGCCGAGAACGAACGACGCCGCCGTCAAAGAGCGGCTCGTGGCATGCGCGACCGAGATGTTCGCCACCCGTCCGCAGGAGTCGGTCACCGTCCGCGCCCTGGCCGCCGCCGCCGGGACATCGACGGCGGCGGTGTACACGCTCTTCGACGGCAAGGAGGCGCTGGTCGGAGAGGTGCGCGACAGAGCGGTCGCCGGCCTGTTCGAGAGTCTGTCGGCGGTTCCGGCCACCGACGACGCCCTCGCCGACCTTTACGCACTGGCCACGGCGTACCGGCGATGGGGACGCGAACACCGCCACCTCTACACCGTGTTGTTCGGTGGCGTGCAGTCCTTCGACCCGTCGGGCGTGGTCGGCACCCGCGACCCCGTCCGGCCGCTCCTCGCGGCGATCGAACGCGCCGTCTCGGACTCCGTCCTCGCGGGCGAGGCGACGCTGATCGCCGTCTCACTGTGGGTGACACTGCACGGGCTCGTCACCCTCGAACTGGCCGGAGCCCTCGACGCCGCCGCGTCCGAGACCGCGTTCCCCTCGACGATCAACGCCACGCTGCGCGGCTGGGCGACCCCCACGGCGTTCCGCAGCCTCCGGCCCACCGGCTCCACGCAGTGACGGCGGTGGAACCTGGTACTCCAGCCGTAGATCACGATCTCCATGTGGCGTGGTTTGAGCACATGAGGCCGGGGGCGGGTGCCCGGTCTATGAGCTGAGGCCCGGGAGCATGCCGTTCCGGATGCCGGCAAAACACGGTGGTTTCTGCAGGGGGGGATCGTGCAGTATGACGCGGTGATCAAGTCACTCCCGCCTCCGGCGGCCGTTGCTTGGGCTGCCGAGGCCGCTGGTCCTGCTGCTTCCGCGCGCACCGTGCGGCGACTTGCCGGTGGTACCCATGCCGCTACGCATTTGCTGAGAACCGAGCGGCCGACCATGGAGATGGTGCTGCGGCGCTTCCCCTCCGGTGACAACGCGGCGGCGCATGAAGCGCAGGTGCTGAAAATTCTGGACGGACTGGATGGTTGGGCGCCACGCCTCGTAGACGTCGACCCAGACGGGCGCAGGTTTGGTGAACCTGCCATCTTGATCACTCGGCTTCCGGGTCGCGCTGACATCACGTCGGCCTCCGCAGAAACCACAGCAGCTCAATTGGGACGCGCCCTAGCCCGCATCCACGCTGTTCCAATCGCCCGGCTCAACACACTTCGTGACGGCATGGTGGCAGCAGCCACTTCATCCGCTCATGCGGGCGATGCGGGTCCCGCCGCGCCGATCCTGGCCGCCCATGGCCATCGTCTTGCTGGTCCAAGACCGGTTCTGACGCACTACGACTACTGGTCGGGCAACGTCTTGTGGCAGGAGGGGGGCGCTCACCGGCATAGTCGACTGGTCAGGGGCATCACGGGCACCACGGGGCTTTGATGTGAGCTGGTGTCGGCTCGACCTGGTTCTGCTGCACGGCCCGATCGCTGCCGAAGTGTTCTTGACTGCATACCAGGAGGCAGCGGGCGAGGCCGTACCCGACATGGCGCTATGGGATCTGTTCGCGATCTCGAACTCCCACCGCACCGTCGAGACCTGGCTGCCCAACTACCACGATCTCGGTCGCACCGATCTCGCCGCGGCCGACCTGCGTAAGCGCCACACCGATTGGGGCAAGGGGTGTCTCGCCCGCTACGGAATGGAACACATTTCGCCATCCTGATCAGCCATTACCTCCGTACCGCCGTGGTTGTTGCGGCTGTTCTTCGTCGGTAGTGGCTGTCGCGGGCGCGGGCTTGGTGGCGGCGTCGCCAGTGGGACCAGCGGAGCCGGTGGTCTACGTCGTGGACGGGCTGTACGGCCCGGCTGGTGAATAGGTGCTGGATCTCGTTGCAGGTCAGCGGGATCAATCGGTCAGGTGCTCACGTGCGTCCGAGCGGGTGGGCGTGATCGTCGCCAGGCCGTCGCGCTCTGCGCGGCACATCACGTGGTCGAGCATCTCCTGCTGGATGTCGAGCACATCGAGCCGTCCCTCCGGCCCGAGCTGCGGGGCGACGTGCAGCGACTGCAGTCCGGTCCCCGGGCCGATTTCCAGGATCCGCTCCCCCGGCCGCGGCCGCAGTACGGCGTCCATCCGGTCGGCGGTCAGGAACGGCAACGGCACGTCGAGCAGGCCGCGTTGGGCGTACGGATAGGGCGCCGTGTCGCCCAGCCACCAGGCGGCGGCCAACGCGGTGCCGACGCCGGCGGCGACCGCCCAGCGGGTCCGGGCCGGGATCGGGGCGACGGGGGCGGTGGTGATGCGGTGCATGGTGTTCTCCGGTGGATCGATTCGGTCCGTGGTACGTAGTCGGGCGGTCGGCGTCACGCGCGCCGGCCCAGCGCCCGCAGCGCCAGCCGGCCGCACAGCGCGGCGAGCGGCAGCTCGGCGCCGAGCGCCATGGCGACCGCGGTGGCGAAGTCGCCGCCCGGGGCCGCGGTCGTGGTGTCGAACCAGGCGTCCACCGCAAGCAGCGTCGCGGTCGCGGCGGCCGCCAGGGCGTGCCGCCGGTCGCCGCGGGCGGCGAGGAGGCCGGTGGCGATCAGGCCGAGCGCCTCCAGCGCGTCGAGCCCGACCCAGGCGACCGGCCAGTGCGCCGCGGTCGCGGTGGCCGGCAGGCCGGTGGCCAGCACGTACAGCCACGGCAGCAGGCCGAGCCCGCAGGCGACCAGCAGCCCCCCGGCCCGCCGCATGCCCCGCGCCGGGCGTGGCTCCCCCGCCTCTTCGTATAACGGGATCACCTCGGCGCCCGCCACTTCCTCATCGCACAATGCCAGTTGACGCATCGTCTTCCCCCGCTCCCCGTCGGCTGTCCCCTTCACGTGCTCCAGCCTCCGGCGTGCACTGGGGCGCCGTCAGTCACGCAGGGTTCCGACCCGGGGTGGAGAAAAGTGCACCCCCGAACCGGGCGGCAGCGTCATGGCACGGGGATGGCCTGCGGCTTTACCGTTTGACGCATGCAACTCACGACGTGGCTGCAGCTGGTGCTGGGCCGGCCGTTCCGCAGGGCGGGACACCGGACCGCGCTCGTCGCCGCCGGCCTGCCGCTCCACCTCGCCGTGGTGCCACTGTGGCTCTGGCTGGCCGGCGCGATGGCGGGGGCGCCGGCCGTGACTCCGCTGCCCGTGCTGCTCACGCTCGTGGTGACACCCCTGCTGACCGGCGGGCAGCGGCGGCGCTACCGGGCACTCGTCGGCAAGGACCTCCCGCGCCCCGCCGCACCCGGGCCCGGACGCAACTGGACGTCGGCGGTACGCCGGCTGACCACGCGGGCCTTGTGGCGGCAGGCCTGCTACCACGCCGTGGCGGGTCCGCTGCTAGCCGTCCTGGACCTCGCCGTCCTCGCCGTCTGGGCCGCCGCTCTCGTGGCCGCCTCCATCTACGTGTGGATCTGGGCGCTGCCCCCGCAATGGCGGGTCACCGACCTCGGGTACACCACGCAGGCCGCGTACATCACCGCCGGCGGTCTCGCCCTGCTGTTCCTCGGGCCCCGGCTGACCGGCGCTCTCGTGCGGTTGGAGACCCGGGCGGCCGAGGTCCTGCTCGGCCCCAGCCGCACGGAGAAGCTGGCCCGCCGGGTCGCCGACCTCGCCGAGAGCCGGGCCGGCGTGCTCGACGCCGCCGACGCCGAGCGGCGGCGGATCGAGCGCGACCTGCACGACGGCGCGCAGCAGCGCCTCGTCTCACTCGCCGTCAACCTGGGCCTGGCCAGGGCCACCCTCGGCGACCTGCCGGCGGATGCCCGCAAGGTGATCGACGAGGCGCACCGCGAGGCGAAGGAGGCGATCGCCGAGCTGAACAACCTGGTGCGCGGTCTGCATCCGGCCGTCCTTGAGGACCGCGGCCTCGACGCCGCGCTGTCCGGGGTCGCCGCCCGCCTCCCGATCCCGGTGCGCGTGGCGGTGGACCTGCCGCAGCGCACCTCACCCACGGTCGAGGCCGTCGCGTACTTCGTGGTCTCCGAGGCCCTGACGAACGTGGTCAAACACGCCCAGGCGACCCGGGCGGATGTGACCGTGGAGCGGATCGGGGAGACACTGCTGGTGGTCGTCGCGGACGACGGCGCGGGCGGCGCGGATATCGCAGCGGCCGGCGGCACCGGGCTCGCCGGGCTCGCCAAGCGCGTCGCGTCCGTCGACGGCACGTTTTCCTGCCGCAGCCCCGCCGGGGGGCCGACCGTCATCACCGTGGAGCTGCCGTGCGCGCCGTGATCGCCGAGGATTCCCTCTTGCTGCGCATCGGTGTGGTCAAGGTGCTGGAGGCGGCCGGCTTCGAGATGTGCGCGCAAGTCGCCGACGCAGAAGGGCTGCTGGCGGCCGTCGAGGAGCACCGGCCCGACATCGCCGTGGTCGACGTGCGCATGCCGCCCGGCTTCACCGACGAGGGAGTGCGCGCCGCGCTGGTGATCCGCCGCCAGTACCCGCGTACCGCCGTGCTCCTGCTGTCGCAGTACGTGGAGGAGCGGTACGCGGCCGATCTGCTCGCCGCCAACACCTCGGGCGTCGGCTATCTGCTCAAGCAGCGGGTCGCCGACGTCGAGGAGTTCGCCGAGGCGGTACGCCGGGTCGCGGCCGGCGGCACCGCGCTCGACCCGCAGGTCGTCGCGCAGCTGCTGGTGCGCCGGCACAGCGATCCGCTCGACCGGCTGACACCGCGCGAGCGGGAGGTGCTGGAGCTGATGGCGGGCGGCCGGTCCAACTCCGGTGTCGCCGCCGAGCTGGTGGTGAGCGAGAGCGCGGTCGCCAAGCACATCAACAGCATCTTCACCAAGCTCGACCTGCCCAAGGCCGACGCCGACCACCGCCGCGTCCTGGCGGTGCTGCGCTTCCTGGGCGTGGCGACCGCATAGTGCGCGATCCTCCGTATGCCCAGTCGACAACGGTGCTGATCGCCATTGGTGGGGAATGCGGCGCCTTCGGACACGTGCTCTTCACCAGGCTTTGCCGCGCTAGGCGTCGAAGGCGGTGGCCGTGGTGCGCAGGGCCACGGCATGGGTGGGGCCGGTCAGCGCTGGTGTATTCGCAGTCTTCGGGGGTTGGGCGGGGTGGCTCGGGCTGGTCGGCCGATGTCCGGAGCAGACGTGATGTCAGGGCGGTCGTCGCGTCAGCGCCTTCGTCCCGGGTTCGGCGGCACCGGTGCGGGGGATTCGGCCGGAGCCGGGGAGGACTGGCCGGGAGCGGCCGAGACCGTCTGCGGGCTGCGTTTTCGTGCGGCGAGAACGCGCTGCTCGGTAAGGTCCGCGCTCTTGGCGCCGCTGCGCAGCATGCTGGTGGCTGGTAGTCAAGGCGAGCCTGAGCGGTATCGGAACGCTCGCGCTCTACTGGTGGCACCACCACCGTTAGCAGGTGCTCGCGATGCGGTGACAGTCTGCCTGTGTCGCACAACTGAGACGGGAACTGAGACGGACGACCAAAAGGGCGGCACCCCCGAGGGGGTGCCGCCCTTTTGGTTCTGCCTGGTCAGGCAGTCAGAGGCCGTGGCGGGAATCGAACCCACGTAACTCGCTTTGCAGGCGAGCCCCTAAACCACTCGGGCACACGGCCGGGAACCACTTCTTCCTTCACGGCCGGGGCGGGAATCGAACCCGCGTGACTCCCCGCGAGCGGAGCTCGCTGATGGATGTAGCGCAGGCGAGCCCCTGAACCACTCGGGCACACGGCCGTGACCGACTTCGACCTTTGTGGCCAGTTCGGTGACTTGAAGGTAGGGGTCGGTGGGGGAGGGGCTCAAGGGGATCGGTGGGGCTGCAATGGGACTGCCATACGGCGTTCATGAACCGGGGTGGGCAAGGGGGGTGTACGACCAAGGTCTGAGGTGGGGTGGGGCTCGCGACAGGGGTCAAAGGGGGGCTTGGGGCTTACCTTGGTCGGTATGACCGCCCTTGAGCCCAGCGACGCCGTTGTCGCAGATGAGACAGTCGACAGAGCCGATGACGAGGGTGTGCTGGGGCGGTCGTACCGGGCGCTGAGCGTCGGCATCGTCTCCGTCGTGCTGCTGATCGCCTTCGAGGCGACGGCCGTCGGGACGGCGATGCCCGTCGCGGCCCGGGAGCTGGACGGGCTGTCGCTGTACGCGTTCGCCTTCTCCGGGTACTTCACGACCAGTCTTTTCGGGATGGTGCTGGCCGGGCAGTGGTCTGACCGGAGGGGACCGCTCGGGGCGCTGACCACGGGGATCGGGGCCTTCGCCGTGGGGCTTGTGGTCGCCGGGACCGCCCAGGTCATGTGGGTGTTCATCCTGGGGCGGGCCGTGCAGGGGTTCGGGGGCGGCCTGGTCATCGTCGCGTTGTACGTGGTCGTGGGGCGGGCCTACCCGGAGCGGTTGCGGCCCTCGATCATGGCGGCCTTCGCCGCCGGCTGGGTGGTGCCGTCCATCGTCGGGCCGCTGGCCTCGGGGGCGGTGACCGAGCACCTCGGGTGGCGGTGGGTGTTCGTCGGCATCCCGGTGCTCGTGGTCTTCCCGTTGGCGCTCGCGCTTCCTCAGATACGGCGGCGGGCCGGTGGGCCGGTGGCGGAGCGGGTTGGAGGGGCCTTCGAACGGCGGCGGATCCGGCTCGCGTTCGGTATGTCTCTCGGCGCGGGGCTGCTGCAGTACGCGGCTCAGGACCTGCGGTGGGTGTCCCTGCTGCCGGGCGCCGTCGGGGGTGCGTTGCTCGTTCCCGCCGTGCTCGGGCTGCTCCCGCGCGGGACCTACCGCGCGGCACGCGGGCTGCCGTCGGTCGTCCTGCTGCGTGGGGTCGCGGCCGGTGCCTTCGTCTCCGCCGAGTCCTTCGTGCCGTTGATGCTCGTCACCCAGCGGGGGCTGTCGCCCACCCTCGCCGGGTTCTCGCTGGCGGCGGGCGGGGTGACCTGGGCGCTGGGTTCGTGGGTGCAGGCGCGGCCGCGCGTGGCACCGTACCGGGAGCGGCTGATGACCCTCGGGATGGTGCTGGTCGCCGCGGCGATCGCCACCGCGCCCAGCGTGCTCGTGCACTCCGTGCCCGTGTGGATCGTCGCCGTCGCCTGGGGCTTCGGCTGTTTCGGAATGGGTCTGGTGATCGCCTCGTCCAGCGTGCTGATGCTCCGTCTCTCCGCCCCGCAGGAGGCCGGTGCCAACTCGGCCGCCCTCCAGATCTCCGACGCCCTGTCGAACGTCGTCCTGCTCGCCGTGACCGGTGCGGCCTTCGTCTCGCTCGGCGGCGGCAGCATGACGGGGGCGAGCGGTTCCGGTTCTCATCCGGCCGCCTTCGCCGTGGTGTTCCTGCCGATGGCGGGCGTGGCGCTCGTCGGGGCGTGGGTGACGACTCGGCTTCGTGATCTGTGACGTGAGTCCCACCCGGGGGCAGGCGGCCTTGTCCGCGCGTTGACAGCCATGGGGCGCCGGTAGGGTGGCCCGGTTGTCATACGCATACGTAGCCGCTCGACCCCTTACTACGGAGACCGTGACTACCACCGCCGCCAGCGCTTCCTCCTCCTCCCATCACCTTTCGCCGGCCTTCCCCGGCCGGGCGCCCTGGGGTACCGCCGGCAAGCTGCGTGCCTGGCAGCAGGGGGCCATGGAGAAGTACGTCCAGGAGCAGCCGCGTGACTTTCTCGCCGTCGCCACGCCCGGCGCCGGCAAGACGACGTTCGCGCTGACGCTCGCGTCCTGGCTGCTGCATCACCATGTCGTGCAGCAGGTCACCGTCGTCGCCCCCACCGAGCATCTGAAGAAGCAGTGGGCGGAGGCCGCGGCAAGGATAGGGATCAAGCTCGATCCCGAGTACAGCGCCGGACCGCTCAGCCGGGAGTACGACGGGGTCGCCGTCACCTATGCCGGTGTCGGGGTGCGGCCGATGCTGCACCGCAACCGGGTCGAGCAGCGCAAGACGCTGGTCATCCTCGACGAGATCCATCACGCCGGTGACTCCAAGTCCTGGGGCGAGGCCTGCCTGGAGGCGTTCGAGCCGGCGACCCGGCGGCTGGCGCTGACCGGTACGCCCTTCCGGTCCGACACCAACCCCATCCCCTTCGTGACGTACGAGGAGGGGCAGGACGGGATCCGTCGGTCCGCCGCCGACTACACCTACGGGTACGGCAACGCGCTCGCCGACCATGTCGTGCGCCCGGTCATCTTTCTCTCCTACAGCGGCAACATGCGCTGGCGGACCAAGGCGGGAGATGAAATCGCCGCTCGGCTCGGCGAGCCGATGACCAAGGACGCCGTCAGCCAGGCCTGGCGTACGGCGCTCGATCCGCGCGGTGAGTGGATGCCGGCCGTGCTGCGCGCCGCCGACCAGCGGCTGACCGAGGTCCGCAAGGCCATCCCCGACGCGGGGGCTCTGGTCATCGCCTCCGACCAGGAGTCGGCGCGTGCCTACGCCAAGCTGATCCGCGAGATCACGGGCAGCAAGGCGACCCTCGTCCTCTCCGACGACACCGGTGCGTCCAAGCGGATCGACGACTTCAGCGCGAGCGACGACCGGTGGATGGTCGCGGTAAGGATGGTGTCCGAGGGCGTCGACGTCCCCCGGCTCGCCGTCGGGGTGTACGCCACCACCATTTCGACTCCCCTCTTCTTCGCCCAGGCCGTCGGCCGGTTCGTGCGGTCCCGGCGGCGCGGCGAGACCGCGTCCGTGTTCCTGCCGACCGTCCCGGATCTGCTGACCTTCGCCAACGAGATGGAGGTCGAGCGCGACCACGCCCTCGACAAGCCGAAGAAGGACGGCGAGGAGGACCCGTACGCCGAGTCCGAGAAGGAGATGGAGGAGGCGAACAAGGAGCAGGACGAGGACACCGGCGAGCAGGAGCAGTTCGCCTTCGAGGCGCTGGAGTCCGAGGCCGTCTTCGACCGGGTGCTGTACGACGGCGCCGAGTTCGGTATGCAGGCGCACCCGGGGAGCGAGGAGGAGCAGGACTACCTCGGCATCCCGGGACTACTGGAGCCCGACCAGGTGCAGTTGCTGTTGCAGAAGCGGCAGGCCCGGCAGATCGCGCACAGCCGCAAGAAGCCGGATGACGAGGCAGACCTGCTGGAACTGCCCGCGGAACGGCGGCCCGTCGTCTCCCACAAGGAGATGATGGAGCTGCGCAAGCAGCTGAACACGATGGTGAGCGCGTATGTGCACCAGAGCGGCAAGCCGCACGGGGTGATTCATACGGAGCTGCGCCGGGTGTGCGGGGGGCCGCCGAGTGCGGAGGCCACGGCGGGACAGCTCCGGCAGCGGATCGCCAAGGTGCAGGAGTGGGCCACCCGCATGCGGTGACGGTGACCCCGGGGTGACCCCAGGAGTGCGCAGCGTACATACCGCCACATATGGAAGTAGTCCGTACCGGAGCGTGACCGGATTCTGGACGGAGGCTTCCGCTCAGCGAACCCCCTTCGCTACTGTCCGGCTACGCACACGCCCCGTGGCAGCGCCGCCGCGGAGCGCAGCCGTGAAGCGACTGGGTCCGGAGCCGCCGGGCCGTCCTGCCGATCGGCGGCCTCTGAAGCGCGTCGCTGACGGGACTCGGCGACGCATCTGTCGCGTCGGAGGTTGCCGGCCTCACCACTTAAGGAGTGGGCGTCGTGACCGCGGAGACCTCTCAGACGCTCGATCGGGGACTGCGGGTCCTCAAACTGCTGGCCGACACGGACCACGGGCTGACCGTCACCGAGCTTTCCAACAAACTGGGCGTCAACCGGACCGTGGTGTACAGGTTGCTTGCCACGCTGGAGCAGCATGCGCTGGTGCGGCGTGATCTGGGCGGCCGGGCCCGGGTCGGGCTTGGGGTACTGCGCCTGGGGCGGCAGGTGCATCCGCTCGTACGGGAAGCCGCCCTGCCGGCGCTTCGGTCGCTGGCCGAGGACATCGGGGCGACGGCGCATCTGACGCTGGTCGACGGGAGCGAGGCGCTCGCCGTCGCGGTCGTCGAGCCGACCTGGACCGACTATCACGTGGCGTACCGGGCCGGGTTCCGCCACCCGTTGGACCGGGGGGCCGCCGGGAAGGCGATCCTGTCCGCACGGCACTCGCCGAAGGACGGCCCCGGGTACACGCTGACGCACGGCGAGCTGGAGGCCGGCGCGAGCGGTGCGGCGGCCCCCTTGCTCGGGGTCACCGGGGTCGAGGGGAGCGTCGGGGTCGTGATGCTGGCCGACTCGGTGCCGGAGCGGGTGGGGGCGCGGGTCATGGACGCGGCGCGGGAGGTCGCGGAGGCGTTGCGCTGAGGGGCCGGGGCGATGGCCCGAAGGGGTCGCCACGTTAGATTGACTCCGTGCTCTCACGTCTCACGCGTCTCCAGGCCGTCGCCGTCTGTGCGGTTCCCGTCGTGGCTCTGATCGGTACGGCCGTCTTCGCGCCGTTGCCGTTCTCGGTGGCCCAGCCCGGGATGACGGCGAACGTGCTCGGCGACAACCAGGGCACCCCGGTGATCACCGTCTCCGGGGCGCCCACCCGGACGACCAGCGGGCAGCTGCGGATGACGACCATCGAGGCGACCGGGCCGGACGCACGGGTGTCGCTGGGCGACGTCATCGACAACTGGTTCAGGACGGACCGGGCGGTGATGCCGCGCGACTCGGTGTATCCGAGCGGCGGCAACGTCAAGGAGATCGAGCAGCACAACACCGAGCAGATGGAGCAGTCGCAGGACGCGGCGGCCCAGGCCGCGCTGAAGTACCTCCGTCTCAGCGCGAGCAAGGTCAAGGTGACCCTGAAGCTGGCGGATGTGGGCGGGCCGAGCGCGGGGTTGCTGTTCTCACTGGGGATCGTCGACAAGCTGGAAGGGGACGGGAGCGGGGGAGACCTCACCGGGGGGAAGAACATCGCCGGTACGGGGACGATCAGTGCGGACGGCACTGTGGGGGCCGTGGGCGGGGTCGCACTGAAGACGCAGGCCGCGCGGCGGGACGGGGCGACCGTTTTCCTTGTGCCGAAGGATGAGTGCGCGGACGCCAAGGCGGAGTTGCCGAAGGGGTTGCGGTTGGTGCCGGTGACGACGCTGAAGGGGGCCGTCAGCGATTTGGTGGCCTTGGAGAAGGGGCAGAAGGTCCCTGGCTGTTGAGTTTCGTCTGCGGGTGGGGTGGGGGCTGGTCGCGCAGTTCCCCGCGCCCCTCAAGGGCGCTCAGCGGAGCCGCGTGCTCACCGGCCCCGCGCCCCTAAGCAGTCGCCGGGGCCGGAGCTGCCAGGCGCAGGCCTACTTCTGGACGAGCTCGCCGGCCAGCTCGGGCGTGAGCCGGAACGTCGCGTTGCTCATGTCGGCGACGCGGGACCACTCCTCGGGAAAGCGGTCCCGGTTGCTGAGCCAGGTGGACAGCTCGCGGCTGTGGATGTTCGCGACCTCGTGGATGTACATCTCGGCCATGCCCCGGACTCGGGGCCCGCACTTGAAGTCCTGGGCGTCGAAGACGATCCTCTGGTCCACCGCCCGCCACCAGCGCTCGCGGCCCTTGCCGTGCTCCGGTGCGTCCTCGACGAAGCCGTGGGCGGCCAGCCGGCCGCCTACTTCACGAACCCCTCCGCCTTCATCCAGTCCAGCGCCACCTGGTGCGGGTCCTCCCCGGCCACGTCCACCTTCGCGTTCAGCGTCTGGGCCACCGTGTTGTTCAGCTTCGCCGTCACCGGGTCCAGGACCGTCGCGATCGCCGGCCACTTCTTCAGGGCCTTGGAGTTGATCTCGGGGGCCGCGTTGTAGTTGGGGAAGAACTTCTTGTCGTCCTGCATCACCACCAGGTTCATCGACCTGATGCGGCCGTCGGTCGTGAAGACCTCGCCGTAGGTGCAACTGCCCTTCTGCACCTGGGTGTAGATGATCCCGGTGTCCATCTGCGTGACGTTCTTCGCCGGCACGCTCATGCCGTACGCCTTCTGCATGCCGGGCAGTCCGTCGGCGCGGTTGGCGAACTCGCCCTCCACGCACAGGGTCACGGCCCCGGGGTCCGACCTCGCCAGCGCGGCCACGTCCGACAGGGTCCTCGTGCCGTACTTCCTGAAGTTGGCCTGGTTCATGGCGAGCGCGTAGGTGTTGTTGAGCTGGGACGGGGGCAGCCAGGTCAGGCCGTTCCTCAGGTCGGCGTCGTGGACCGCCTGCCACTGCTGCTGGGGGTCGGGGATGGGGTGGCTGTTGCCCAGGTACGTGATCCACGCCGTGCCCGTGTACTCGTACATCCCGTCGGCCTCGCCGGACTTGACCGCCTCGCGGGCGCCGACCGAGCCCTGGATGCCGGTGCGGTCGAGGACCTTCGCGCCCGCCGCCTCGAAGGCGATTCCCATGATCGCGCCGAGGATCAGCTGTTCCGTGAACTCCTTCGAGGTGACGGTGAGATGGGCGCCCTTCAACGGCTCGCCCGCGCCGATCGAGCCCGGTTTCACGTCGTCGACCATGGGGGAGCCGCTCGTCAGGCCGCAGCCGGCGGTCAGGAGCAGCGCCAGCGGCACGCAGAGCCGTCTCATCGGCTCACCTCCAGCCCCCGTGGCCGTAGCAGGACCTCCGCCAGGGACGCCAGCCAGTCCACCAACAGGGCCAGGGTCACCGTGAGGACGGAGCCGAGGACCAGGACCGGCATGCGCTGGTTGGTGATGCCGGTGGTGATCAGGACGCCCAGGCCGCCGCCCCCGCCGAAGGTGGCGAGGGTCGCCGTACCGACGTTGAGGACCAGGGCCGTACGGACGCCGGCGAGGATCAGCGGGACGGCCAGCGGCAGCTCCACCTTCCTCAGCACGCCCAGCGGGGACATGCCGATGCCCCGTGCCGCCTCCAGGAGGGTCGGGTCGTTCGCCTTCAGGCCCGCGATGGTGTTGGAGAGGACCGGGAGGATCGCGTACACGATGATGCCGATCAGGGCCGCCCTCTCGCCGACGCCCAGCCAGATGACCAGCAGGGCCAGCAGGCCGATCGCGGGGGTCGCCTGGCCCATGTTGGCGAAGGCCATCGCCACCGGGGTGGCTTTGCGGAAGGCCTTGCGGGTCAGCAGGATGCCCAGCGGGATCGCGATGATCAGCACGAAGAACGTCGAGATCAGGGTCAGTTTGATGTGCTGCCACAGGGCCTTGGAGACCTGGCCGTGGGAGAGGGCGTTCTGGGAGATCGTGTCCAGGTGGGCCTGCTGGAACCAGAGCCAGGTGGCCAGCAGCAGCGCGACCAGGAACGCCGGCAGGAACGTCAGATTCCGCCAGGTGATGCGGCGGGCCGGAGGGCGCTGCCGCGGCGGCGGGGCCTCCTGCTCCGCCTCGCCCTCGTCGCGGAAGGCGAGGCCCTTGACCTCGTGCTCGCCCTCGGGGCGGCCGTCGGGGGACGTGCTCACGCCTTCTGCTCCCCTCCCTCGCCTTCCTGTTCGGCATGGGTCTGGGCGGCCCGGACCTCCTGGAGTTCGTGCTGGTGCTCCATCGCCTCGAAGCGGTCGGCCTCCAGGAGTTCGTGCACCGAGTTCATCAGGGTCTCCATGTCGACCACCCCGATGAACTCGCCGCGCCGCCCGGTCACCGCGACCCGGCCCGCGTTGTCCGTCAGCACCGCCTCCAGCGCGTCCCGCAGGGTCGCGTCGCGGGTCACCGTGTCGTGCACCAGCGTGCCGGCGCGGGCCAGCGAGCCCCTGGCCCGCATCAGGTCGCCGCGCCGGAGCCACTTGTAGGGGCGGCCGCGCTTGTCGAGCAGGAGGATCTCGTTCGTGCCGCTGGCGCGCAGCTTGTTGAAGATCTCCTGGAGCGGGGTGTCCAGGGTGACCGTCGGGTAGTCCCCCATCTCGACGTCCCGGACCCGGGTGAGGTTCAGCCGCTTGAGGGCCGCGCCCGCGCCGACGAAACCGGAGACGAAGTCGTCCGCCGGGTTGGTGAGGATCGCCTCCGGGGTGTCGAACTGGGCGATGTGCGAGCGTTCGCGGAGTACGGCGATGCGGTCGCCGAGCTTGATCGCCTCGTCGAAGTCGTGGGTGACGAAGACGATCGTCTTGTGCAGTTCGTGCTGGACCCGGATCAGCTCGTCCTGGAGATGGTCGCGGGTGATGGGGTCCACGGCTCCGAACGGCTCGTCCATCAGCAGCACCGGAGGATCGGCGGCCAGCGCCCGGGCCACGCCCACCCGCTGCTGCTGGCCGCCGGAGAGCTGGCGCGGGTAGCGGCCGTGGAACTCGCCGGGGTCCAGGCCGACCAGGTCGAGCAGTTCCTCGACGCGGGCGCGGATCCTGGCCTTCGGCCAGCCGAGCATCTTCGGGACCAGGGCGATGTTCTGGGCGACCGTCATGTGCGGGAACAGGCCGGCGGACTGGATGGCGTAGCCGACCTTGCGGCGCAGCTTCACCGCGTCGATGCCGGTGACGTCCTCGCCGCCGATCCGGATCCGGCCGCCGGTCGGCTCGATCAGCCGGTTGATCATCTTCAAAGTCGTCGACTTGCCGCAGCCGGACGGGCCGACGAAGACCACCGTCTCGCCCGCCCTGATCTCCATGTTCACGTTGTCGACGGCGGGCTGCGGGCTGCCCGGGTAGCGCTTGGTGAGGTTCTCCAGCTCGATCGAGGCCCCATGGGATTCAGACACGGATCCCCCTCGGAATGGTCAGCCGTCCGATCAGGACGTACGCGGCATCGAACAGCAGGGCGAGGATGATGATCCCGACGGTGCCCGCGAGCACCTGGTTGAGCGCGTTCTTGCTGCCCAGGGAGGCCAGTCCGCGGAAGATCTCGTTGCCGAGGCCGGGACCGGAGGCGTACGCGGCGATCGCGGCGATGCCCATCAGCATCTGCGTGGAGACCCGGATACCGGTCAGGATCGGCGGCCAGGCCAGCGGCAACTCGACCCGCAGCAGCCGCGTCAGCCGGGACATGCCGATGCCCCGGGCCGCGTCCACCAGCATCGGGTCGACACCGCGCAGGCCCACGATCGCGTTCCGCACGATCGGCAGCAGTCCGTACAGCGTCAGGGAGATCACCGTCGGCGGGACACCGAGACCCACGACCGGGATCAGCAGACCGATCATGGCGAGGGAGGGGACGGTGAGGATGGTGGCGGTGGCGGTGGTGGCGAGGTTGCCGGCCCACTCGCTGCGGTAGGTGAGGACACCGATCAGTACGCCGATGAGGGTCGCCGCGACCATGCACTGGAAGACCGCGCTGGCGTGCTGGTAGGCGTCCGTGAGCAGGGTCTGGTGCCGGTTGCCCAGGTACTCCCAGAAGCTCACGCGCGCTCACCCCGAACTCGAACTCAGGACTCCGAACGAACCGGTCAGGTCGTCCCTTCGCTGTCCGCCGCGGCCTGTTCCACCAGCGGGATGACCCGCAGCGGAACGGGGTTCTCCATGACGATCGCCGTGGAGGCCCGGACAATGCCATCAAAACCGACGACCCGGTCGATCACCCGCTGGAGATCGGCGTTGGAGCGGGCCACCAGCCGGCACAGCATGTCCCCGGTGCCGGTGGTGGTGTGCAGCTCCAGCACCTCCGGCACGGTCGCCAAGTGCGCCCGCACATCGGCGCCTTGGCCCTGCCGGATCTGCAGCGTGGCGAACGCGGTGACCGGGTAGCCGAGGGCCGCCGGATCCACCTGCGGGCCGAATCCCTGGATCACTCCATTCGACTGAAGCCGGTCGAGCCGCGCCTGCACGGTCCCGCGAGCCACCCCCAGCCGACGGGACATCTCCAGCACGCCGATCCGCGGTTCCCTGGCCAGCAGCACCAGGATCCGCCCGTCCAGATGATCGATCGCCATGCCCGCCTCCGGATGGTCATCCTGTACAGAAAGTCCGCCAGTACGGCCGTATCGCTGAACATGTTGCCCAGTCGAAACGAGAACTATTGCGCACCTTGTGGGCCAGGGTCACCCTTCGACCATGACGCAGACCACACAGCACACTCCCGACGCGACCGCCCGGCAGGACGACCCCTTCCCGGTCAAGGGAATGGACGCGGTCGTCTTCGCAGTCGGCAACGCCAAGCAGGCGGCGCACTACTACTCCACCGCCTTCGGCATGCGGCTGGTCGCGTACTCCGGACCGGAGAACGGCAGCCGCGAGACCGCGAGCTACGTCCTGGAGAACGGCTCTGCCCGGTTCGTCCTCACCTCAGTCGTCAAGCCGGACACCGAGTGGGGCGCCTTCCTGTCCCGGCACGTGGCCGAGCACGGCGACGGGGTCGTCGACCTGGCCATCGAGGTCCCGGACGCCCGCGCCGCGTACGCGTACGCCGTCGAGCACGGCGCCCGCTCGGTGGCCGAGCCGTACGAACTGAAGGACGAGCACGGCACGGTGGTCCTCGCCGCGATCGCCACGTACGGCGAGACACGCCACACCCTCGTCGAGCGGACCGGCTACGACGGCCCGTACCTCCCCGGGTTCGTCGCCGCGTCCCCGATCGTGGAACCCCCCGCCCGCCGCACCTTCCAGGCCGTCGACCACTGCGTCGGCAACGTGGAACTCGGCCGGATGAACGAATGGGTCGGCTTCTACAACAAGGTCATGGGCTTCACGAACATGAAGGAGTTCGTGGGCGACGACATCGCCACCGAGTACAGCGCTCTGATGTCCAAGGTGGTCGCCGACGGCACCCTCAAGGTCAAGTTCCCGATCAACGAGCCCGCCGTCGCCAAGAAGAAGTCCCAGATCGACGAGTACCTGGAGTTCTACGGCGGCGCGGGCGTCCAGCACATCGCGCTCAACACCAACGACATCGTCGAGACCGTACGGACCATGCGCGCGGCCGGCGTCGAGTTCCTCAACACCCCCGACTCCTACTACGACACCCTCGGCGAGTGGGTCGGCGACACCCGGGTGCCGGTCGACACCCTGCGCGAGCTGAAGATCCTCGCCGACCGGGACGAGGACGGCTATCTGCTGCAGATCTTCACCAAGCCGGTCCAGGACCGGCCGACGGTCTTCTTCGAGATCATCGAACGGCACGGCTCGATGGGCTTCGGCAAGGGCAACTTCAAGGCCCTGTTCGAGGCGATCGAACGAGAGCAGGAGCGCCGCGGCAACCTGTGAGCCGGCGGCCTCGGTGACCCGGTGAGCCCGGTGGGCCCGGGGTGCGGCGGAGAGAAACTGACGTTGGTCCGACTTCTCTCCGCCGGTGCCTCACTGCGGGGCTTCCTCGTCCGGTGGCTGGTCGCCCAGTGTGGCCAGGGCCGCGCGGGCCGCCGGGACCCGCAGCGGTGAGAAGAACGGATTGATCCGCAGCGCGTCCTGGAGGTGGCGGCGGGCCGGTGCGTCCAGCTCCAGGTCGTGCTCGATCATGCCCCGATGGAAGGCGTACAGCGCGCTGCGGACCCCGCCGCCCTTCGCCGAGTCCGTCGCGACCGAGGCGTAGCGCAGCGCCTCCTCGTCGTCGTCGGCCCGGTGCAGCGCCCACCCGAGCGCGTCCGCGACCTCGATGCCGGGCTGCCGCTCCCACTCGGCCGTCAGCCGCTGCACCGCCTCCTCGGCATCCCCGTGGTCCGCCTCGTACTGCCCGATCAGCAGCTCGTCGTCGACCCCGTCGTCCAGCTCCCGCCGCACCTGCGTCCGCAGCAGCGCGTACTGCGCCTCGGCCTGCTGACCCATCCCCAGCGACTCGTACAACTCGGCCAGTTCCAGGGCGACCTGCGGAGTCGGCCGGTGCGCGAGGGCCCCCTGGTACGCGGTCAGCGCCTCCTGTGTGCGGCCCAGCGAGGCCAGCGCCCGTGCCTGTCCGGCCCGAGCCGCCGACTGGTCGGGGTCAAGGCGTAGGGCAGCCTTGAAGTGCCGTAGCGCGTCGTCCCGTTCGCCCCGCTCCCAGGCCAGCTGTCCGGCCTGCGTCAGATACGCGGCCTGCTCGGCGGGGGAAGAGGCGGCCGCCGCCGCGTCGGTCACCTGCGCCACCGCGTCCTCGCGCCAGCCCCGGTCCCGGTACACCGCCGAGGCCCGTGCCATCACGGCCGGCTTCACGGCCGGTCCGACCTTCAGCGCCATCAGCTTGTCGAGCGCGGCCCGGGCCGCCTTGTAGTCGCCGAGCCCGTTGTAGGCGTCGATCAGCGCCGGATACGTCGACCACCGCTTCGGCGCCGCCTTCAGCGCCTCCTCGCCGAACCGCTTGGCCGTCGGGAAGTCCCGGCGCGCGTTCGCCAGCGCCGCGAGCCCGCCCAGCGCCTCGGTGTTGCCCTTACCGGTCAACTGGAGGGACGTCTGCAGCGCCCGCTCGGCCCGGGGATAGTCGGCGGTGCCGGCGCTCCGGCGGGCCCGCTCGACGTACGCGGCCCCGAGCACCGCCCAGGCCCTCGCGTCCCTCGGCTGCGCCCGCACCCGGCTCTCGTGTGCGCCGATGAGCGTGGTGAGGTCGGGCAGCGCGGCGGGCAGGCCGTTGACGACAGCCGTCTGCGCCGCCGCAAGCGCCCCGGCCCGGGCCCTCGCCTGTGCCCCGGGGCCGGCCGCCGGGGGCGGGGCGGCGCGACGCGGCTCCGGCTCGTGCGGCCACAGCATCAGCACCCCGCCGGCCGCCGCCCCGCCCGCCAGCGCGACGACCAGGAGCCGCCGCAGCACCCGGCCGCGGCGGCGCGGCCGCCCCGGCTCCACGAGCAGCGAGGTGGTGGGACCTGACTGTCGGTTATCGAGCGCACACATGCCGCATACTGTGCGTCAATACGACGACGACGTCCGGGCGGCCCAAGGAAGGCGTCTGTGGGGTTCACACCGATGGCCCCGGGTGCGACGCTGTGATCATGAGCCGTATTGAAGCGCCTCGGGACGAGACCACCGGCAACCTCACCGACCGGCTCCTCGCGGGCCTGCCGGCCGACGCTGTGCTCGTGGACCCCGCTGTGACCACCTCCTACGCCAACGACATGGCGAGCTTCTGCCCGGCCGGGGCCCCGGCCGTCGTCGTACTGCCGCGCACGGTGGAGCAGGTGCAGCACGTCCTGCGCACCGCCACCGACCTGCGCGTCCCGGTCGTCCCGCAGGGCGCCCGCACCGGCCTGTCCGGCGGCGCCAACGCCGCCGACGGCTGCATCGTGCTGTCCCTGACGAAGATGGACCGCATCATGGAGATCTCGCCGGTCGACCGCATCGCCGTGGTCGAACCCGGCGTCATCAACGCCGCCCTCTCCCGCGCGGTCGAGGAACACGGCCTCTATTACCCGCCGGATCCCTCCAGTTGGGAGCTGTGCACGATCGGCGGCAACATCGGCACGGCGTCGGGCGGGCTGTGCTGTGTGAAGTACGGAGTGACCGCCGAGTACGTCCTCGGCCTGGACGTCGTCCTCGCCGACGGGCGGCTGATGTCCACCGGCCGGCGCACGGCCAAGGGCGTCGCCGGGTACGACCTCACGCGGCTGTTCGTCGGCTCCGAGGGCTCCCTCGGTGTCGTCGTACGGGCCGTCCTGGCACTGAAGCCCAAGCCGCCCCAGCAGTTGGTGCTGGCCGCCGAGTTCGACTCCGCGACCGCCGCCTGCGACGCGGTGTGCCGGATCATGGAGGGCGGGCACGTACCGTCCCTCCTCGAACTGATGGACCGAACGACCGTGAAGGCGGTCAACGAACTCAGCCACATGGGTCTGCCGGAGACGACCGAGGCGCTGCTCCTCGCCGCCTTCGACACCCCGGCCCCGGCCGCCGACCTCGCCGCCCTCGGCGCGCTGTGCGAGGAGGCGGGCGCCACCCAGGTGGTCCCGGCCGACGACGGCGCCGAGTCCGAACTCCTCCTCCAGGCCCGCCGGACCTCGCTCGTCGCCCTGGAGGCCGTCAAGGGCACCACGATGATCGACGACGTGTGCGTGCCCCGTTCCCGGCTCGGCGACATGATCGAAGGGGTCGAGCGCATCGCCGAGAAGCAGCGGCTGACCATCGGGGTCATCGCCCACGCGGGCGACGGCAACACCCACCCCACGGTCTGCTTCGACGCGCAGGACCCCGACGAGTGCCGCCGCGCCCGCGAGTCCTTCGACGAGATCATGGCCCTCGGACTGGAGCTCGGCGGCACCATCACCGGCGAACACGGCGTCGGCGTCCTGAAGAAGGAGTGGCTGGCCCGGGAGATCGGGCCGGTGGGTTTGGAGATGCAGCGGGCCGTGAAGGACGCCTTCGACCCGCTGGGCATCCTCAACCCCGGCAAGCTGTTCTGAACCCAAACACCCCACACACCCCATACGGCGGCAGGGTCCTCACCGGGCGAGCAGCTGGTCGAGCGCGTCGTCGATCCCGAGCTGCCCGCCCTCAGTCCCCGGGGGCACCACCCGCAGCGTCCGCTCCAGCCAGGCGGACACCTGGGCGGTCGGCGCCTCCAGGAGGGCGTCTCCGTCCGGTGAACTCAGCGCCATCAGCACGACGCTGCGGCCCGCCACCTTCGTCGGCCACACCCGCACATCCCCGTGCCCGCAGGGCCGGAACACCCCCTCCACCAGGAGGTCGCGGGCGAAGGTCCAGTGGACCGGGGACTCCGAGTTGACGTGGAAGCCGACATGGACGGCGTACGGGTGGTCGGAGCGGTAGGCGAGCCGGGCCGGGACCGGGATGCTCCGCTCGGGGGACAGGATGAGCCGTAACTCCAGTTCGCGCTCCACCACTGTGTGATGCATGACGTTCGGTTCCTCTCGGTCGTCGCACGGGCGCCTGCGGATGGGCCCGTACGAGTGGAGAGGGGATGGGGCCGCGAGCATTACGCGGATTGCTGGAAATTTTCTCCGACGCGGTGAAGGGGATGCACAGGGGTGCCCGGAAAGGGGCGGGTCCTGCGGGACTGGCGGTGCCGGGCACCCGCGTCTGATAGATGTGGAGGCTCCCACACGACCCCCGAGCAGATACGGGATGACGGACATGACCGCCCCAACCCCGGCACCCGGTGACGAACGGCCCCGCGAGGGCTACTACCCGGACCCGTCCATCCCCGGCTACGTCCGTTACTGGAACGGCGCCGCGTGGGTGCCGGGCACCAGCCGCCCGGCCCCGGCCGACGGCGAACCGCTCGCCCCGCCGCCCGGCTCCCGTCCCGCGACCCCCGCGGCCCCCGCGGTCGAGGAGACCGGCCCGCACTTCTTCGACGAGGACCCGCAGCCGGGAGCCTCCGGCTGGGCGGCCGAGGGGAGCGCCTGGGGCACCGACCCCCGGGCGGCGGCGGGTTCCCCGCCCCAGCCGGACGGCCAGTCGTCCCGCACGGACGGCACGGCGACGATCCCGCCTGCGGGCCAGGGGGACGCCGACTCCGGCGGCACGTTCATCTTCCGCAGGCCGACGGTAGGCCCCGCGGGCACCCCGCCGGCCGCCCGACCGCCCATGGACGACGGCACGATGACCTTCCGGCCGATCCGGGCCAAGGACGCGCCGAACACGGGGGCCCCGGCGGCCGCCCCGGGCTCCGGCGGGCCGGCATTCACCGGCCGGGGCCCGGATGCGGCAAGCCCGGCCCCCCAGGGCAGGGGAGCCGGTGCGGCCGGGTTCAGTGGCCAAGGCGGGGGTGCCGGTGCCGGTGGGCAGGGTTCCGGTGGTGCGGCGGGCGCGGGTGGCCGGGGTGCGGGCGCCGGTGGCCAAGGCAGTGGTGCCGGGGCCGGGGCCGGTGGGCAGAGTGTGGGTTCGGGTGGGTTCGGGGTGCCGGGCTCCGGTGGTCCGGGTGCGGCCGGGGCGTCCGGGCCGGGCGGCTACGGGGCTCAGGGTCCCGCCGGTGCGGCCGGGTTCGGTACGCCCGGTGGCGGCCGCTCCGGCTTCGGCGCCGGAAAGGCCGCCGCGGAACGCGCCGCAGGGGCCCAGGCGGCTCCGGCCTCCGCCGCCCCCCAGGCCGTCGCTCCCGCCGTACCCCCGCAGTCCGCCGGGCCCCAGCCCGCGCCGGCCAGCCCCGCCACCCCCGTGACCGCCGGCCCCGGCGGCGGGCAGTCCTCCTGGGCGCAGCAGGTACACCAGCTCGCGGGCGATCAGCCGGTCGCGCCCTGGAAGCCGCCGGTGGAGGACGTCTTCCAGGCGGCCGCCCGGCGGCAGGCGTCGGCCCGGCCCGCCGGCCTCGGCAAGCGGTTCGCCGCACGGCTCGTGGACAGCCTGGTCGTCGGCGCGGTGACCGCCGTGGCCGCCGTACCGTTCGGCACTCAGGCGGCCGGCCACGTGCAGGACAAGATCGACGCGGCCAAGCTCTCCGGCCGTACCGAGACCGTCTGGCTGCTCGACGGCACGACCGGCCTGTACCTCGGGGTCGTGCTCGCCGTCCTGCTCCTCGTCGGCGTCCTCTACGAGGTGCTGCCCACCGCCAAGTGGGGCCGCACGCTCGGCAAGAAGCTGCTCGGCCTGGAGGTACGGGACATCGAGGGCCACGAGCCCCCGGCCTTCGGCGCCTCGCTGCGCCGCTGGCTGGTGTACACCGTGCCCGGTCTGCTCGGCATCGGGATCATCGGCGTCGCCTGGTGCCTGTTCGACCGGCCTTGGCACCAGTGCTGGCACGACAAGGCGGCGCACACCTTCGTCGCCGGCTGACGAGGCGTCGTACCCCGTACGGCCGCTCGCCGGATGCGCACCGGGCGGCTTCGCGGTCCACTCGGGCCATGAGCACCGAACCGCCCCCGGGCTCCGGACAGCCGCCGGAGGACGACCCGTTCAGAAAGCAGCCCCCGTCCGAACGGCCGGACGGGGGCCAGGGGCCGGGCTCGCCGTACGACACCCCGTACGGCGGCGCGCAGCCCCCGCCGCCCTCCTACGGCGGCGGCCCCTACGGAGGGGAAGGCGGCCCGTACGGCGGAGCCGGTGGAGCCGGCGGTTATCCCGCCGATCCGCTCGCCGGGATGCCGCCGCTCGCCGACAGCGGCAGGCGCACCCTGGCCCGGATCATCGACATGGTCCTGGTGCTCATCGTGGTCTGGCTGCTCACCTGGGCCTTCGGGGTGCGCGAGTACCAGATGAACGGCGACAAGGTCGAGGTCGGCAAGTCCTTCGCGCAGTCGCTGGTCGCCGCCGTCCTGTTCGTCGGCTACGACACCCTGATGACCGCCAAGTCGGGGCAGACCCTCGGCAAGAAGTGGCTCGGCCTGCGGGTCGCCAACCTGGGCGACGGCTCCACGCCCTCCGCCCAGACCTCGCTGGTGCGCGCCCTGGTGCTGTGGGTGCCGTTCGCCTTCTGCTGCGCCTGTGTGTGGACGATCATCTGCGGTGGCTGGAGCTACTTCGACAAACCATACAAACAGGGGCTGCACGACAAGGCCGCGAAGACGGTCGTGGTCAGTACGAAGTGATGCCGAGGGGCGCACAAGCAGCCGGCGGGTCCGTCAGTCCCGTGGACCCGCCGGCTGCTCGTGTGTGCGCGCGTCAGGGCGCGGTGTGCTCCCGGACGGGCTTGGCCGTGGCGGCGGCCACGGTCTCCCGGTGCACGGGGACCCGCACCTCGGGCGATGCGGTCGGGGCGGGCTCGGACCGGGCGACCGTGCGCGGCTCGGGGAGCGGAACCGTCATGGCGACCAGCAGTCCCAGGCCGAGCGCGGCGAGCGCGATGACCGCGATCCCGATACCCGAACTCGTCTGTGACAGCAGCAGCATGGCGAGCGTCGAGCAGATCACGGTGCACGAACCGTAGACGAGCTGTGCCGGGGTCGGACGAGGCATGGCAATCGTGTCCTCGGAAGGTGTGGGGTGAGACGGGGAGCCGGCCTTGCTTTCCACCGGCTTCCGGGCGTTCCACCGTTCGACTCTATTCGCGTGCATGCCCGAGCGGAACGGTCGGTAAGCGTGACCTAACCCACGGTACCGGTGCACAGGGGGCGCACGGTCGCATGGCATACGGCAATCGGCGGCATATGCGCGCCGGTTGAGCGAGACCCTTCGGCGTTCCGTCCACGCACCGGTGTTCGTAAAGCGAACTCCTCTTCCGCATAGTGCAGTTGAACAGAGCAAGTCAAGATCTGTCTTTTTTCGTAAACCAGTAGTCAAATGACGTCACTTGAATCGACGCGTTGATCGTGCGCGCACGGATCCCTCCATGAATCCGGACCCCCTTCCGTGCGCGCGGCGCGGGGGAGGAAATCAAGTGACCAGCAGATCCTGGACGTTGAGAGCGCTCACCATCGGAGCGGCACTCGCCATGGCGTCCGCGGGCTTCACCACCTTCGCGGCCGCTGAGGCCGCGAAGGGACCGGCGAGCGCCACCGTCGACCGGCAGGACCCGTCGGCCAAGCAGGACGGGCACGACCTCGACGGCCCGCTGAGCAAGACCCAGGAGGCCCAGCGGCAGGAGGCCCTCGACCAGGTCATATCCGGCAAGGCCCAGGTCAAGGACCGTGACGGCTCGAAGGTCGTCCAGCTCAAGAGCAAGAAGGGCGACAGCAAGTACGTCGAGCTCGGCCGGGAGAAGACCGACAAGATCTTCACGATCCTGGTGGAGTTCGGCGACCGGACCGACCCCCGCTACGGCGGCATGGCCGGCCCGCAGCACAACCGGATCGCCGCGCCGGACCGCACCAAGGACAACTCCACGGCCTGGCAGGCGGACTACAACCAGGCCCACTTCCAGGACCTCTACTTCGGCACCGGCGAGAACACCGAGTCGCTGAAGAAGTACTACGAGAAGCAGTCCTCGAACCGCTACTCGGTCGACGGCGAGGTCACCGACTGGGTCAAGGTCCCCTACAACGAGGCCCGTTACGGCAACAACGCCTGCGGCTCCAGCACCTGCTCCAGCGTCTGGAACCTGGTCCGCGACGGCCTGACGTCCTGGGTCGCCCACGAGAAGGCGGCCGGCAGGTCCGACGCCGACATCAAGGCCGGCCTCGCCCGCTACGACCAGTGGGACCGCTACGACCACGACGGCGACGGGAACTTCAACGAGCCCGACGGCTACGTCGACCACTTCCAGATCGTGCACGCCGGCGAGGACGAGTCCGCGGGCGGCGGCACCCAGGGCACCGACGCCATCTGGGCGCACCGCTGGTACGCCTTCGGCACCGACGCCGGCGCCACCGGCCCCGACGGCAACAAGCTCGGCGGCACCCAGGTCGGCGGCACCGGCGTCTGGGTCGGCGACTACACCATGCAGCCGGAGAACGGCGGACTCGGCGTCTACGCCCACGAGTACGGCCACGACCTCGGCCTGCCCGACGAGTACGACACCAACGGCGGCGAGAACTCCACCGGTTTCTGGACCCTGATGTCCTCCGGCTCCTGGCTGGGCACCGGCAAGGAGGCCATCGGTGACCTGCCCGGCGACATGAACGCCTGGGACAAGCTCCAGCTCGGCTGGCTCGACTACGACGTCGCCAAGGCCGGCACGAAGTCCTCGCACAAGCTGGGCGTCGCCGAGTACAACACCAGGAACAAGCAGGCCCTCGTGGTCTCGCTGCCCGACAAGGCGGTCACCACCGAGGTCGTCACCCCGGCCGAGGGCTCGGCCCAGTGGTGGAGCGGCAGCGGCGACAACCTCAAGAACACGCTGACCCGTCCGGTCGACCTGACCGGCAAGTCCTCGGCGGCGCTGAGCCTGGACGGCTGGTACGACATCGAGTCGGGCTACGACTACCTCTACACCGAGGTGTCCACCGACGGCGGCGCCAACTGGACCGCCCTGGACGGCACGGTGAACGGCCAGGCCATCCCGCGCGACGGCAGCGACAAGCCGGCGCTCACCGGCTCGGTCGACGCGTACGCCGAGCTGTCGTACCCGCTGGACGCCTACGCGGGCCAGAAGATCCAGCTGCGTTTCCGCTACCAGACCGACGGCGGAGTCGCCCTGAAGGGCTTCGCGGCCGACGGGATCACGCTGACGGCGGAGGGTTCGACGGTCTTCTCCGACAACGCGGAGTCGGCGGACGCCGCTTGGACCGCGGCCGGCTTCTCCCGCATCGGCGCGTCGTTCACCAAGGCCTACGCGCAGTACTACATCGCCGAGAACCGTCAGTACGTGTCGTACGACAAGACCCTCAGGACCGGTCCGTACAACTTCGGCTTCTCGACGACCCGTCCGGACTGGGTGGAGCACTACCCGTACCAGAACGGCCTGTTGATCTGGAAGTGGGACACCTCCGAGGCGGACAACAACACCGGCGACCACCCCGGCACCGGCCTCATCCTCCCGGTCGACTCGCACCCGGCGGCGCTGAAGTGGTCCGACGGCACGCTGATGCGCAACCGCGTCCAGGCCTACGACTCGCCGTTCAGCCTCTACCCGAGCGACGGGATCACGCTCCACAAGGCGGACGTGGCGACCAAGATCACGCGGTCGTCCGGGGTGTCGGTCTTCAACGACCACAGGAGCACCTACCACGACGCCTCGAACCCGGCCGGCGGTGTCAAGATCACTGACACCAATACCAAGATCAACATCGTCTCGGAGGCCCGGGACGGCTCGACGATCACCCTCCGGATTGGCCCCGCGGTGAAGTAGCTCGCGTTTTCGCAGGTCAGAGACGTATCGGCGGCGACCCCCTGGCGGGTCGCCGCCGATCGTGTTTAGGTGCGTCCTGTGGCTTTCTTATTGACACCTACTCGCACGGGGGGATGACCGCATGGCCGCAGGAGGGTTCTGCAAGCTGCCGAACGGCAGCGTGGTGGTGGCACTGAACCTGCCCAGCCCCGCCCCTGCCGGGGGCACCGCCGGGGTGCGGGTACTGGTCCTGGCCCAGAACCGCGCCCGCGCCCTGACCAGGCTCCGCAACCTGGGCATGCGAGCGGTCTACCTGCGGGGCAACGCCGCCCCGCCGACCCCGGACGAGATCACCGCGGTCCTCCATCACCCGGACGGCCTGATATGGCGAACGGCACCTGACAACGGTGTCACGGTGACGGAACTGTGGAGACCGATCAGGTCGCTGCTGCGAAGATCGGCGGTGGTGTAGCCGGCAAAGGCGCGGGCGTCCCTAGGGCCTGTCGTTTGGATCACTCCGCAGACGCGGGGGCTGGCACGCGCATCTGCCGCGTTGTCGTCGGTCGCCGACGTCCCCCAGCCTTCGGCCGGGGGTGCCCCCACCGCGTCGCCCGCCGCGGTAGCGGCTGATTGTCCACGCCTCCTCCGCCTTGCAGCCACACGCACCGGCCCCCGCTCCCCGGCATCGAACCGCACCGCCACTGACCTGCGGCCTGATCCAAACGACAGGCCCTAGACGACCGGCTTGCCCGTGAGTTCCACGCCCGCCTCGCGCATCTCCTCCAGGGCCCGCTCCGTCGTCGCCTCCGCCACGCCCGCCGTGAGGTCCAGGAGGACCGAGGTGCGGAAACCCTCTTTCGCGGCGTCCAGGGCGGTGGCCCGCACGCAGTGGTCCGTCGCGATCCCCACCACGTCCACCTCGTCGATCTTGCGGGAGCGCAGCCAGTCCGCCAGCTTCACGCCGTTCTCGTCGACGCCCTCGAAGCCGCTGTAGGCCGCCGAGTACGCGCCCTTGCTGAACACCGCGTCCACCGCGCCGGAGGCGACCGCCGGGGCGAAGTTCGGGTGGAAGCCGACGCCCTCCGTGCCGGCGACGCAGTGCGCCGGCCAGCTGTGCACGTAGTCGGGGTTGTCCGCGAAGTGGCCGCCCGGCGCGATGTGGTGGTCGCGGGTCGCCACCACATGGCGGTAGCCGGCGGGCGCCTGCCCGATCAGCTCCGTGACCGCGGCGGCCACATCGGCGCCTCCCGCCACCGCGAGGCTGCCCCCCTCGCAGAAGTCGTTCTGCACATCAACGACGATCAAGGCGCGGCGCATGGTCGGTGTCCTTCGTGTTCGGTATCGGGTCTGTCGAGGGGGGAGACGCAGAAAAATGGGGTGCGGGCCCGGCCTGAACCTCCGAGCGTAGAGACTTACGGGGGCGTAGGGGAGGGGCTTTGCGGGGCGCGTACGCGGGCACCCGCTCTAGCTACCCGAGCGCCCCTGGACGTACTCCGTCGGAATGACCGGTTCACCACGGGAGAGCTGGGTCGCGGAGAGGGGCAGACGCGCCCTGGCCGCCGCATGGCGTGCGCGGGGCGCGTCCAGGGGCTCGCGGGCGACGACCTCGCCGGACTTGACCAGTTCGATCTGGAGCAGCTGGTCGACCAGGTCGGCCGGCACCTCGCCGGTGCCGACGACCTCGGCCTCCGCCACCCCGTCGGCGTCCAGGCGGCGCGCCGCCCACTTGCGGCCGCCGATGGATGTCTTGCCGCCGGACGACTTCTTGGCGACCGGCAGCAGCGGAGCCTTCGGGTCGGCGGACTCGGCGCGGGCGACCAGCTTGTAGACCATGGAGCAGGTGGGGTGCCCGGAGCCGGTGACCAGCTGGGTGCCGACGCCGTACGCGTCCACGGGGGCAGCGGCCAGGGAGGCGATGGCGTACTCGTCGAGATCGGAGGTCACGATGATCTTCGTGTTGACCGCCCCCAGCTCGTCCAGCTGCTGGCGCACCCGGTGGGCCACCAGCAGCAGGTCGCCGGAGTCGATGCGGACGGCGCCCAGCTCGGGCCCGGCCACCTCCACGGCCGTACGGACCGCCTCGGCGACGTCGTAGGTGTCGACCAGCAAGGTGGTCCCACGGCCGAGTGAGATGACCTGGGCCTCGAAGGCGTCGCGCTCGTGGTCGTGGAGCAGGGTGAAGGCGTGGGCGGAGGTGCCCACGGTCGGGATGCCGTAGCGGAAGCCGGCGGCCAGGTCGGAGGTGGTCGTGAAACCGCCGATGTAGGCGGCGCGGGCGGCGGCCACGGCGGCCAGCTCGTGGGTGCGGCGGGCGCCCATCTCGATCAGCGGCCGGTCGCCCGCGGCCGAGGACATCCGGGAGGCGGCGGCCGCGATCGCCGAATCGTGGTTGAGGATGGAGAGGATCACGGTCTCCAGGAGCACGCACTCGGCGAAGGAGCCCTCCACCCGCAAGATCGGCGAGCCGGGAAAGTAGACCTCGCCCTCGGGGTAGCCCCAGATGTCACCGCTGAAGCGGTAGCCGGCGAGCCACTTCAGGGTGGGCCGGTCGACGATGCCCTGCTCCTCCAGGAAGCCGAGGACGGCCGCGTCGAAGCGGAAGTTCTCGACCGCGTCCAGGACGCGTCCGGTGCCCCCCACGACGCCGTAACGGCGCCCGTCAGGCAGCCGCCGGGTGAAGACCTCGAAGACGCTGCGCCGCTCGGCCGTACCCGCCTTCAGGGCGGCCTGCAGCATCGTCAGTTCGTACTGGTCCGTGAAGAGCGCCGTCGAGGGAACATCCACCGGCAGCCCGAGGTCCGCTGTGTTCATGACGAAGATGCTACCCCCATCTCGTCAGTGTGACGATTTGTGGGGGGCGTGGCAGCATGGGCCTTGTGACGTCACCCGCTCCCGTAGAGACCGAACGCACCGAATCGGCGGAGGAGGTCTTCGCCGTACCCGAGCCCGACGTCCCATGGGTGACGATCGTGCACAACGACCCCGTCAATCTCATGAGCTATGTGACGTACGTCTTCCAGACGTACTTCGGCTATTCCAAGGACAAGGCCACCAAGCTCATGCTGGACGTCCACCACAAGGGCCGGGCGGTCGTCTCCAGCGGTAGCCGCGAGGAGATGGAGCGCGACGTACAGGCGATGCACGGCTACGGCCTGTGGGCCACCCTCCAGCAGGACCGGAAATGACCCCTCGCCTGCGGGACCGGAAGTAGCCGGCCACACTCCTCGACCAGGACCGGAAGCAGCGAACCCTCTCCATGCCAGGAATCTTCGAACCGCTCCCCGGCGGCGGCGCGGCCGTCGCACTCGACGATGTCGAGATCTCCATCATCCGGACGCTGGCCGTCCAGCTTCTGGAGCTCATCGGCCCCGGCCCCGGCGAGGAAGCCCCCGACGACCCGCTCGCCGAGCTGTTCGCCGAGGGTCCGAGCGAGGCACCCACCGACCCCGTGCTGCGCCGGCTCTTCCCGGACGCCTACTGCGACCCGGAGCGGATGCCCGACTCCTCGCAGCAGGCCGAGGAGCAGCAGGCCCACTCGGCCGAGTTCCGCCGCTACACCGAGAACGACCTCAGGGCCGGCAAGCGGGAGAGCGCCCTCGCGGTGATCCGCTCCCTGGACGCGCTGGCCCCGGTGGGGGAGGGCGGCGCGGTCCTCAAGCTGGCGCCCGAGGAGTCCCGGCAGTGGCTCGGCGCCCTCAACGACCTGCGCCTCGCCATCGGCTCCCGCCTCGACATCACCGACGAGGACGACACCGACCTGCTCTACCGGCTCCCGGACGAGGACCCGCGCAAGCCGATGGTGATGGCCTATCTGTGGCTCGGTGGCCTCCAGGAGACCCTGGTCGCCACCCTGATGCCGTAACCGCTATGCCGTAATCCGTCCTGTTTTCGCGTTCGCTCAGAGGACGCTCAAATCCGGATAACGATCCTGTCACCGTTGCGGCCCGACATGGCCGTTTCGGCCGTAATTTGTCCGCTTCTTCCAGTGGTGTGCGCCACAATCCCTCTCAGCGGAACCCGGTGATCAGTACTGCGGCCGTGATAAATCTTCACGACCGCCCGGCGAACACCACCCATGTGTGCGTCCGGGTGCGCCACCGAACCGGCGACCGCCGGTCAGGCTCAGCGGGCCCGGGGAAGTCCGAGCACGCTCACTCCAGCAATCCGGGGGGATCGAAACCCGATCCGCGGCCGACCAGAGGCCCGGGTCGGCATGGAGAAAGGCGCACACCACACATGACCTCCGCTCAGGTCGACACATCGGAGCAGACCTCCGAAGAGGGATACGAGCGCGGACTCGGCAGCCGCCAGGTCCAGATGATCGCCATCGGCGGCGCCATCGGCGTCGGCCTCTTCCTGGGTGCCGGGGCGAACATCGCCAAGGCCGGTCCCAGCCTCATCCTGATGTACGCCCTCGCCGGCGGCATCATCTTCTTCATCATGCGCGCGCTCGGCGAGCTGCTTCTGTACCGCCCGGTCTCCGGCTCCTTCGCCGAGTACTCCCGGGAGTTCCTCGGCCCGTTCTTCGGCTACTTCACCGGCTGGACATACTGGCTGATGTGGGTCGTCACCGGCATGGCCGAGCTGACGGCGGCCGCGATCTACGTCAACTACTGGTTCCCGTCCGTCCCGCAGTGGGTGACGGCGCTGGTCTTCCTGGTGATCCTCTTCGGGGTCAACCTGATCTCCGTGAAGGTCTTCGGAGAGCTCGAGTTCTGGTTCTCCATGGTCAAGGTCACCGCCCTGATCGGCATGATCGTGATCGGCCTCGGTGTCCTCACCCTCGGCTTCAGCAGCGCCGGTGACACCGCGTCGGTCGCGAACCTCTACCAGTTCGACGGCTTCTTCCCCAAGGGCGTCGGCTCCTCCCTGATGACCCTTCAGGGCGTCATGTTCGCCTACCTCGCGGTGGAGCTGGTCGGCGTCACGGCCGGCGAGTCCGAGAACCCGGAGAAGACCCTCCCCAAGGCGATCAACACGCTCCCCTGGCGGATCGCGCTGTTCTACGTCGGCGCGCTCACCGTCATCCTGTGCGTGGTGAAGTGGACCGAGTTCGCCCCGGGGGTCTCCCCGTTCGTCGCGGCCTTCGCGAAGATCGGCATCCCGGCCGGCGCCGGCATCGTCAACTTCGTCGTCCTCACCGCCGCCCTGTCCTCCTGCAACTCCGGCATGTACTCCACGGGCCGGATGCTGCGGAACCTGGCCGACAGTGGCGAGGCCCCGGCCGTCTTCAGGAAGCTGTCCGCGTCGAAGACGCCGGCGCTCGGCATCACCGTCTCGGTCCTCTTCATGGGCATCGGCGTGGTCCTCAACTACATCGTCCCGGAGAAGGCCTTCGGCTACGTCACCTCCGTCGCCACCGCGGCCGGTATCTGGACCTGGCTGATGATCCTGATCAGCCATGTCCTCTACCGCCGCGCGGTCGACGCGGGCCGGCTGCCCGCGTCCTCCTTCCCGGCGCCGGGCGGTGCGGTGTGCAGCTGGATCGCCATCGCGTTCCTGCTCTTCGTGACCTGCCTGATCGCGTACGACGCCGACTCCCGGGTCTGCCTGTACGTGATGGCCGGCTGGGCCGCCGCGCTCGGCATCGGCTGGCTGGTGCTGAAGTCCCGCAACCCGGAGATCACCGAGCGCCGCGAGCCGACGCTGGAGAAGGTGAGCTGACCAACCCCCCCGGGACGTCCCGCCGCAGGGAGCACTCGTGGCGCCCCCTGTGGCCGCCGCTCAGGACGTCCGGCATATGGGCCGTCCCGTACCAGCCTTCGGTACGGGACGGCCCTCTGCTTACCCCCCGGCCTCCCACCACCACCCCGGACGAGCGCTTCGCGCGCCTGCATATTCTTGGAGCATGCTGACCATCACCCAGGCCCTCGTCGACCAGATCGTCGCCCACGCGCGCAAGGACCACCCCGACGAGGCGTGCGGCGTCGTCGCGGGCGCGGCGGGCTCGGACCGCCCCGAGCGCTTCATCCCGATGCTGAACGCGGCGATGTCCCCGACGTTCTACGAGTTCGACTCCGGCGACCTCCTCAGGCTCTACCGCGAGATGGACGACCGCGACGAGGAACCGGTGGTCATCTACCACTCCCACACGGCCACGGAGGCGTACCCGTCCCGGACGGACATCAGCTACGCGAACGAGCCCGGCGCCCACTACGTCCTGGTCTCGACAGCCGACACCGACGCCCTGGGCGACTTCCAGTTCCGCTCGTACCGCATCGTGGAGGGCGAGGTGACGGAGGAGGAGCTCAGAATCGTCGAGGCGTACTGACGCACCTCCCGGACAGGTCATCTCAAGGTTCGGTCGAAATCTGTCCGGCATGCGGAATCACACTCCGGAACAGGCACCGGGAATCGATACGATGAGCTCATGGTTTCCTACGACGTGAGCGACAAGGCGCCGGGCAGCATGCTCGTGGCGCGGCTGCACGTCGACCTGTGCCGGCTGAACAGCGCCATCTGTTGACGTTCCCTGCCGCCGTACGGCCGTGAGCCGCGGCGTGCCGCTGCGCGCCCTCCCACCTAGACTTTCCGACAGGAGCCCTGAGCCATGGCCATCGAGGTCCGCATCCCGACCATCCTCCGCCAGTACACCGACGGTCAGAAGGCGGTGGACGGCAGCGGTGGCACCCTCGCCGAACTGTTCACCGACCTCGAGACCCGGCACCCGGGGATCCACGCCCGCATCGTGGACGACGGCAAGCTGCGCCGCTTCGTCAACGTGTACCTGAACGACGAGGACGTCCGTTTCGTCGACGGGATCGAGACCAAGCTGACCGACGGCGACACCGTCACGATCCTGCCGGCGGTCGCCGGCGGTATGGCCTGAGACCGGCATGCGCTACGACTCCCCGCTGGCCGCGGTCGGCAACACGCCCCTGGTGCGCCTGCCGCGGCTCTCGCCGTCCGCCGACGTCCGGATCTGGGCCAAGCTGGAGGACCGCAACCCGACCGGCTCGGTCAAGGACCGCCCCGCCCTGCACATGATCGAGCAGGCCGAGAAGGACGGCCGGCTCACCCCGGGCTGCACCATCCTGGAGCCGACCTCCGGCAACACCGGCATCTCCCTCGCGATGGCCGCCAAACTCAAGGGCTACCGCATGGTGTGCGTGATGCCCGAGAACACCTCGCAGGAGCGCCGGGACCTGCTGGGCATGTGGGGTGCGGAGATCATCTCCAGCCCGGCGGCCGGCGGCTCCAACACCGCCGTGCGGGTGGCCAAGGAGATCGCCGCCGAGCACCCGGACTGGGTGATGCTCTACCAGTACGGCAATCCGGACAACGCGGGGGCGCACTACGCCACCACGGGCCCGGAGATCCTCGCCGACCTGCCCTCCGTCACGCACTTCGTCGCCGGACTCGGCACCACCGGCACCCTCATGGGCGTCGGCCGCTACCTGCGCGAGAACAAGCCCGAGGTGAAGATCGTCGCCGCCGAACCCCGGTACGACGACCTCGTCTACGGCCTTCGCAACCTCGACGAGGGCTTCGTACCCGAGCTGTACGACGCCTCCGTACTCACCACCCGCTACTCGGTGGGCTCGGCGGACGCCGTGACCCGGACCCGGGAACTCCTCCAGCAGGAGGGCATCTTCGCGGGCATCTCCACCGGCGCGGCGCTGCACGCCGCGATCGGTGTCGGCAAGAAGGCCGTCCAGGCCGGCGAGAGCGCCGACATCGTGTTCGTCGTCGCCGACGGCGGCTGGAAGTATCTGTCGACCGGGGTCTACACGGCCGCCACGACCGAGGAAGCCATCGAGACCCTCCAGGGTCAGCTCTGGGCCTAACCTTCATCATGTACGCGCCCACCCCCTCCTATGAGGGGGCTGAGCGCTGGCTCGACCGTCACCCTGAAGTTCAGCGGTGTCGAGGACTCCTCGCTCCATACCAGTTTCGTCGTCGACGACACGGCCGTCACGACCAGCTGACCCCGCCCGCGCAGTGACCGGATCCCGCCCCCGGAAGCCGTCCGGGTGCGGGATCCGTACGTCCGGCGGATACGTCACATCGGCACCAAGGGTCCGTTCCCCGACGGAAAGGCGGACACCCCATGCCCCGTACGACGTTGCACCGCGCGTCGCTCGCCGCGGCGACCCTCCTCCTGCTGGCGGGCTGCGGCTCGCAGAGCGGCAGCGGCGACAAGGGCGGCGGCGCGGTGTCTCCGCCGGACTCGGCCGGCGCCTCGTCGCCCAGCGCGTCCACCGGCTCCGGCGGCTGTGTCAGCCGTACCGAGCTCACCGCCGCCGACGACCGCCGTACGGTCTGCATGGCGGTCGGCGGGCAGATCGCGCTCACCCTCGACGGCACCCCGCAGCGCCCCTGGAAGGCGGTCACGGTGAGCGGCTCCGCGCTGCGGGCCACCAACGCCGGGATCGTGCTCCAGCCCGGGGACGCCTCCGCCGCCTACCGGGCGGTCGCCGCCGGCACCGTCACCCTCAGCTCGTCCCGCCCCCTGTGCGCCGAACCCACCGCGCCCGGCCAGGTCTCCTGCAAGGGCATCCAGGAGTGGCAGGTCACCGTACGGGTGAAGTGACCCTCAGGGGGCGAGGTGCCGCACCTGGTCCCACAGCACCGGGTCGACCACGCCCACCCGGCGCCGGAAATCCCACACCGCGACCTCGCGCAGCTCGTCCGTCTCCAGGAAACTCGGCCGGCCCTGGGAGTCCCCGACCGAGCCCGGCGGCAGCGGGATCACCCCGGCCCGCTCGTCGTGGTACTTGCTGGTGATCTTGGCGACGGTCGCCTGGTTGCCGCGCACCGCCAGCACCAGACAGGGCCGGTCCTTGGTGCCCGGGCCGTCCTCGTAGGGCACGTTGGCCCACCAGATGTCCCCCGGATGGGGCAGGCCCGTCCTTACCCGCGGACCGCGCGGATGCCCCGGCGGGCGGGTGCGGTACCCGCGCGGCCGGTGCCCCCGGCCCCACCCGTCGACGAGCGTGGCGACCAGCGCCAGCAGCACCACTGCCGCGAGCGCGAGCCACCATGACGTGTCCATATGACGACGTTACCGGCGCGAGATAATCGATGCGCGCCCTTACGCGATCCTCACGCGCCCCCGGTCCAGCCGAACCGGTGACACCACAGGTGAGTTCGCCCACAACAGCCCCTGGTGGAGGAGCGACCGGCCCTTTTGCGCCTTACGCTCGACAAACCGCACGACCCCCGCTCACCTCTTTTTCTCCGACTCCATTTCCCGGTTCTTCCGGGTGTTCCGCCAACGGAGGTTTCTGCTTCATGAAGCTCACCGTCGTCGGCTGCTCGGGGTCGTTCCCGTCCGCGGAATCGGCCTGTTCGAGCTACCTCGTCGAGGCCGACGGCTTCCGGCTGCTCCTCGACATGGGCAACGGCGCCCTTGGCGAGCTGCAGCGCCACTGCGGTCTCTACGACCTCGACGCGATCTTCCTGAGCCATCTGCACGCCGACCACTGCATCGACATGTGCGCCTACTTCGTGGCGCGCTACTACCGCCACGACGGCGGCCCGTGCCCCCCGATCCCGGTCTACGGCCCCGAGGGCACCGAGCACCGACTCACCACGGCCTACGCCGACACCCCCACCGCCTCCTCGATGAGCGAGGTCTTCGACTTCCACACGGTGAAGCCGTCCACGTTCGAAATCGGCCCCTTCACGGTGCACACCGAGCGGGTACGCCACCCCGTCGAGGCGTATGCCATCCGCGTCGAACACGGGGGGAGGTCGCTGACGTACTCGGGCGACACCGGCGTCACACAGACACTCGACGAGCTGGCCCGGGACACCGACCTGTTCCTGTGCGAGGCGGCCTTCACGCACGGCAAGGAGAACATCCCGGACCTGCACCTCAACGGCCGCGAGGCCGGAGAGTCGGCCGCCCGCGCCGGCGCCCGCCGGCTGATCCTCACCCACATCCCGCCGTGGACCGACCCCGCCGTCAACCTCGCCGACGCCCGAGAGGTCTTCTACGGCCCGGTGGACCTCGCGGCGCCCAGCGTCATCTACGAGATCTGACACGTCGTACTACGGGGTTCAGGCCTGTATGTACGACGAGGCCCCCGCGGGTGTGGTGTCCGCGGGGGCCTCGGTCGTGCCGGGACGGTTCTCACGCCTTCGTGAGGTCCTCGACCTCCTCCTCGGGCTCGCGGCCCGGGGTGGGCAGGTTGAACCTGATGATCGCGAAGCGGAAGACGAAGTAGTAGATCGCTCCGAACACCAGGCCGATCGGGATGATCAGCCAGGGCTTGGTGGCCAGGTTCCAGTTGAGCGCGTAGTCGATGACACCCGCGGAGAAGGTGAAGCCCGCGTGCACCCCGAGCGCCCAGGTGATCGCCATGGACAGGGCGGTGAGCACCGCGTGGATCGCGTACAGGATCGGCGCGATGAACATGAAGGTGAACTCGATCGGCTCGGTCACACCCGTCACGAACGAGGTCAGCGCCATCGACATCATCATGCCCATCACGGCCGCGCGGCGCTCCGGGCGGGCGGTGTGCGCGATGGCGAGGGTAGCGGCGGGGAGGCCGAACATCATGATGGGGAAGAAGCCGGACATGAACTGACCGGCCGTCGGGTCACCGGCGAAGAAGCGGGTGAGGTCACCGTGGACGATCTGGCCGGACGCGTTCTTGAAGTCGCCGATCTGGAACCAGGAGACGGTGTTCACGAACTGGTGCATGCCGACCGGGATCAGCGCGCGGTTGATCAGACCGAACAGACCGGCACCGAAGGCGCCCAGACCCGTGATCCACTCGCCGAAGTTGGAGATGCCGTCACCGACGGGCTTCCAGACCAGACCGAAGAAGACACCCATCACCGTGCCGACGAAGGCCATGATGATCGGGACGAGGCGGCGGCCGTTGAAGAAGCCGAGCCAGTCCACCAGCCTGGTCCGATGGAAGCGCTGCCAGACCACCGCGCCCAGCAGACCCATCACCAGGCCGCCCAGCACACCGGGGTTGTTGTAGGTCGCGGCTATGTCCGCGCCCGCCTGGACCTTCGCCTCGGTGACCGGGAACGCCTTCAGAACATTGCTGTAGACCAGGAAGCCGACCAGGGCGGCCAGCGCGGTGGAGCCGTCCGACTTCTTGGCGAAGCCGATCGCGACACCGATACAGAACAGCATCGGGAGGTTGTCGAAGATCGCGCCACCCGCCGTGGCGAACACCGCAGTGACCTTGTCGGGCAGATGCAGCTTGTCGTGGATGTCCTGCTGACCGAAGCGGAGCAGCAGCCCCGCCGCCGGCAGCACGGCGATCGGGAGCTGGAGGCTGCGTCCGACCTTCTGCAGGCCTTGGAACAGCCCGGATCCCCGCTTCTTCGCGGGGGCCGCCATGGGCGCGGTGGCGGTGCTCATAGACTTCCTCCATCGGGTGGTGGTCTACACCACTCAGTGGTGTAGACCTGTTGTACACGATGGTGGCCTTATAAGGAACCCGTCAATTCCGCAACCGGAGAACTACGCTTTGTACGCCCTGCGTCGACCCTCCGCCTAAGCCTTGGTGACGTCCTCCACTTCGTCCTCCGGCTCCCTTCCCGGAGTCTTCAGATCGAACCTCGTGATGGCGAACCGGAAGATGACGTAGTAGACGGCCGCGAAGCACAGGCCGATCGGGATGATGGCCCAAGGCCTGGTCGCCAGGTTCCAGTTGATGACGTAGTCGATGAGCCCCGCCGAGAAACTGAACCCGTCGTGCACCCCCAGCCCCCACGTCACCGCCATCGACACCCCCGTCAGCAGCGCGTGCACCGCGTACAGCACCGGGGCGATGAACAGGAACGAGTACTCGATCGGCTCGGTGATCCCCGTGACGAACGACGTCAGCGCCACCGACAGCATCAGACCGCCGATCTCCTTACGCCGATGCGGCTTCGCGCAGTGCGTGATGGCGAGCGCGGCCGCCGGCAGCGCGAACATCATGATCGGGAAGAACCCCGAGGTGAACTGACCCGCATGCGGATCGCCCGCCAGGAACATGTTGATGTCGCCGTGCACCGTCTGGCCGTCGGGCGTGGTGTAACTGCCGAACTGGAACCAGATGGGCACGTTCAGGAACTGGTGCAGACCGATGACGAGCAACGCCCGGTTCGCCACCCCGAACACCCCCGCACCCCACGCACCCGCGTCCCGCAGCCAGTGGCTGAAACTCTCCAGCCCGCCGCCGATCGGCGGCCACACCCACAGGCACAACACCGCGAAGACGATCGCGACGAACGACATGATGATCGGCACCAGCCGCCGCCCGTTGAAGAAGCCCAGCCAGTCCACCAGCCGCGTGCGGTGGAAACGCGCCCAGAAGTAGGCCGCCAGCAGCCCCATCGCGATCCCGCCGAAGACGCCGGGGTTCTGGAACGTGAACGCCGACACCGAGCCGTCACTCACCTGACAGCCGACCCCCGGCACAGCCCTGGACCCGCCCGGACAGTCCTGCGGGAACTGATGCAGCACGCCGTAATAGACGAGGAAGCCCGCCACCGCCGCCAGCGCCGTCGAACCGTCCGCCTTCCTCGCCATCCCGATCGCGACCCCCACGCAGAACAGCAGCGGAAGCCCGATCGACCCGTCGAGCAGCGCACCGCCCGCGCCCTTCATCACCTTGGAGACATCCGTCCAGCCAAGGCCCTTCTCACCGAACACATCAGGCTGCCCCAGCCGGTTCAGGATCCCCGCCGCCGGCAGCACCGCGATCGGCAGCTGCAGACTCCGGCCCATCTTCTGCAGCCCCTGGAAAAGACCGTTCCACCGCTCCCGCGCGGGACTGACCGTACTGTCGGCGCTCTCGGCACTCATGGGCGCGTCCTCCGGGCCGCTCGGCTCCACGGCAGGGGTTTGGCGACCGCCCATCAGCTGGTGTAGACCAGTTGACGACGGTTCCGCCGCAGTGCTCGCCATCATTCGGCACACACGGCACAACCGCTCGCAAAGATGGGCCAACTGTGGGTTACTGCGACAAAGCGGTTCGGATCAGGGAGAGACAACATGGCCAGCAAGGCTGAGAAGATCGTCGCCGGCCTCGGCGGAATCGACAACATCGACGAGATCGAGGGCTGCATCACCCGCCTGCGCACCGAGGTGCACGACGCCTCGCTGGTCGACGAAACCGCCCTGAAGGCCGCCGGAGCCCACGGCGTCGTCAAGATGGGCACCGCCATCCAGGTCGTCATCGGCACCGACGCCGACCCGATCGCCGCGGAGATCGAAGACATGATGTGAGCCCCCCGGCTCACCTCCAAGGGGCTCCTCCCGCCTCGGGACGAGCCCCTTCTGCCGCTCCGGATAGGCTCATGGCCATGTCTCGAATCGACGGCCGAACCCCCGAACAACTCCGCCCGGTCACCATCGAACGCGGCTGGAGCAAGCACGCCGAGGGCTCCGTCCTCGTCTCCTTCGGCGACACCAAGGTCTTCTGCACCGCCTCCGTCACCGAAGGCGTCCCCCGCTGGCGCAAGGGCAGCGGCGAGGGCTGGGTCACCGCGGAGTACGCCATGCTGCCCCGCGCCACCAACACCCGAGGCGACCGCGAGTCCGTCAAGGGCAAGATCGGCGGCCGCACCCACGAGATCTCCCGCCTCATCGGCCGCTCCCTGCGTGCGGTCATCGACTACAAGGCGCTCGGCGAGAACACCATCGTCCTCGACTGCGACGTCCTCCAGGCCGACGGCGGCACCCGCACCGCCGCGATCACCGGCGCGTACGTCGCCCTCGCCGACGCCGTCGCCTGGGCGAAGGGACGCAAGCTCATCAAGGCCGGCCGCCAGCCCCTGACCGGCACGGTGTCGGCCGTCTCCGTCGGCATCGTCGGCGCGGTCCCCCTCCTCGACCTCTGCTACGAGGAAGACGTCAAGGCCGACACCGACATGAACGTCGTCTGCACCGGCGACGGCCGCTTCGTCGAGGTGCAGGGCACCGCCGAGGCCGAACCCTTCGCCCGCGACGAACTCGACGCCCTCCTCGACCTCGCCGTCGCCGGCTGCACCGAACTCGCCGTGATCCAGCGGGCGGCGCTCGACGTAACCCTCACGAAGTAGCGCTCACGAAGACGCCCTCACGAAGTAAAGGGACATAAAAAACCCGAGGTGCGACAGGGCAACCCGGGCGGCCGACCCCGCGTCCCCATAGATACGGGCGCACGGCACGAACACCGTGCGCCCGGCCAGTTCATCAACGGGAGGGGAACACCGTCATGGCCGCCAGCCGACGCCGAGGCCGTCTTGTCACCGCCGTCGCCGCCGTAGCCGCGACCACCGCGCTCACCATCGGCCTCACCGGCTGCGACGCCGTGAACAAGGCCCTGGACTGCGTCCAGACCGCCGACTCCATAGCCGACAGCGTCACCGACCTCCAACAGGCCGTCGAGAACGCGGCCAACGACCCCACCCAGGCCGACGCCTCCCTCGACTCGATCCAGCGGAACCTGAAGAAGATCGGCGACAGGACGGACGACGCCGACGTCAACAAGGCCGTCGACGACCTCGACCGCGCCGTGGACAACGTCCGCACGGCCATCAGGAACGGCGACTCGACCCCCGACGTCACCCCGGTCACCGACGCGGCCGGCGAACTGACGAAGGTCTGCACGCCGTAACCCGCAACCCGGGCCCTTGCGATACTGCGTGTCATGACGACCCGCCTGATCCTCGCCACCCGCAACGCCGGAAAAATCACCGAGCTCCGCGCCATCCTCGCCGAGGCGGGGCTGCCCCACGAACTGGTGGGCGCCGACGCGTACCCCGAGATCCCCGACGTCAGGGAAACGGGCGTCACCTTCGCCGAGAACGCGCTCCTCAAGGCCCACGCCCTGGCCCGGGCCACGGGCCTCCCGGCGGTCGCCGACGACTCGGGCCTCTGCGTCGACGTCCTCAACGGCGCCCCCGGCATCTTCTCCGCCCGCTGGGCCGGCCGCCACGGCGACGACAAGGCCAATCTGGACCTGCTCCTGGCCCAGCTCTCGGACATCGCCGACGAACACCGGGCCGCCCACTTCGCCTGCGCGGCAGCACTCGCCCTGCCGGACGGCACGGAGCGCGTGGTCGAGGGCCGGCTGCGGGGACGCCTCCGGCACACCCCGTCCGGCACGAACGGCTTCGGCTACGACCCGATCCTCCAGCCGGAGGGCGAGACCCGAACATGCGCGGAGCTGAGCCCCGAGGAGAAGAACGCGATCAGCCACCGGGGGAAGGCGTTCCGAGGGCTGCTGCCGGTGGTGCGGGAGTTGCTGGGCTGACGCATGACAGAGGGGCCGACCAGACGGACGGCCCCTCTGTTCGGGTGCGGCCGGTGGGACTCGAACCCACACGGGATTTCTCCCACGGGCACCTAAAACCCGCGCGTATCGCCTATTTCGCCACGACCGCCCCAAAACGGACATTTCTCATCCTGCCGTTTTGCTTGCCCAGTGTACGGGGCTAGGCCTTACGGCGTCCGCCGCCTCGGCACCAGGTGGCCGTGGTCGCGTGGCAGTTGGGGCACAGCAGCCGAAGGTTCTGTCGTCGGTCGTCGCTCCAATCCCCGCTGATGTGGTCGACCTCCAGCGTCATGGGCTTGCCGAGCCATTCGGGGCCGGTGCCGCACTCGGCGCACTCCTCGGGCACGCCTACTTCCAGGAGGGCCCGGCGGAGCAGGTGGGTTCTGGTCCGCCGGATGCCGTCGTGGCGGACCAGGATGTCGTCGGCGTGCCTGAGTGGCGTGGTGCCCGGGCCGCCCCGTTGATGCGCCTGCCCCAGGAAGTGGGAGGTGTCGAGACCGTCCTCGGTCACCCAACGACGGAGTTGAGCGCGCAGCCTGCCGTTGTAGGGCTCCATCCCCAGAGCGCGGAGCGTCTCGGCGATGGATGCCGCTTCCTGGACCGCTCGGCGCAGCACGTCGGGGGCCGGTTTGGAAGGTGATGTCTTCGCTCGCCTCCCTCGCATATGCGAGATGTCGATTCCGAAGTGGTCGAAGCGCCGGAAGAGATGGCGGCGCAGTTGGCCATACGGCCGGGTGCCGAAGAAGGCGATGACCTCGTCGATGTCGGAACACCGCGTGGCTGCTTCGGCCAACTGCTCCCGGGTGTACCGCACGCCGCTGCTCACGAAGTCCTGCCTTTGCCGCGCCCCCGGTAGCTGTCCGTCGTCGAATGGCAGTTGGGGCACAGGAACCGCACATTCCCGATGCGGTTGTCGCGCCAGTTGCCGTTGATGTGGTCGACCTCCAAGGGGAGCGAGCGCCCTCGCCACACAGCGTCAGTGCCGCACATCGCACAGCGCTCCGGCATGCCTGTCGCCGTCATCGCCCACCTGAGCCGGTCGCTCGGGATGCGCCGAGCCTGGCCGACCGGCTGTTCGACGAGCAGAGCCTCCGGTGTGCGGGGACGCCATGTCCTGCCTCGCTGGGTCGGTACCTGGAAGTGCGAGATGTCGATGCCGTATGTCTTGATCCGGCGGCTGATGTGCGTGTGGTGTCCGCCGACCACCTCAAGCCCGAGATGCCGGAGTACCTCGCACATGTTCGTCGAGGCCGAGACCGCTGACTGAAGGATCTCCCGCGTCCACTTCACCCCCTCCCGCTCGAAGTGCGACACATCAACCCCCAGCTTCTTCATCCGCTGGAACACATACCGCCGCGTCGAACTCCTCGGATCCACCCCCAACCTCCCCAACGCCTCCGTCAACGTCCGCGCCCCCCGAGCCGCCTCCTCCAGCCGCTCCTTGGTGTACGCACTCGCTCCCATCGAGCCCCCTCCGTTCCGGCCGCGTGTTCGCAGCCCGTACGGAGTAACGAACCGTTTATCGGACGGTCACGCACGGAAAGGGGGACGGCCCGCGCCGGGGGTTTCCGGGGCGGGCCGTGGGTGGGCGTGAGGGGTCAGATGCCCAGGTCCTTGATGATCTTGGCTACGTGGCCGGTGGCGCGGACGTTGTAGAGGGCTCGTTCCACCTTGCCCTGCTCGTCCACGATGATCGTGGAGCGGATGACGCCCATGTACGTCTTGCCGTAGTTCATCTTTTCGCCGTACGCGCCGTACGCGTCCAGGACCTTCTTCTCGGGGTCGGCGAGGAGGGTGACCCTGAGGTGCTCCTTCTCGCGGAACTTGATGAGTTTCTCCGACGTGTCGGGGGAGATGCCGATGACGTCGTAGCCCGCGTCGGCCAGCAGGTCGAGGTTGTCCGTGAAGTCGAAGGCCTGCTTCGTGCAGCCTGGCGTCAGCGCGGCCGGGTAGAAGTAGACGATGACCTTGCGGCCCTTGTGGGCGGAGAGGGACACCTCGTTGCCGTCGGCGTCGGGGAGGGTGAAGTCGGGGGCTACGTCCCCGGGCTGGAGTCGCTCGCTCATCGTTCCAGCGTAACGGGGGGTCCTGGCAGTGCGGCGGCGGCGAGAACTGACAGACTGTCCAGAACAGGCAGTACGGCAGACTTCGGAGGGCCTACGGTGGCGGATACGTCGGACACCAGAACCCCGGCGCAGATCGAGGCGGACATCAAGCACCGCCGCGATGTGCTGGCCGAGACGCTGGACGAGATCGGGGTGCGGGTGCATCCGAAGACCATCGTCGGCGATGCGAAGGCCAAGGTCGCGGCCAACGTCGATCACACACTCGGGCGGGCCTACGTCCAGGTCAACCGGGTCGTGAGCGATGTGAAGGCGCAGTTCGTGGACGAGGAGGGCGCGCCTCGCCTGGAGCGTGTCGTGCCCGTCGCGCTCGTCGCCGCGGGCGTGGTCGGGCTGCTGGTCCTCGGTACCCGACGGCGTAAGAGCTGAACAGAAGTAGGTAGGTTCAAAGGCGTGAGCGCCAACAGAAACGACACCCATCACGACAAGCTGCCCATCCGCATGCTGCACGACCGGGTCCTGGTCAAGCAGGAGACCGGCGAGGGTGAGCGGCGGTCGGGCGGTGGGATTCTCATTCCCGCCACGGCGGCCGTCGGGCGCCGGCTGGCCTGGGCAGAGGTGGTGGCGGTCGGGCAGAATGTGCGGACGGTGGAGCCCGGTGACCGGGTGCTGTACGACCCGGAGGACCGTGCCGAGGTCGAGGTGCGCGGTGTGGCCTATGTGCTGATGCGTGAGCGCGATCTGCACGCGGTGGCCGCCGACCGGTTCGAGGGCTCGGAGGACTCGACCGGCCTGTATCTGTGATGGGACGGTAGGGCGGCAGAAAAGGGCTGGTGACTGCGGTCACCAGCCCTTTCTACTGTCATGGCCTAGGCAGAGGTCGCTGAGCAAGGAGAACGCCGGCTATTGGAATCCCAAGCCGCCGTTGTCGCTGGCCGGCGTCCCGGTCGTGGTTCCGGCGTCGGTGGTTCCGGTCGTCGTACCCGTGCTGGTGCCGTCGGTGGTGGTGCCGGTGGATGTGCCGGAGTCGGTGCCTGCTGTCGTCGTCCCGGCGTCCGTGCCGGGGGTCGCCGTGCCGGACGTGGCCGAGCCGTTGGTGGTGGAGCCGTCCGTGGTGCCGCCGTCGCTGGTGCCGGCGGTGGTGGAGCCGTCCGTCGTGCCGCCGTTGTCCTGGGCGCCGCCGACGGTGCCGCCGTTGTCCTGGTTCCCGCCGGTCGTGCCGCCGTTGTCCTGGCCGCCGGTGCCCGGGGTGGCCGAGTCCTGGCTGGGCGGGGCCACGGTCTCGGCGCCGGGCTGGAGGTCGAGGTCGAAGGTGGAGGCCGTGGTGCTCTGCAGGGCGTCCTTGGTGTACTGCGCCCAGATCTCGGTGGGGGCCCCGCCGCCGTTGATGCGGGCGAGGCCGAGCGCGCCGTAGAGGGGCTTGTGGGCGGCGGTGACCGGGTCCTGGCCCATCACGGAGACCACGGTGGCGAGGTCGGGGGTGTAGCCCGCGAACCAGGCTGCGGTGTCCTCCTCGGCGGTGCCGGTCTTGCCGGCCGCCGGGCGGCCCGCGGCCTGGGCGGCGGTGGCGGTGCCGTTGTCGACCACGCTCTGCAGGATCGAGGTTGTGGTGTCGGCGGCCTGGCGGCTGACGGCCTGCTTGGGTGCCGAGTCCGGTAGCTTGACGTCCTCCGTACCGGCCTTGGTGATCTTCTGGACCATCGTGTACGTGCCGTGCTTGCCGTGGTTGGCGAGCGTGGCGTACGCCTCCGCCATGTCCAGGACACTGGCGGTGGCGGTGCCGAGGGCGATGGACGGGTAGGGCTGGAGGTCCTTGGTGTCGGAGGGGATGCCCAGGTCGACGGCGGTCTGCTTGACCTTGGACGGGCCGACGTCGACGGCCATCTGCGCGTACACGGCGTTCACCGACAGGTCGGTGGCCTTGCGGACGGTGATCTCGCCGTAGGACTTCTGGTCCTCGTTCTCCGGTGCGTAGGCGCCGCCGGGCCAGCCCTGGACGGGGCGCTGGTTGGTGCCGTCGTAGTAGGTGTTCGGGGTGATGGTCTGGCCGGACTGGGTGCTGGAGCCGTTGTCGACGGCGGAGGCGAACACGAAGGGCTTGAAGCTGGAGCCGACCTGGAAGTCACCGCGGGTCGCGCCGTTGGTGTACTGCTTCACGTAGTCGACGCCGCCGTACATCGCGACGACCTTGCCGGTCTTGGGGTCGACCGAGGCGCCGCCGGCCCGCACATAGTTGTCGGCCTTGTTGTTCTTCTTGTCGAGCTTGGACATCACCTTGTCGTCGACCGCCTTGACGAAGGCGTCCTGCTTGTCCTTCTCGATGGTGGTGGTGATGCGGTAGCCGCCGGCCTCCAGGGAGCCGGCGTCGACGATGTTGTTCTTGACGAGGTAGCTTTTGACCGCCTCGACGAGGTAGCCGCGCTGCCCGGACATGCCGGTGGAGGCGGTCTGCTCCTTGGGCATCGGGAACTTCATGCCGGCCCGCTCGGACCGGGTGAGCCAGCCCTTCTTGACCATGCCGTCCAGGACGTAGTGCCAGCGGGCGACGGCCGCCGTCTTGTTCTCGGGGTGGGCGACGACGTCGTACTCGCTGGGCGCGTTGACGAGCGCGGCGAGGTAGGCGGCGCGGGCCGGGTCGAGGTCGGTGGCGTCCTTGCCGTAGTAGGCCTGGGCGGCGGCCTGGATGCCGTAGGCGTTGCGGCCGAAGTAGCTGGTGTTGAGGTAGCCCTGCAGGATCTTGTCCTTGGGCTCGGAGCGGTCCAGCTTGATCGAGATGAAGAACTCCTTCACCTTGCGGGTGACGGTCTGCTCCTGCGCGAGGTAGTAGTTCTTCACGTACTGCTGGGTGATCGTCGAGCCGGACTGGGTGCCCTTGCCGGTCGCGGTGTTCCAGCCGGCCCGCAGCATCGCCTTGGGGTCGACGGCGGACTCGGTGTAGAAGTCGCGGTCCTCGGCGGCGAGCACGGCGTGCTGGGCGTCCTTGGAGACCTGGGCGAGGGTGACGTTCTCCCGGTTGACCTCGCCGTCCCGGGCGAGCTGGGAGCCGTCGGCGTACAGGAACACGTTGCTCTGCTTGGTGGCGAACGCGTTGGCCGCCGGGATCTTCACCATCGAGTAGCCGAGGAAGAACAGGCCGGTCAGCAGGAGTATGCCGATCACGAAGGTGCTGAGCATCGTGCGCCAGGTCGGGAAGATCCGCCGCCATCCGGTCCGCCCGGGACGTTTCATCTTCTTCTCGCCCCCCTTCGTCTCCTCGGTGGCCGCCGGTGGTTGTGTCGGGCCCCTGCCGCTCTGGTTCGGCTGTTGCGGCTGCGGCTCGTCGCTCATGTGGTGCACGGACTCCTGTTTCGCGTCGTACGTTCATACCCGTACGACCTCGTACGCTTCTGCGGCCCCCTGCTGAAGACTCTCGCACCATGCGTTCCGTTCCCGGATTCCGGCACGCTTCGGTCACAGAAATTGCGTGGCCTGCGATGTCGTCGGCGCAGTAGGCTCCAGCGCTTCGGTGTCGGGCGGTCCGGGAGGTCGGTTGGCGTGGGCGTGGGACGGTTGTACTCGGCCGTCGCGGCGGGGGGTTTCAGACGGTACGCGACGTACCGGGCGGCGACCGCCGCCGGGGTGTTCACCAACACGGCCTTCGGGATCATCCTCGTGTACACGTACCTGGCGCTCTGGGATGAGAAGCCGCACCTCGGAGGCTATGACCAGGCGCAGGCGGTCACCTATGTGTGGCTGGGGCAGTGCCTGTACGCGACGCTCGCCATTCAGGGCGGGGGCGTGGAAAAAGACCTGATGGAGCGTATCCGCACGGGTGAGATCGCGATCGACCTGTACCGTCCGGCCGATCTTCAGCTGTGGTGGCTGGCGATGGATTTGGGCCGGTCGCTGTTCCAGTTGCTGGGGCGGGGGGTGATTCCGTTCCTCTTCGGCGCGCTGTTCTTCCCGATGGCCCTGCCGACGGACGTGGCGACCTGGGCGGCCTTCGCCGTTTCCCTGCTCCTCGCGATGGTCGTCAGCTTCGGCATCCGCTACCTGGCGGCGCTGAGCGTGTTCTGGCTGATGGACGGCATGGGCGTCAGCCAGGCCCTGATGGTCCTGGGGATCTTCTGCTCGGGGATGACCCTGCCGCTGAACGTCTTCCCGGGCGCGCTCGGCGATGTCGTACGGGCCCTGCCGTGGGCGGCGCAGCTCCAGGTGCCGGCGGACGTCCTGCTGGGGGAGACCGGCCCGCTGGGCGCGTACGCCTTCCAGGCGGCGTGGGCGGTGGCGCTGCTGGCGGCGGGGCGGCTGGTGCAGACGGCGGCGACACGGCGGGTGGTGGTCCAGGGTGGATGAGGTTGAGGGTGAGGTTGGGGTGTCCGGGGTGGCCGGGTACCGGCGGCTCGGCGAGGCGCCGCGGGCGTACCGGCTGGCGGAGGGTGTGCGGGCGTACCGGCTGATCGCCGGGATGTGGATCCGTTCCTCTTTGAGCTACCGCACGTCGTTCGTCCTCACGATGGTCGGCAACCTGACGGTGACCGGCCTGGACTTCGCCACGATCCTGCTGATGTTCACGCAGGTCGACCGGCTCGGCGGCTGGACCATGCCCGAGGTGGCCTTCCTGTACGGGCTGTCCGTGACCGCGTTCGGCTTCGCCGACCTGGCCTTCGGCTCGATGGACGTGCTGGGCACCCGGATCCGCGACGGCTCCTTCGACACGCTGCTGGTCCGTCCGGCTCCGGTGCTCGCCCAGCTCGGCGCGGACCGCTTCGCGCTGCGCCGCCTCGGCCGGGTCGTCCAGGGCGGGCTGGTGCTGGGGTACGCGCTGGCCGCCGTGGACGTCGACTGGACGGCGGCCAAGGTGCTGCTGGTGCCGCTGACCGTGATCAGCGGCGCGGTGATCTTCTGCGCGCTGTTCCTGGCGGGCGCCACCTTCCAGTTCGTGGCGCAGGACGCGGCCGAGGTGCAGAACGCGTTCACCTACGGCGGTACGACGCTGCTCCAGTACCCGCCGACGGTGTTCGGGAAGGATTTCGTACGCGGGGTGACGTTCCTGTTGCCGCTGGCCTTCGTCAACTGGGTGCCGGCCGCGTATGTGCTGGGGCGGCCGTATCCGCTGCGGCTCCCGGAGTGGACGGCGTGGTTGCCGCCGCTGGTGGCGGTGGTGTGCTGCGCGCTGGCGGCTCTGGCGTGGCGGGCGGGGCTCAGGTCGTATCGGAGCACGGGGAGTTGATGATGTTCATCGAGGTCGACGGGGTGGAGAAGGTCTTCGAGGTCCGGCGGAAGACCGGCTTCCTGAAACGCGAGCGGCGGCAGGTACGGGCGGTCGACGCGCTCTCCTTCACGGTGGAGCGCGGCGAGATGGTCGGCTACATCGGCCCGAACGGCGCCGGGAAGTCGACGACGATCAAGATGCTGACGGGGATCCTGACGCCGAGCGGCGGCCGGCTGCGGGTCGCGGGGATCGACCCGTCGCGCGAGCGCACGAAACTGGCCCACCGTATCGGCGTGGTCTTCGGCCAGCGGACGACACTGTGGTGGGACCTCCCACTGATCGACTCGTACCGCCTGATGCACCGCATGTACCGCATCCCGGACGCGCGTTACACCGAGAACCTGGACCGTCTGGTCGAACTCCTCTCCCTGGAGAGTCTGCTGGACGTCCCGGTACGGCAGCTCTCACTCGGCCAGCGGATGCGCGGGGACATCGTGGCGGCGCTGCTGCACGACCCCGAGGTGCTCTATCTCGACGAGCCGACGATCGGCCTGGACGTCATCTCCAAGGCCAAGGTCCGCGAGTTCCTCCGGGAGCTGAACGAGGAGCACGGCACCACGGTCCTGCTGACCACCCATGACCTCCAGGACATCGAGCAGTTGTGCTCGCGCGTGATGGTCATCGACCACGGGCGGCTGATGTACGACGGCCCGCTCGCCGGCCTGCACGAGGCGGGGGAGAGCGAACGCACCCTGGTGGTGGATCTGGAGCGGGAGCTGCCGCCGGTCGAGGTGGGCGGGTCGGCGCGGGTGGTGAAGGTGGAGGGGCCACGGCAGTGGCTGGCGTTCCCGGCGTCGGAGTCGGCGGCGCCGCTGGTGGCGCGCATCGCGGCGGAGTATCCCCTGGTGGACCTCTCCGTCCGGGAACCGGACATCGAGACGGTGATCGCGAAGATGCTGCGTTCCCTGGGGGACACCGGGGGAGGCCGGACGCCCTCGACCCCCGTGGGAGCGTCCGACGGCATAGTGCCCGGCGACCGGAACTCGTAGTCTGCACTCTATGACCGACCCAGCCCCGGAGTTGCGTGCCTCCGACGCCGATCGCGAACGAGTCGCCGAGGTCCTCAGGGACGCCCTCGCGGAGGGGCGGCTCGACATGGAGGAGTTCGAGGAGCGGCTGGAGGCGACGTACAAGGCCCGTACCTACGGGGAGCTGACGCCGATCACGAGGGATCTGCCCGCGGCGGCCGGTTCGCCGGCGGTGTCGCTGTCGCTGAGCAAGTCACCTTGCGAGAGCGGGAGTTGGGGGAGCCGGATAGTCGGTGGCGAGGGCTCGTCCTCCTGGGCGGTGGCCGTGATGTCCGGGTTCCAGCGCAAGGGCCGCTGGACCGCGCCCAAACGCTTCAACTCCGTCGCGTTCTGGGGCGGCGGCGAGATCGACCTGCGCGAGGCGAACTTCGCGGACCGTGAGATCGAGATCAACTGTGTCGCGATCATGGGCGGGATCAGCGTGCTCGTGCCGCCGGGGGTGGAAGTGGTGATGCGTGGCATCGGCATCATGGGCGGCTTCGACCACCGCGAGGAGGGCACACCGCCGGACCCGAACGCTCCGCGGGTGATCGTGACGGGCTTGGCCTTCTGGGGCGGCGTCGAGGTGGAACACAAGGTCACGAAGGCGGAACGCCGCCAGCAGAAGCTGGACCGCAGGTCGTCCCGCCACGAACTGCACGCGGCCCGCCAGGAGTCACGCGAGAAGCGCAGGCAGCAACGCGGCTGAACGCCGAGGAGAACAACCCACCCAGGAGCGCCGGGCATGTTGAGAGGCGTCCGGGCAGCCGCCCCAGGGGCGCGGGGAACTGCGCGATCGGCCCTCATCGGCCCGCGGCGAACGACCGGCCGGTGCGGCACCGCCGCCGCGGCGTGGGCGAGGCACCCGTCTCGGGGGCGCCGGACTGTGGAGGGGGGTCCGGGCAGCCGCCGCAGGGGCGCGGGGAACTGCGCGATCGGCCCCCACCGGCCCGCGGCGAACGACCGGCCGGTGCGGCACCGCCGTCGCGGCGTGGGCGTGGGCAGGCACCCGTCTCGGGGGCGCCGGACTGTGGAGGGGGGTCCGGGCAGCCGCCCCAGGGGCGCGGGGAACTGCGCGATCGGCCCCCACCGGCCCGCGGCGAACGACCGGCCGGTGCGGCACCGCCGCCGCGGCGTGGGCGAGGCACCCGTCTCGGGGGCGCCGGACTGTGGAGAGGCGTCCGGGCAGCCGCCCCAGGGGCGCGGGGAACTGCGCGATCGGCCCCCACCGGCCCGCGCGGGACCACCGACGGACAGGCCTCCACTGGCCCGGCCCTGCCGGAGTTTCCCGAACAGACAGACGACGGGAACTCTTGTTCCGTTCCAGGAGTAGCTCAGGAAGGGACAATATGTGCGGGATCACCATGAGGGTGAGACCGGCTGCGAACGGGTGGAGCAGATGGAGGAACGTACGGAAACGCCGGACAGGGGCGGCCGGGCGGATGGCAGGACGGATGGCCGGGCGGCCGGCCAGGGGGCCCAGCCGGTCGGCCGGTCCGCCGCGCCCCCGTCCTACAAGTCCATGAACGCCTTCACGCCCGCCGACGAGGAGCGCCAGCGCGGCGTACGACGCATGAAGCGCACGGCGACCGGCCTGCTGCTGCTCGTCGCCCTGGTGTACGTCCTGGCCAAGTGGGCGTCCGGCGCGGGCGCGGGTACCTGGGCGGACTATGTGGCCGCGGCCGCCGAGGCGGGCATGGTCGGCGCGCTCGCCGACTGGTTCGCGGTGACCGCCCTGTTCCGGCACCCGCTCGGCCTGCCCATCCCGCACACCGCGATCATCCCGACGAAGAAGGACCAGCTGGGTGTCTCGCTGGGCGAGTTCGTCGGTGAGAACTTCCTCTCCCAGGACGTCGTACGACAGCGGCTGCGCGCCGTCGGCATCGGCAGCCGGCTCGGCGCGTGGCTGGCGGAGCCGAAGAACGCCGACCGGGTGACGGCCGAACTGGCGACCGCGCTGCGCGGCGCCCTGACCGTGCTGCGGGACTCCGACGTGCAGGCCGTGGTCGGCGAGGCGATCACCCGGCGGGCCGACGCCCAGGAGATAGCCCCCGGTATCGGCAAGATGCTGGAGCGGGTCGTCGCGGACGGCGGTCACAAGCGGTTCGTGGACCTGATCGTCACCCGGGCGCACGACTGGCTGGTGCTGCACGGGGACTCCGTGATGGACGCCGTCCAGGGCGGGGCCCCCGGCTGGACACCCCGGTTCGTCGACCGGCGGGTCGGCGAGCGCGTCTACAAGGAGCTGCTGCGCTTCTGCGCCGAGACGCGGGACATGCCGTCGCACCCGGCGCGCGGCGCCCTCGACCGCTTCCTCACGGACTTCGCGAACGACCTCCAGTCCGACACCGACACCCGGGCCCGGGTCGAGCGGCTGAAGGGCGAGATCCTGGGCCGTGGCGAGGTGCAGGACCTGATCGCGTCCGCCTGGACGGCCGTACGGTCCATGATCGTCTCGGCGGCCGAGGACGAACGCAGCGAGCTGCGGCTGCGCGTCCGCGCCTCCCTGATCTCCCTTGGTGCCCGGATGGCCAACGAACCCAAGGTCCAGAACAAGGTCGACAGCTGGGTCGAGGGCGCGGCCGTGCACGTGGTGTCGACGTACCGCAAGGAGATCACGTCCCTGATCACCGACACGGTCGCGGGCTGGGACGCCGAGCACACCACCCGGAAGATCGAGGCGAACATCGGGCGTGATCTGCAGTTCATCCGGATCAATGGCACGGTGGTGGGGTCGCTGGCCGGTGTGCTGATCTTCACGGTGTCGCGGGCGCTGGGAGCGTAGCGCGCTTCGAACGCTCGCGGCGGGGCACTCGCCTGCCGATTGTGTTCTCTCGCCGGCGAGGAGGCGCGGATGGCTACGGGTGCGGACGTGGACGTGGAAGGGGCGGACGGCGGCCGGACGATCACCACCCGCATTCCGGCCCGCCTGGACCGCCTACCCTGGGCCCGCTGGCACTGGACGATCGTCATCGGCCTCGGCACGGTCTGGATCCTGGACGGCCTTGAGGTCACGGTCGTGGGCAACATCGCGAGCCGTCTGTCGGAACCGGGCAGCGGGCTCGCGATCTCTTCGTCACAGGTCACCGGCATGGCGGCCGCGCTGTACGTGGCCGGAGCCTGCTTCGGCGCCCTCTTCTGGGGCCGCCTGACCGACCGCTACGGCCGCAGGAATCTCTTCATGATCACCCTGGCGGTCTACCTGGCCGCCACGGCCCTGACGTCGATCTCCTTCGCCCCCTGGTGGTTCTTCACCTTCCGCTTCCTGACCGGCTTCGGCATCGGCGGCGAGTACGCGGCGATCAACTCAGCGATCGACGAACTGATCCCGGCGTACTACCGCGGCCGCGTGGACCTCATCATCAACGGCAGCTTCTGGGTGGGCGCGGTCGGCGGCTCGCTGCTCTCGATCGTCGCGCTGAACACGGACTTCCTGGCGAAGGACGTGGGCTGGCGCCTGACCTTCGCGCTGGGCGTCGTCCTGGGCCTGGTCATCCTGCTGGTACGACGGAACATCCCGGAGAGCCCGCGCTGGCTGCTGATCCACGGCAGGGAGCGGGAGGCGGAGGAGATCGTCTCCTCGATCGAGCGCCGGGTGGAGGCCGAGAAGGGCGAGCCGCTCCCCGAACCGGCGGGCGAACTGGTGATCCACCAGCGGCGCGGCGTCACCTTCGCCGAGATCGCCCGCACGGTCTTCCACGACTACCGCCGCCGGGCCGTCCTCGGCTTCTCCCTCTTCATCGGTCAGGCGTTCCTCTACAACGCGATCACCTTCGGCTTCGGCGCGATCCTCACGAAGTTCTTCAACGTGCCCACGGGCGACACGGGGTACTACTTCGCGGTCATCGCGGTCGGCAACTTCCTGGGTCCCCTGCTGCTGGGCAAGCTGTTCGACACGGTGGGGAGGAGGGTGATGATCTCGTCGACGTACCTCCTCTCGGGGCTGTTGCTGTTCCTCACGGCGTGGCTGTTCGACCGCGGTGTGCTGACGGCGGGAACGCTGACGGCGTGCTGGTGCGGCGTCCTGTTCTTCGCGTCGGCGGGAGCGTCCAGCGCGTACCTGACGGTGTCCGAGATCTTCCCGATGGAGACGAGGGCGATGTCGATCGCGTTCTTCTACGCGCTGGGCACGGCGGCGGGCGGCATCAGCGGCCCACTGCTCTTCGCCGACCTGACGGGGACGGGGAAGGTGGCCGACACGGTCCTGGCGTTCCAGATCGGCGCGGGGCTGATGTGCGCGGCCGGGCTGGTGGCGGTGGTGTGCGCGGTGAACGCGGAGCGCCGATCGCTGGAGGACATCGCGACACCGCTGACGGCGGCACCGGGCGGGACGGCGAACGCGTCCGCGTAGGGACGGCGGCACGTAGGGGCGGGAGACAGCGGTGTCTTGAGCGGCGCCGAGGGTGGGAGACAGCGGTGTCTTGAGCGGCGCCGAGGGTGGGAGACAGCGGTGTCTTGAGCGGCGCCGAGGGCGGGAGACAGGATCCTTCAGCGGCCCAGTGACACGGCCGCCGCCAGGAAGGCGACGCCCCCGCACACGGCCAGCGCCCATCCCACCCAGCGCGCCCGCAGTCCTCGGTAGCGCCGCTCGTACTCGCCCCGCAGGGACACACACCGGGCGGCGATCCGTTCGAGGTCCTGCCGGGCGTGCCGGAGGCTGTCGTCGACGTAGTGGCGTTCGACCTCCTCGCGTTGGGACGTGGTCAGCCAGTCCATGCCCCGGGTGAAGTCCCGCGCCCGCTGTTCGGCCTCCGCGATCCGGGCCCGCCACAGCAGGTATCCCTCCACCTCGTTGCCGAGGTCCTGGCCGGTTCCCCGCTGCGGCCTGCCGCCCACTCGGTGTCTCGCGTCGGTCATGAGTGGACGCCGTGGGCCTCGGCCTCGGCCAGGGCGATGTCGGGGTGGTGCAGGTCGAACGCCGGGGATTCGCTGCGGATCCGCGGCAGGGTTACAAAGTTGTGCCGCGGCGGCGGGCAGGAGGTTGCCCACTCCAGCGAACGGCCGAAGCCCCACGGGTCGTCGACGCCGACCGGCTTGCCGTACCGGGCCGTCTTCCACACGTTGTAGAGGAACGGCAGCATCGACAGCCCGAGCAGGAAGGAACTGATCGACGAGATCGTGTTGAGGGCGGTGAAGCCGTCGGCCGCCAGGTAGTCGGGGTAACGACGCGGCATGCCCTCGGCGCCCAGCCAGTGCTGGACCAGGAAGGTCCCGTGGAAGCCGACGAACAGCGTCCAGAAGGTGATCTTGCCTAGGCGCTCGTCGAGCATCTTGCCCGTCATCTTCGGCCACCAGAAGTGGAAGCCGGCGAACATCGCGAAGACGACCGTACCGAAGACCACGTAGTGGAAGTGCGCCACCACGAAGTACGAGTCGGAGACGTGGAAGTCCATCGGCGGCGAGGCCAGGATGACACCGGTCAGGCCACCGAACAGGAACGTCACGAGGAAGCCCGTCGCCCACAGCATGGGCGTCTCGAACGACACCGAGCCCTTCCACATGGTGCCGATCCAGTTGAAGAACTTCACACCGGTCGGGACCGCGATCAGGAAGGTCATGAAGGAGAAGAAGGGAAGCAGGACGCTTCCCGTGACGAACATGTGGTGCGCCCAGACGGTGATGGACAGACCGGCGATCGCGATGGTCGCCGCGACGAGGCCCATGTAGCCGAAGACGGGCTTGCGGGAGAAGACCGGGAGGATCTCGGTCACGATGCCGAAGAACGGCAGCGCGATGATGTACACCTCCGGGTGGCCGAAGAACCAGAAGAGGTGCTGCCAGAGCAGCGGTCCGCCGTTCGCGGCATCGAACACATGGGCGCCGAACTTGCGGTCCGCCTCCAGGGCCAACAGTGCGGCGGCAAGGACCGGGAAGGCGAAGAGGACCAGGACGGAGGTCAGCAGCACGTTCCACACGAAGATCGGCAGGCGGAACATGGTCATGCCGGGGGCCCGCATGCAGACGATGGTGGTGATGAAGTTGACCGCACCGAGGATGGTGCCGAAGCCGGAGAGAGCCAGACCCATGACCCACAGATCGCCGCCGAGGCCCGGGGTGCGGGTCGCGTCCGACAGCGGGGTGTAGGCGAACCAGCCGAAGTCGGCCGCACCCTGCGGGGTGAGGAAGCCACCCACCGCGATGAGCCCACCGAACAGGTAGAGCCAGTAGGCGAACATGTTCAGCCGCGGGAAGGCGACGTCCGGCGCGCCGATCTGCAGCGGCATGATCCAGTTCGTGAAGCCGGCGAACAGCGGCGTCGCGAACAACAGCAGCATGATCGTGCCGTGCATCGTGAACGCCTGGTTGAACTGCTCCTTCGAGACGATCTGCAGGCCCGGCCGGGCGAGCTCGGCGCGCATGAGCAACGCCATCACGCCACCCATCAGGAAGAACGTGAACGACGTGGTCAGATACAGCGTGCCGATGGTCTTGTGGTCGGTGGTCGTCAGCCACGTCACCACGACACTGCCGGGCTGCCGGCCTCGTAGCGGCACCTCACTGTCGTAATGGGGGACGGCCGAGTGCTCGGGGTCGTTGAGAACGGTCACCGGTGTGTGTCTCCAGACGCTCGCGGTTCGCCCGCACCATGGCGTGATCCTCCGGCCATCCTGGCGGCTCGGGGCGGGGAGAGAAGCCCCCGAGCCGCCCGCATACGGCCGAACGGGTGGCCAGGACCCACGGGTGGAGCAAGGCCGGTGTCCGCCCGGCCCCGCGGTCGGTGGCCGGTCTGTCCGACCTCGGTGACCGTTGCCTAGTCGGCCCGGCGTCCCCGCCTTCGCAGCAACAGCAGCCCACCCGCCAGCGCAGTGATCCCCGCGGCCGCGGTCCACCCGACGACATCACCGGACCCGGTGGCGGCGAGGTCGTCGCCCTTGCCCATGGCCGACGGGGAAGACGACGCCGACGCCGAGGCCGAAGAGGACGCGGACGCCGATGCCGGTGCCGTCGGACTCGGGGAGGACGTCGCACCCCCTGCCGGCTCCGCCCGTGCCCGCGTGAACGTCAACGTGCCGAAACCGAGTTGGTCGTACCCTCCACTGTTCGGCCCGTAGTCCCCGCCCCCGCCTTCCGGCGCGGCCTTCGCCGCGATCTGCGTGAGGTACGTCGCCGACATGCCCCGCCGCTTGGTGTAGTGGTTGGCGATCATCGCCCAGACGGGACGGGTCACCTGCGGGTCGACGGCCGCCGCGGCGGTCACCGTCTCACTCCCGGACCACCCGCCGATCGCCCCCTTCCGCCGCGTGCTCGCGCTGAATGGCACCTGCCCGCCCATGCTCCACTTGGCGACGTACTGCGCCCCCTTGAGGAACCGGCTGTCGTCGTACCCGTACAGGTCGATCCCCTGGTTCCAGGCCATCTCGCAGAACGTGCCCATCAGGCCCACCCCGAGGAGTGCGTGGCCCTGATCGCGCCCGGCTTCCAGCCACTCGGCGAGTCCGTCGTCGTACACGACAGGAATGGCGTTCCTGATCGAGCCGAGCCCGGCGCCGTGCTTGAAGTAGTCGACCGCGCGGGCGACTTGGGTGCGGTCGTCGCAGAAGATGCCGGTGGCGAGGACACAGACCATGGCGGCGAGGTCCCAGTTGGTCCAGTAGTTGGAGATGACGGCGCCGTTGTGCCGGACGAGGAAGTCGTCGCTCACCGCGCCGAAGAGCTTGCTCAGCATCTCCTGGAACCGGGCGAGCTCGAAGTCCCCGTGGTCGCGGACGAGTTCGGCGGCGTTGGCGAACTGGTAGCCGTACAGCCCGGCGGCCAGGAACCGGTCGGCGGAACCGTTGACCGCGGTGAGGGCCGACGACCAGGCGTTGAGGACGGCGACGGCGGTGTTGGCGTACTGGCTCTCGCCGGTGACGTGGTAGCGCAGGGCGTTCTGGTAGGCGGCGTGGATGTCGTTGTAGAGGAGCGCGTAGTTCTCCGGGGTGCCCGAGCCCCGGTAGACCACGGCCTGCGGTCGCCCCTGCCAGCCGCTCTGCGCATGCGGGTTGGCGGTGAGCCGGGCGAACCCGGCCGTGTAGGGCGCGGCGCCCGCCTTCACCTTGGCGGCCATGCGGTCGAGATCGGTACGGGTGTGCAGCAGACCGGGATGGGCGTAGGCGGCCCCGGCGGCGGAGGCGGGACCGCCCGTGGCGGCGATCCCCGCGGCGGCCCCCACCGCCGCTCCCGAAGCCTGCAGCATGCTCCGGCGGCTGATCTGTCGAGTCGTGTGCATGCCCTGGGAGACGGGCGGGAACGGCCGCGATAACAGAAACCCGAGAGTGGCTCAGGCGCTCGTCGTCGATCCCGGCCGCACGATCATCAACACCGTCACGGTGGCCCAGAGGAGGTTGAACATCCCGGTGAACATGGCGAGTTGGGCGGTTGCCTTCCGCGTAACACCCCCACCGTCCAGCAGCGCGCTCTGCCGCGGCAGTACCAGCGCGGCCAGCACGAGCGCCGCTAGCGCGGTGAGCGCGATCGACGTGATCAGCCAGGCACTGCCCAGCACATGCATGTTGCTCGCCGTGGCGAACCCGAACACGGGGACGGCGACGCCTACGACGGCGTACACCCGGCAGATCCGGTGCAGCAGTTGGAGGGTCTCGGCGGCACGGACGTCGTCGGGCGCATCGATGGCGCGCCTGGCGGCCGGCGGGAACATGCTGGCGGCGACGGTGACGGGACCGATCGCGACGATCGCCGCGAGGACATGGACGGCGAGGAGGAACTTGGTCACGGCCTCGACCGTAGGCGGCCGGAGGATCTTGCAGAAGCGGCGATACTGCCACCACTCAACGGATTCTCGCCATCCGGACAGTGTCAGCGCCCGGAGACACGGCCCCCGTTGGCGGCAACCCGTCGTACGCTACGTTCCTGCCATGCACACCGTCGCCGTACTGGTCTTGGACCAGGTCATCCCGTCCGACTTCACCGTGCCGATCGACACCTTCGGCTGGGCCCGGCTGCCCGACGGCCGGGACGCCTACCGGGTGCGGGTGTGCGGGCCTGCGGACGAGGTGACCGCGGCGGGCGGCGCGTTCACGGTCAAGGCGCCGTACGGGCTGGACGCGCTGGCCGAGGCGGACACGATCATCGTGCCGGGCCTCGCGGATCCCGCCCATGTCATCCCGGCCGAGGTCGCCGACGCCCTGCGCGCGGCGGCGGCGAACGGCACGCGGATCGCGTCGGTCTGTGTCGGGGCGTTCGTCCTCGCGGCCACCGGCCTGCTGGACGGCCTGCGCGCCACCACGCACTGGGCCGCGGCCGACGTCCTCGCCGCGCTGCACCCGGGGATCGAGGTGGACCCCAACGTCCTCTACGTCGACAACGGCCAGTTCCTGACCTCGGCGGGGGCGGCCGCGGCCATGGACATGTGCCTGCACATGGTCCGCAGGGACTACGGCTCGGCGGTCGCCGCGCACACGGCCCGGATGTCGGTCATGCCGCTGGAACGGGAGGGCGGCCAGGCCCAGTTCATCGTCCACGACCAGCCGCCGGCCCCGGCCGGTGCCACCCTGGAGCCGCTCCTGAGCTGGATGGAGGACAACTGCGACCGGGACTTGACCCTGGACGAGGTCGCGGCGCGGGCCGGCATGAGCACCCGTACCCTCAACCGGCGCTTCCGTGACCAGACCGGCACCACCCCGCTGCAGTGGCTGCACCGGGCGCGGGTGCGCAGGGCGCAGCATCTGCTGGAGACCACGGCCCACCCCGTCGAACGCATCGCGACCCAGTCGGGCTTCGGCTCCCCGACGGCCTTCCGGGAACGCTTCCGCAGAGTGGTCGGCACAAGCCCCCAGGCATACCGGCGAGCCTTTCGCAGCGCGGACGCCTTCTAGCCGCGCCGGTCGGCGACCGCCCAGGACGCCAGGGCCACCGCACCCGCCACGCCGAGGACGGACGGCCAGGCGCCGACCTTCTTGGCCAGCGGATGCGACCCGGCGAACGCGGCGGCATACGCGACGGACAGCGCCCCGGCGGCCTTCCCGCCCGCCCGCTGCCGCCACTGCTGCGCGGCGGCGGTCCCGGCGACGGCCAGCACGGCCCCGCCCAGCGGCCGCTTCTTCGTCCACCGCGCCACGCCGTACCCTCCGACGAGCCCGCTCGCGGCGATCACCGAACTGGGAACCCTGGCCATGCCTGTCTCCTTCTGCCGCCTTCTGTTTCTGCCGCCTTCTGTCTGGATTTCCCGAGGCTGGTCCGGCGGCGGCCGCGCTGACCGAACATGAGTCGACCCTTGTCCAATCCTGCTTCATCGAGGACACGATCGCTGCCTTCACGACCTCCATTCGGGGCTGAGCGCGATGGCGCGCAGCTGCTTCATGGTCAGCGCCGGGGTGGTGCGGGTCGCGGCGGTCTGCTGTGAGCCGGACCGGTAGAGATGCCCGGCCCGGGCCGCGGCGAACTCGGCGTTGTCCCCGACAGCCCCCTGACTCATCCGCACACTCCCCCGTCCCCGGCGCTCTGCCGCTCCACCTCATTGATGCGGTGGGCCGGGGAAAATGTTTCACGGGGTTCTCAGGGGGATCTCATGGCCCCCTCTCAGGTCTCGGGCCGGACCGGAACCGCGCCGCACCACCGCCCCCGTGCCTCCCTCACCAGGCCTCTGTCACAAGGCCTCCCGCACCGCGTCGACGAGCGCGGACGCACGCGTGTCCTCGGCCCCTTCGACGATGCTGTTCATGACGTACCCGAAGGCGATGCCGTGCTCGGGATCGGCGAAGGCGAGCGACCCGCCGCGCCCGGGATGCCCGAAGGCACGGGGACCGGTAAGCGGGTTGATCTCGACGGGCAGCATGTACCCGGACCCGAACCGAACCGGCATCATGATGACCTTGTCCACCCCGCCGGCCTGCTCCGCGGTCGCCGAAGCAAGCGTTTCCGGCGTGAACAGCCGCACCCCGTCCACCTCCCCGATCAACGCGGCGTACATCCGCGCCAGCCCACGCGCCGTACCGATCCCGTTGGACGAGGGAATCTCCGCGGCCTGCACCTCGGCGGAGTTGAAGTCGATCTCGGCGGGATCGGTGACGGCGAACGCCCGGTTGTTCAGCGAGTCCGGATCCTGCAGCGCGGCGACGAACTCCCGCGCCTCCGGCGGAACGGCCTCCAGCGGTACGGTGCTCAGATCGATCTCCGCCTTCGGATACACCATCCGGCTGACCCGCCCACGCTCGGCCGCCGGCAGCCCGATGAAGAAGTCGAGGCCGAGCGGCCCGGCGATCTCCTCGGCGAAGAACCTCCCGGGCGTACGCCCGGAAACCCGCCGGATCACTTCCCCCACCAGCCACCCGAAGGTCCGCCCGTGATACCCGTGCCCGGTCCCCGGCTCCCACGCGGGCCGCTGAGCAGCCAGGGCGGCCACCATCGCCTCCCACCCCAACGCCTCCTCCAACGGCACAGGCGGATCGACGGTGACCACTCCCGCCCGATGCGACAACAACCACCGCACCGGAATCCCCGCCTTGCCGTTCACCCCGAACTCGGGCCAGTAGTCGGCCACCGGAGCATCGAGATCCAACTCCCCGCGCTGGGCGAGCAGATGCGCCATGGTGGCGGTCGCCCCCTTGGTAGCGGAGTACACGAGCTGGAGAGTGTCCCGCTCCCACTCCCGCCCGGTGTCCGGATCAGCGACCCCACCCCACAGATCCACCACGGGCCGCCCGTCCCGATACACGCACACGGCGGCCCCGACATCCCCCCGCTGCTCGAAGTTGGCGGCGAACGCCTCCCGCACACCCTCGAACCCGACCGCGACTTCCCCGTTGATCGTCGTCATGCCTTCATCCTGGCACTGCGACGCCCGCTTCGGCTGGGGTCTTGGCAGCGAAGGGCGCTCAGTCGCCGAGTGCCCGCCGGAACACGTCCGCGTTCGCCGCGCACCAGTCGGCGAACGTCCGCGGCTTACGCCCGAGGAGCCGTTCGACGGTTTCCGTGCGCAGACCGGCGGTGTCGGCGCGCATGAGCTCGAGCCCCTCCACGAGCGCCTCGGCGAGGGCCGGCGGCGCTCCGCCGGGGAACCGGAACCGTACCGCCTCTGCCGGTGTGGTCGCCGAGCGCACCTCGATAGGGCTCCCGATCGCATCGGCGAGGACGCGGACCTGCTCGGCGAGGGTGAACGTCTCCGCGCCGGTCAGCGAGTACTCCCCACCCTCATGCCCGTCCTCGGTCAGAGCGAGGGCGGCCACGGCGGCGATGTCGGCGGGGTGGATCGGCGCGTAGCGGCCCGGGCCGACGGGGTCGAGGACATAACCGGCCTCGCGGAGCGTGGGCAGCCAGTCCAGGGCGTTGGTCATGAAGGCGCCCGGCCGCAGAAGGGTGGCGGGGATGCCTGAAGCACGGACGAGGACCTCGCGTTCGTGGTGCCAGCGGCCCATGGCCGGCATGGGCGTGCCGAGGACGTTGAAGGAGGACAGGTGCACGATGCGGCGCACCCCGGCGGCTCGGGCGGCGGCGATGGCGTGCCTGGTGTGGGCGATGCCGATGCCCGCGGGGAGCAGGAACAGACGGTCGACGCCGTGGAAGGCGGCGGTGAGAGTGTGCGGTTCGTCCAGGTCGCCTACGACGCGCTCGGCCCGGCCCGGCAGGTCGGCGGCACGGGCGGGATCGCGCAGGAAGATACGGAACTCGGCTTGCTGTGCGTCGAGTTGGCGGACGAGTTCGCGGCCGATGTTTCCGGTGGCTCCGGTGAGAAGTAACATGACACCCCTGTCATTTGCCGGTTAACGACTTCGCGGAACGGGACGTTAGCCGGGAAATGATTAGCCGTCAATCGATCGCCTGCCCGGCGCCGGCCGCCGGCCCGGTACGCCGTACTCCCTTCCAGAAAGGCCGCGATGCCCGAGTTCCTGGACCTGCACAGCAGGACGTCGAAAGCCCTGCGGGCGCTGGCCGACCGCGGCATGCGGGAGTACGGCCTCCACCTCGGCCAGAACCACCTCCTCGCGGCCCTTTGGGAACAGGACGGCCGTACCCCGGGCGAGATCGCCGCGGCGGTCCACGTCACCACCCCGACCGTCACCAAGATGGCCACCCGCATGGCCACCGCCGGTCTGCTCACCAGGCGCCCCGACGACCGCGACAGCCGCCTGGTCAGACTGTGGCTCACCGACGCCGGCCGGGCACTCCAGAAACCGGTCGAGGAGGAACGCCGGCGCATGGAGGAGGCGGTGACCGCGGACCTCACGGAGGCGGAACGACAGCACCTGCTGAGCGCACTGGCGAAGATCAACCGCGCCACGAACGACCTCCTGGGCGCACCCGGCCATGGGGAGGACACCCCGGTCGCTACCTGACGCCCCACGTCGTAACGGGGCCGAACGGGGCTAGGGCCTGTCCGACGGATGGAATGAACTGCGGGGCGTCGCCCCACTGGCCCGGCGTGAGCAGGAAGGCCAGCAGGCGGCGTCCGCCCTCCCCGGCGAGGTGGATCTTGCAGGTCAAGCCGCCCCGGGAGCGTCCGAGTCCCTCGTCGGGGCGGTGGTGGAAGGGTGCACGTCCTTTTCCCGGCACACGTGGGGGTCTCCTATGTGCTCCTGCGGCGTGCTGATGGGCCCGGCAGGAGGTGGAGTCCACGCTCACCATCGACCAGTCGATGCGGCCATCGGCGTCGGCGTCGGCCAGGACGGCCGCGAGGCTCCGGTCCCACGTGCCATCCGCTGACCATCGCCTGTGCCGTTCGTACACGGTCTTCCACGGTCCGAACCGTGCAGACAGATCCCGCCACGGCACCCCGGTCCGCTCACGGAACAGGATCCCGTTGACCACCCTGCGGTGACTGGCCCAACGCCCACCCCGCTGCCCGGACTTCGGCAGATGCGGCGTCAGTCGTGCCCACTCCGCATTCGTTAAATCTCCCCGCCCCATGACCATGCCAACGATGAGCCTCGGCGACGGTCACAAGATCCGTCGGACAGGCCCGGCCCCGGTGCCACGGCTCTCGCCGTGCCCGGGGCGCTTCTCGTGATCGCTGGGACGGACAAATTCGCACTGCCATCCAGGCAGACGGTCGGCTTGGTGACGCCCCGAGGCCGCCTCGCGGGTTTGAGCCCGGTGCCGCGACTGACGAACCTGGCGAAGAGTCGTGTCTTACCGGCTCGAGGCGCGGCCAACCGCCCCCGCTACGTCCTACTTCTCCTCCGGCTCCCAGGCGCGGAGCAGGTCGAGCAGCCCTGCGTCTCCGTCAACGTGCAAGGACTCGGCCTGGATCCGGTCGTACAGGTAGAGGACCAGCTCACTGGCCGTGCCGTGGACGGAGGCGCCAGCTGCGTCCGAGTCTTCGCCGGTCGCGGCGGTGGGCGCGGGGATGCGGGTGGTGCGTGCGCCGTCGCCGTCGACGGTGAGGCGCCAGGAGCGGCCCTCGGCGGCGTGGAAGTCGAAGGCCGTGGGCTTGTGCGGCCAGGCACTCGGCGTTGCGCAGACGGTGAACAGGAACTCCTCCACACCGTCGAGTGCCAGCTCGACCGGCAGCGGCTGCGGGGCGCCCCCGGCGAGCTGGGCGTCGTAGGTGTGCACCGCGGTCTCCTGGACCCGGTGCCGGGCGGTGCCGCCGGCGGTCTGCGGTGACTGCGACGCGGGCCACCACGTCCAGCAACCGCTCTCCGGTCCCGCCGCGCGCAGGGCGCCCAGCAGAAGCTGCGTCGACGCGTCCAGCCAGGCCAGCAGGGCCTCACGCTCCTGCGGCACTTCCAGCGCGGCGCGCGCGGCGACGGCCTCGGCCGGGGGAGCGTCCGCAGACCCCGCGCCGACGATGGCGGCCCAGAAACGGTCTCCCCCACCCAGGTGCTTCACCAGATCGAACAGCGTCCACCCGGGGCAGGTCGGCACCTGCGCGTCGAGACCGGGCGCGGCGGCGACCACGGCGCGGAAGGCGGTCGACCGTTCATCGATCAGTCGCAACAGGTCAGGGAAGTCAAGATTCTTTTCCACACCGGATGTCTATCACCGTGCTCCGGTGATCGGACAGCGATTTTCACAGTCGCCGCCGGTTGGCCATTGCGGACGTCCTCGCCTCCCACCGCTCGGGTGACAGCTGCGCACTGCTGCTCCGGGCTGTGGCGACGAGGTTCGACAAACGCGCCTACGTCTTCTACGGCACCGTCACCGTTGCCTCGATCCGACTCTGGCTTCGGTTGGGCCCCACCGGAAAGACCTAGAAGTAGCCCTTCGCCCCGTCAAGCAGTTCCCTCACGATGTCCGCGTGCCCGGCGTGCCGTCCGGTCTCCTCGACGAGATGGATGAGCATCCAGCGGAGATTGGCGTTGCTGGAGTGGAAGTCGGGGTGGCGGCCGACATCGTCCAGGGAGGCCGCGGCCACGATCTCGTTGCTTCGGGCGCACTGGGCGCTCGGTCTCCGACTGCCGCCCATTTTTCCACTCAAGATCCGCCGGACAGGCCCTAGTCCCGATCAGGCGGTGCGCAGCCGGCCCCCGGACAGGGAAGTCGGGGAAAGACAACTACCCCCGTCTTTGGGGCCGTTGGCATGCGGTCCTGCCGGCGACTGATCGGGCCTGGTGACGGGAACCAGATTCGCGTTGGGATTCTCCCTGAGGCGGTCGACGGCTGCCTCCCGGCCACACGGGTCCGGCCTCGAAGCCCACCTGGTGCCGCCGCCACGGTATGGCTCAAGCTGGCCCGCATGGATTGGTTGCCACTGCTCTCCACCCTGGCCGGGGCCGCGATCGGCATCGTCGCCACGCTCATCGCCGATCGGAATCGGTGGAAGCGCGAAGACGCCAAAGAAGCTCTTCGGCTGCGGCTCGACACATACACGCAGTACACGACCGCCGTGAAGGTCCTCGGTGAGGCCTTGCGGGCCCTGGCCGAGCGAGAGCACCCTTCCGGTGACGAGCGGGCGCTTGCACTGCGCGAAGCCTTCCGGGAATCAGGCATCGCCATCGCATCCGAACGGATGTGGCTCATCGCGCCCCAGCCTGTCGTCCAGGCCTCCAACAGCGTGTTCCACTGCCTGCGACGCATCCGCGACGGCTACATCGACGGCACTGCTGTCAGCAGTCCAGAGGATCACGCGCGCTGGGAGGAACGCGGCAATGCTGCCGCCAAGATGCGCAAACTCATGCGCGAAGATCTCGGCGTTGGTCCACTCACGGAACGCCACAGCGCCTAACCGGGTACAGCCGAAGACCACGTCACATATTTTCCGGCGTGATCGTTTGCTACCCAAACCAGTCCACGCAGGCCGACATGATCTCAACGACCAACTTCGCTGACAAAGGACACCTGGCACTGGTCGCAGCCTCAGACCCGTCAGCCATGACGAAGTGCTACGCGGAGCTGGGGTAATGGGCGAATGTCTCCCGTGCCCGTTGCGCCCCGTCCGCTGAATGACTCCGAGCGAGTCGTGCCGGAGCACATCCTCTCGGCTGAACTGGTTGGCGCTCCAACATGTGATCCAATGAGCGGATGGGTGGCATAAGCGGGTCTCTGGGGCCGTTGGAACGGGTCGACAGCCGCTGGGCGGTGGGTGATTACCGGCGGGCGGGCGGCACCTGGCTGGAGTTCCGCACCGATGGGCTGTACCAGCACGCGCCCCACTCCGAGGGGCAGTTGATTCCCTGGCCTCGCATCGTGACGGTCACCCGCTTCACGCTGGGCGCCAAGTATCCGAAGGGCTCATACGGCGTACTGGCACTACTCGGCGGGTTGCCGGGCCCCTGGAAGGGGCGCGGTCGCGGCTATCTGCACATGACGCTGCGCCACCCCTATGAGGACTGGGTGGCCCCCTTCGACCGCCACCCCCACTGGTACAACCTCACCGAACTCGTCTTGTTCGAGGCGCTGCTCACGCAGACCGCCGACGCGGGCGAGGCGCACAGGTTCGGCGACGCGGACTGGCTGGGCCGCGCGGTCGACCAGCTGGCACGGCAGCGGGCCCGGACGGCCCGTGGGATACGCCAGGCGGTGACCGAGGCCCGTCAGGCGTGATCCGCAACGATAGATGCAGGTCGGCCACCATCCTGGTGTCACTCTCTGGAAGTGCTGCAGATCTGCGGCTGAGTATCTCAGTCGTAGGGTGAGTGCTGCAGCTGGAGACTCGATTCGCGGAAACCAGCCACCGCCAACGTCGGCGCTCCGTGACGAGGGTGGCGGCGGCCAGAAGGGCCACAGGAACCGCCGCCCAGGCGGGCCAAGCCAACCACGCGGAGATCACGGCCGCAGCGAGCTGAAGCAGCACGAGCAGGATCGTGGCCCAGCCCGGCACCGCGATGATCACCTTGGCCTTGTCTCCTGGGGAGAAGACCGTCGGAAGACCGATCAGAACCACCACAGCCAGGGCGGCGAGCCACCATGAGTGCCCGGACAGGGCCCAGGGGGAGTGGCCACCCAGGCGACGAGTTCAGTCGCGAAGCGCAAGGGCGGACCCTGTGGGGTCGTCCGGTCGCTCCAAGGCCGTCTCCCCGGCAGCGGTGTCAGTCACCTGCGGACGATCTCACGGCGCGCAGCTGACTACCAGAGGCTGCGGCAGCCTCCGGAACTTCGACGCTGGAGCCAACAAGACTGACAACTTGCCAACTTGCCGCTGGTTGCAAGGAACATGACCATGAACCGTTCCGGGTTCGGTAGGGACTCGATCGTTTGAGAGGATCGAGTTATGGCACGTCCTTCCCAGTACCCGCTTGAGCTGCGCCGTCGTGCGGTGCGGATGGTCGCCGAGGTGCGGCCGGAGTACGACACCGAGTGGGCCGCAATGAAGGCGGTCGCCCAGAAGCTGGGCATCGGCACGACCGAGACGCTGCGCAAATGGGTGCGGCAGGAGCAGATCGACGCCGGGACCCGTCCGGGCACGACGAGCGAGGAGTCGGCCGAGCTGAAGCGGCTGAAGAAGGAGAACGCCGAGCTGAAACGGGCCAACGACATCCTCAAGGCCGCGGCGTCTTTCTTCGCGGCCGAGCTCGACCGGCCACACACACGCTCGTAGCGTTCATCGACGAGCACAAGGACCGCTTCGGCGGCGTCGAGCCGATCTGCCGGGTCCTCACCGACCACGACTGCAAGATCGCCCCCTCCACCTACTACGCTCACCACAAACGCCAGGCCGCACCCGCTGCCCGCACCGTCCGCGACGCCGAACTGAAGATCCTGATCACACAGGCGTACGAGGCCAACTACCGTGTCTATGGCGCCCGGAAGATCTGGCGGCACCTGAACCGCCAGGATGTCGCGGTGGCCCGCTGCACCGTCGAGCGCCTCATGCGTGAACTCGGCATCACCGGGGCGGTCCGCGGCAAAAAGGTGATCACCACCATCCCCGACGCGAGCTCGGAACGGGCCCCGGACCTCCTGGACCGCAACTTCGTCGCCCCCGCCCCGAACCGCTGCTGGGTCGCCGACTTCACCCACGTCAGCACGTTCGCCGGCGTCGTCTACGTCGCCTTCGTCGTGGACACCTTCTCCCGCCGGATCGTCGGCTGGTCAGCAGCTAGATCGAAGGAGACACAGCTTGTCCTGGACGCCCTCGAGATGGCCTTGTGGCAGCGTCACCGAGACCAACTCCCGTATAAGAAAGGCAAGTTGATACATCACTCCGATGCCGGCTCGCAGTACACATCGTTCGCGCTCGCCGAGCACCTCGGCCGGGCAGGCATCGCCGCGTCGATCGGATCGGTCGGCGACGCCTATGACAATGCCCTCATGGAGTCCACGATCGGCCTGTTCAAGACTGAGTTGATCAAGCCCTGTCGGCCCTGGAAGACACTTTCCCAGGTTGAACTCGCCACCGCTGAATGGGTCGACTGGTACTGCCACCGTCGGCTCCACGGTGAAATAGGGCACATCCCGCCCGCGGAATACGAGACCAAGTACTACCGCGAAACCATGAAACCCCAGGTCACAGTCACGACCTAGAGTCTCGATCAAACCCGGAACGGTTCACCATTTGGTGCCAACAACCGTGTGCCACAGAGCCGGAACTGCCAGCTCGCCGGGCCTGTGCCTTGCTGTATATCGGTGCGCGAGTCCCTTGGATTCGGGCGTTGATTGGTCCATGGGGATTCAGGTTAGAGGCGACAGGGTGGAGGCGTACGCCAGCTTCCTCCATCGCGCCGACGAGATTGTCCGTGATCTGCGGCAGCCAGTCAGTTAGCGTGTTTCTGGTTGTACGGGGGCCAGGGCCTGTATGAAGCCCTGCCATGCAGCATGGCTCAACGTGACCTGGGGCCCCAAGGCCACCTTCGAGTCGCGTACCGCGATTGTCCCAGCGAGGGCTCCTACTTCCAGGCACTCGCCCCCCATGCCGTTGCTGTAGCTGCTCTTGCGCCATTGGATGCTGGACGACGGAATCATCGGGAATGTCCCTCCAGGAGTCTTGTGATCAGCAGGGTCGAGCGTTGGGGACTCAGAGCCAAGGCCCTGAGGTGGTCGAATGCCTTCGCGTAAAGCGCCACATCCTTGGGTTCTTCGAGGTAGACCGAATCGGTGAGCCCCTCTCGGTAGACCAAGTCGGGGTCCTCCTGCTCTGGGAAACCGAGGATCGTGTACGACCCGGTGGTGGGGTATGCGCCGGCGTCGAACGGAAGGATCTGGACAGTCACATTCTTCAACTTGCCGATTTCCAGCATACGTTCGAGTTGGCGGCTCATGACCTGGCGGCTGCCGACCACGTACTGCAGTGCACTCTGGTGAACAATGGCCCACAGGTCGGGTGCGCCCTCTCTAGTGAGTAGCTCCTGGCGACGCATCCTGACGTCGACCATGCGCTGAATGTCCTCCGAGGTGTGGTCGACCCATGCACGGCACTGCTCGGCTGCGTACTCATCGGTCTGAAGCAGGCCCGGGATGAACTCCGCTTGGTAGTTACGCAAGTTGGAAACTGCCTGCTCGAGGCCGACATACACAGAGAACCAGGCGGGGATCGCATCGCCGTGAGCGTGCCACCACCCCTTGGTCTTGGACGCCTTGGCCAGCGACTTCAGGAGATCGCGTAGCTCCTCCGGAATCGCGTAGAAGCGGCAGAGTGCATCCACGTCGGAGGCCTGGACGCGGCCCTGTCCCGTTTCCATGCGGCTGACCTTGGAGCTGCTCCAGTCCAGCTCCTTGCCCACCTGGCTACAGGTGAGGCCGCTGTCCTCGCGCAGTCGCTTGAGTTCGATTGCCAGTCGGCGACGGCGAGCCGTGGGGGATCCGGCCATGTCAACTCCTCGTGGATAGCGGAGAGTCCATCCCATCGGAAGGGGCGCGAAAGGCCAATCACCCTAACGAGGGAATCCCTTCGTGCACGTTGCAGGAAGGGATTCCCACTGCGAGTCTGTCACTAGGAGTCATCGCGGAGTGTCAGTGCGCAACGGCGCGTGTGGGAGGCGAGTAATGGTGATCTACGTAAGTGGGCGTGCAGTACGGAAGCCCTGGCGCCACGAGTTCACTGCCCATCCAAAGGAAGTCGCCCAATTGAGGCGGATGTTGAGGCTCCGGCTCATCCTGTGGGGGCTGCACGATCACGTGGACGCAGCGCAGATCTGTGTATCAGAGCTGGTCACCAACGTCATTCAGCATGTCGGCGAGGGAACACCCACGACACTGCGCATGGAGCTCAACGAGCCGCACCTACGTTTGGAGGTTGAGGATCCCGATCCGCGGGCGTTGCCCACCTTGCTCGCTGCCAGCACTGCCCTGGAGTCGGGACGGGGCATGGCACTAGTCGACGCAGTGACCGACCACCGGTGGGGTGTGATGCTTCGCGGCGACACCAAGGTGGTGTGGTGTGAGCTCGCGGTTGATGTCTCTGCAGCCTGTAGTCCAACAAGCGGTCCTCGCGTCACGCGGGCTGCGGCGATCCTTGAGCTGTATGGATCCTGGCCGCTCCTACACGGTAGAGCCATCGCCGGGAGCACCAGCCTGCTGAGTATGGCGGCGGGAGAAGAAGCCGCCATTGAGGTCATGGCTGACGTGCTGCACTGGCTGCGTGCGCATGGCCATGACCCCGATGACGTACTCGACCGGGCGCAGACTCACTTTGAGGCTGAGATCGGCGGACTCCTGTGAAGGGCGTCGAGCCTGCTAACCGGCGGCGATGGCCGAGTACGACCACACATCCGCAGGCAGTTCGTGGTGCAACTGCCAGGTGATGGCCATGGGTTTGCTGCCCTCGTGCCGGACATACGTCGCCCGGCCGAGCAGCATCCATGGTTGGGCCTTACCGATGTCGGTGTCCTTGTAGCGCCGCATGAACAGCAGCACATGGCTGCCGCGCTGAGCGTGCTGTTGATAACGCAGCCCAGTGGGCGACGTGTCAGCGGTCGTGCTCTGGGACTCCCAGTGGAAGAGGGCAGGGCTCAACGCATAGTCCTTGTATCGGACGGTTGGCGAGAAGTCCTTCTCGTTCTTCTCGAGAGTGATCAGCAGAGCGTCCGTCTGGTTCGGCTCGTCCCACAGGACGCCCTGCGCGAACGAGCCTGGCATCTGCCCTCCGAGGCGAGCGACGCCAAGTGCGGCAAGGATCTCCGAACGGTTGTACGCACTGTGGATCTTCAGAGGAATATGCGCGTGTGCGCCCTCCAGGGGGATAGGGAAGTGGTCAGCCTGGCCCATCACCTGGTCGAGTACCTGCCGCAGTTCGCTACGGAGGGCTCGCTGCTCGCGTAGCGATTCAAGGCCCTCCGTGTAGGAGCTGAAACCACCAGCCTTGTCCCAGAGATTAAAGAAGAGCATTCGTGCATAAACTTGGTCCCGCGGGTTTAGGGCCTCGTACGCCAGGGCGTCATCGCTCAGCAAGCGGGTGTATGCCTCGGCGCGTTCGAGGTCGTCGACATGCAGAAACGCGTGCACGCGCTTCAAGAGGTCCTCTTCGTCAGCCTGTTCAGGAAGGGCGGCCAGGCCGGCGCGGCGCAGGACGGACGTCCATGAGTTGTTCGACTTGTACAACTCCTTGATTTCGCGGCGGCTCTCTCTGAGGTAGTCAGCTAGGAGCGGCGTGTCGAAGGCCCTGACTTCCTTGGCGAGGGTCTGCACGGTTGCCTTGATCTGCGTGCGGATGTTGTCCAGCACGAGGTCTTTGGACTTGCCTTCAAGGATGATTTGGCAGCCGGACGGCAGCAGAGGGAAGTCATGCTCGGCATGTTCAAGGAGTCGGTTGCGTGAAAGGTTCGTCATCGCGCGGAACTGCTCTTCAAATCGAAACTCGGCGCGATGCTGGCCAATGAAGTCAAGCACGGTGAGTACGGGCTTGTCGGGCGTGCGGCGCAGGCCCCGGCCAAGTTGCTGAAGGAAGACCGTGGCGCTGTTCGTCGGACGTAGGAGCAGCAGCGTATCGACGTCGGGTATGTCCAAACCCTCGTTAAACAGGTCTACGGAGAAGATGACCTGGATCTCTCCGGCCTTGAGCTCGGACAGGACGCGGTCGCGATCCTCGGGCTTCGATTCACTGTCCAAGGCCGCGGCCTTGAACCCTGCCTCCTGGAAGCACTTCGCCATGAAGTGAGCGTGCTTCCTAGTGACACAAAAGCCGAGCGCCCGCATCTTCGTCGGGTCAGATACCTTGTCCCGCACTTGCTTAATGACGATACGGGCCCGGAAATGGTCAGCAGAGAACAAGTCGCCGAGTTGGCTCTGGTCGTACGTTCCCGAACGCCAGTTGAGGCGGGTGAGGTCGGTGCCGTCAGGCACACCGAAGTAGTGGAACGGGCAGAGGAGGTCGTTCTCGAGCGCCTCCCACAGCCGCATCTCGGCAGCGATCCTGCCCTCGAAGAACTCATCCTGCACGTTCAGCCCGTCGGCACGCTCAGGAGTGGCGGTTAGGCCGAGGAGTTGCTTCGGCTTGAAGTGGTTGAGAACGCGGCGATAGGTCGTAGCCGTAGCGTGATGGAACTCGTCGACGACGATGATGTCGAAGTGGTCCGAGTCGAACTGCTCGAGTCGCTGGTCGGTAAGGGACTGGACGCTCGCGAAGACGTGCTGCCACCCGCGTGGCAGTTCACCGCTGAAGAGCGGTTCGCCGAAGGACGCATCATCGAGTACTTCGCGGTACTTGCGCAGCGACTGGTTCAGGATCTCTTTGCGATGTGCCACAAAGAGCAGCCGCGGGTACTGCTTGCCGTCCCACTGCTTATGCAGAGAGCGGTAGTCAAGGGCAGCCATGACGGTCTTGCCAGTCCCGGTCGCGGCGACCAACAGGTTTTGGTGGTGACCGCGGACCTCACGCTCGACGCGCAGCCGTTCCAACATGTCGGCCTGGTGTGGATACGGCCGAACCTCCAGTCCCGAGAGGCTGATCTTGGCGTCCTGGCTGGACATCGAACCACCCGCCACGCCCAGAGCTTCGTCCAATTTTCGGGCGTCGCGATCCGGGTCGTAGGCCTCAAAAGCGATGTCATTCCAGTATGAGTCGAAGCTCGCCTCGAACTTGGTCAGTACGGCGGGCGTGGCGATAGACGACAGACGGACGTTCCACTCCAAGCCGTCAAGAAGCGCAGCCTTGGAAAGGTTGGAACTGCCTACATACGCGGTGTCGAAGCCGCTGGCACGGCGAAAGAGCCAAGCCTTAGCGTGAAGGCGCGTCGAGCGAGTCTCATAGTTGACCTTCACTTCCGCGCCGAAGTCACGGACGAGCCGGTCGAGGGCGTGCCGGTCGGTGGCGCCCATGTACGTCGTGGTGATGACACGAATGGGCACGCCACGCTGGGCAGCTTCGCGGAGCGAACTCTCCAAAACGCGAATGCCGTACCACTTCACGAACGCACACAGCAGATCGACGCGGTCAGCGGTAGCGAGTTCAGCCCGCAGTTCGAAGCCGAGACTGGGGTCTTCGGGGGCGTTAGTGATGAGCGAGCTTTCGGACAGCGGTGTAGCAGGTCGGACGGCGTAAACGCCAGGTGCTTCGCGTTCGGCTATGGCAAGCAACTGACGGGGGCCATCCACCACCGCATCGATCCACTCACGGGCCCCGTCAACTGTGGCGAGAGACTCCAAGATCTTATTGGCGGCTACGACCTGCTCATCAATAGGCAGGTCGTGGAGGACCCGCCGCACGATTTCCGCAACATGTCGTGCCAGCACATGCGGAGCGGATTCCTTGCTGACTTCCCCCTCGATGGCCTTCCACCCGGCCGCTTCCAGGTCCTTCAGGCGTTGTTGCAGCCGCCGGGTGATCAGCGTCTCGTACAGGCCGACGACGGGCGTTGAGCTGCCAACCAACTCCGGATGCATGAAGGATCCCTCTCACCGATGTGATCGCTGAGTTGGTTGTATCAGGATGTACTGACAACTCGTGGTGGGTTTTGGTCGGGCTCCGCCTCTATGCGCCGTGGCAGGCGTCATACGACTGCTCCTGGCCGCACCAGCAGTCCGAGGTCCGCTGCGGCGGCCAAGCCACCGCCCGCCCCCGCGCCGCCAGCGTCGTCGCGTACTGCGGCAACAGCGTCGTGTCCCCCGGCGGCGAGCCCTCCGATGCCGCGAAGGCCTCGTACGACGGGACCGTGCCCGTCACGATGCCCAGGTTGGCTGTGCCGGAGGCTGAGAGTTCGCGGAGTGCGGACTCTATGGTCGTGAGGTGCTCGGGGTGGGAGGGGTACTCCGTTGCCAGGTTCGGGTACGCCGACAGCAACTCCGACAGTTCCTCCGTCGGCCAGTGCAGGACCGCTACCGGGAACGGGCGGGACAGGGCCGCCCTGTAGGTGCCCAGCTCTGCCCGTAGGCGGGAGATCTCCGCCTCCAGTTCGGCCGGGTTGTCCGAGCCCAGGGACCAGACACGCTTCGGGTCGTGGAGTTCGTCCAGGGAGATGGAGGAGGAGTTCACGGTTTCGGCCAGGGCGTCCCAGTCGTCATGGGGGAGGCCCAGCATGCGGCGGACCCGATGGCGGCCGAACAGCAGCGGGTGCGTCGCGTAAGGGGGTTCCGCTACGTCCGTGAGGAGGAGCGTTGCCGCCTCCGTGAACGTGTCGTGCGCCGCCTCGAGCTCGTCGTGCGATTCCAGGGACTCGGCCACGATCACCCAGGGGGCCGGGTCCCGGGGAGACGTGGTGCGGATGCCGCCGATGATCGCGCGGGCCTCTGCCTCGTGGTCGTACTCCCACAGGTTCGACGCCTTCAGGGCGCGGACCAGCGACACGTTCTCCAGTTTGTCCGGGGTGGAGAGCAGGCGGTCGTAGAGCGCGGTCGCGGCGGGGCGGGCGTCGGACAGTTCCAGGTGGGCCGCGGCCTGCAACAGCAGTGCTTCCGCGTCCTCGGGGTACAGGCCGGCGGTCCGCTCCAGGCGTGCCGCTTCGGCGGTGTGGTCGACGTTCTCGGCAGGCGTGTCGGGGCGCATGGCCACACGGTACTGCCCGTCGGTGACAAAGGAGAGATGGGGAGGGATGGGTAAGACTCGTCTCATGCAGCTTGCCTTTGGGGGCCAGGTCGTCGAGTGGCGTGGGCCCGCGCCGTACTACTTCGTTCCCGTGCCCGAGGACGAGTCCGAGGACATTCGGGCCGTCGCCGCCATGGCCTCGTACGGCTGGGGTGTCATCCCCGTCGAGGCCCGGATAGGGGGCGTTGTCTTCGAGACCTCGCTGTTTCCCAAGGACGGCGGGTATCTGCTGCCGCTCAAGAGTGCCGTGCGCAAGCCGGAGGGGATCTCGGCGGGGGATCACGTGAGGGTGGAGATGACCGTGCGGGTTCAGTGAGCAGGCGGGGGTGCGGCCGTTTCCGTACCCCCGCCTGTTCAGGGGCGGCAGGTGTGCGTCAGATCGTCACGCCGTCGATCTGCAGGGTCTGTACCGCCTTCGCCGGCACCGACACCGCCACCGTCTTCCCCGACACGTACGTGTCCGAGTACGCCTTGTACAGGTCCCCGCCCGTCGTCACCGTGTTCCAGCGCGGGACCAGGCCGCCGGTGCCGCCGGTCACCGTGGTGAAGCCGGAGAGGTTGAAGGTGAAGGTCTGGGCGGAGGTGGCTGTGTTGAGGGCGACTATCACCAGGCGCTTCGCCGAGCTGTCGTAGGCCGCCACCGCGTTGCTCACGCCGGTGTCCAGGATCTTCATCCCGGGACGGATGTGGCGGCTGAATTGTGCCATTACGTAGTACTTGGTGGTGATGGCGCCTGCCGCGAGGGTGTTGGCGTCGTACGCGATCATCGCCCAGTTCGAGGACGGGTCCATGACCTGCCAGTAGACCCAGGCGGTGGGGTGCAGCCAGCGGAAGTCGTAGAGGAGGTTGAAGGCGAGGGTGTAGCCGGTGCCGTCGTTGTCGCCGGTCTCGGAGTTCCAGAGGGCCTTGTGGGCCGTCGTCACGACGTCCGTGTAGAGGAGGTCCCGGCGGCCGCCCGAGCCCTGGTAGCCGTGGACGTTCACGCGGTCCACGTAGCCCCTGGTGGTGGAGGAGAAGGAGTTCCAGGTGGTGCGGGCCAGGTCGTAGCTCGTCTCGTCCGAGGCCGAGATCTTCGTGCCGGTCAGGCCTCGGGTGTTCAACTCGCTTCTCAGGTAGGGGAGTACGGCCGACTGGACCGTGGCGTCCATGTGGCAGCCCTCCTGGGTGCCGGTCGCGGTCCACCAGGAGGACGAGGGCTCGTTGAAGGCCTCGACCGTTGCGAAGTTCACGCCCCAGTTGTTCTTGGCGTAGAGGGCGACGGCGGCCAGGTGGGACGCGTGCTGGCGGTAGTTCCAGGACTGGAGGTTGTTGCCGCCGTCGGAGGCGCCGGACGGGTTGTGGTTGTAACACATCCACCACATGGGGGAGTTGGCGAAGAGTTCGGCGGTCGCGCCCCGGTTCACCGCCTTCACGAGCATCGCGCGCTGGGTCGCGTCCGCCGTCCAGTCCCAGGCCGAGGAGGTGGGGTCCTCGTTGTTCCAGTCCTGCCAGTAGCCCTCGATCTGCTTGAACGCGGGGATGTTGGCGGAGGCCACCATGCTCTCGCCGTTCACGCTGTTCCAGCTGCATCCGCCCAGGTTGTACCGGGCTATGTTCAGGCCCAGGCCGCGGAGCGACGTGCCGTTGTACGTCGTCGACTTGGTGGTGAAGAAGATGTCGGCGAAGTCGTCGCGGGCGCCGAAGACGTTCGCCCACCAGGCCAGCGAGGTGCCCCAGCCCTCCCAGGTGCCGTACGACGTCGACGGGCTGACGGCGATGGTCGCGTCGGCGCGGGCCGTGCCGGTGGCCAGGGTGCTGCCCAGGAGGCCGCCTCCCGCGGCGGCCAGGAGTGTTCTGCGTCGGATCATGGCTGTTTCTCAACCTCTCCGTGCGGCTCAAGCACCGGTTCGCCTTGTCCCGGACCGGTGTTGACTCGTCCCCCCGCATGCCAACAGGAAGCATCTGGTGCGGCGCGCGAGGTTGTCGAGGGTTTCGGCAGCGCTTTCTAAAACCCGTGGAGGAAGTGATCGTGAAGAGGGGGAGGGGCGGGAATCTCTACGGCTCCGGTTGGCTTGCGGTACTGGCTGGCGTGCGGCACCGGCTGGGGGTCATCCGGGCCGTGCCGCGGTCGATCGTGAAGCCGTCGTACGGGTACAAGGGGCCCGGCTACTACATCACCCTCACCACCTGCACGCCCGAGTTCACCTCGCGGTACCGGATGGTGGTGTGGGGGGAGTCGGTGTCGATGCGGCCGCGGACGTAGCGCCGCCCCGGGCCCTGTCGTACCGATCCTCTAGCGCTCCCGCTCCCGCTCCCGCTCCCGCAGCGCCACCACGCTCACCGCGCCCAGCGCAGCCACCCCCGCCGACACCACCATCGCGACATCCGCCCCGTGGGTCAGGCCGCCGCCGGACGACGTGGCCAGGGCGATCGTCAGGGCCACGCCCGCGCAGGAGCCGATGTAGCGGAACGTCTGCTGGGCGCCCGAGCCCATCGCCGCCCGGGCGGGTGGGACCGACTCCACCGCCAGGAGCGGGAGCGCGGCGTTCAGGAGGCCGCTGCCCACCCCGCCGAGGACCAGGCCCGGCAGCAGTCTCGGCCATGAGCCCGCGTCCAGCGCGCCCAGCATCGTCAGTGCGCCGCCCGCGTGCAGCAGGAAGCCGACGGCCAGTTGCCAACGGGGTGACACCCGGCCCGCCAGCCGTTTCGCCTGGAGCGCGACCGTGAAGGACAGGCCGGACCAGAGCAGGAACAGCCACGCCGTGTCCATCGCGGACATCCCCAGCGTCTGCTGGAGCAGCGCCGGCAGATAGCTGAACAGGCCTATCACCGTCAGGCCCGTGAACAGGCCGCCGGCGGAGGAGGACAGGAAGCGGGGGCTGCGGAGGAGGGCCAGGTCGATCATGGGCGTAGCCGAGAATCGGCGTTCGACGAAAGCGAAGACGGCCAGCAGCACCACGGTCGCCGCCAGCAGCAGGCCCACCGGTGCCCGCAGCCAGCCGTCGCGGCCAAGGGTCAGGGCCGCCACCAGCGCCACCAGGGCCAGGCCGAAGGTCAGGGCTCCGGCCACGTCCGGGCGGCCGCCTCGCGGTGAGCGGGACTCCGTCAGTGCGCGGAAGGACAGTGCCCCCAGCAGCAGCGCGGCCGCGCCCAGCACGGCGTAGGCGACCCGCCAGTTGGGCATCGCCCCGGCGACCAGTGGGCCGAGCGCGATGCCGCCGCTGACGAACGCGCCCCACACCCCCGTCGCGTGCAGCCGGCCGCGCGGGCTGGGGAACGCGGCCACCAGCAGGCCCAGACTGCTCGCCAGGATCGCCGCGCTTGCCGCGCCCTGCGCCACCCGGGCGAGGGTGAAGGCCCAGGTGGAGGTCGTGAGGCCGCCGAGGGCGGTGGTCAGGCCGAGGGCGAGGGTGCCGGCGACGAAGATACGGCGGCGGCCGTAGTCGTCGGCCAGGCTGCCCGCCACCAGCAGGAGGGCGGCAAGGCCGAGCGGGGTGCCGTTCAGGAGCCAGGCCTGTGCGGAGAGGGGGGTGTGCAGGGCGGCGGCCGTGTCCGGGAGCGTGACCATCGGGGCTGTGTACGTCATCAGGGCGACGGCGGTCGCGGCGCTGGTCAGGGCCAGTGTGGGGCGGCCACTCGGGGACGGTTCGGGGGACGCTTCCGGGGGCGGCTCGGTCACGGCAGAAGGACTCGCACGCTTCAGAGTTCTTTCACTGAACCTAGTCATGGCAGTACCGTAGCATCGTCGGTTCGTTCATTGAACCAGCGGCAGGGAAACTGACTAAGGTGGTCCCATGGCACTGGGCAAGGACTATGTGACGCAGGAGTGCTCGATCGCTCGCGCGCTGGAGGTCGTCGGCGAGCGCTGGACGCTGCTCGTCGTCCGCGACGCGCTCTACGGCGTACGGCGCTACAACGACTTCCTCGTCCACCTCGGCATCCCGCGCGCCGTCCTGTCGGCCCGCCTCAAGACGCTCACCGAGGAGGGGATCCTGGAGAAGCGCCGGTACCAGGAGTCGCCGCCCCGGGACGAGTACGTCGTCACCGACCGCGGGATCGCTCTCTTTCCCGCGCTGCGCGCCCTCGCCGTCTGGGGACGCGAGCACCTCATGGACTGCCGGCTGCGCTACTTCCGGCACGCCGACTGCGGCACCGAGCTCGGGTCGTACGGCGAATGCCCCGCCTGTGGAACCGTCGTACCCGTCTGGGACGTTGTCATCACGCCGGGCCCCGGGCTCGACCCCGACCCGGCCGACCCGGTCAGCCGGGCGCTCCTCAAGCCGAAGCGGCTCCTGGAGCCGCTGGAGACGGATCATGCATAAAGGGCAGTGATGCGGAGGGGGGTGGGCATGCGCGCGAACCACCGTTGGGCCCTGCCCTCGCGTCCCGCGGCCGTACTGCTGCTCCTCCTGCTCGACCTTCTTCTACTCGACTCCGGCAGCCTCTTCACCACCGTCGCGCTCGCAGCGACCGTCGCTGCCGACGCGGCCCTCGCGGTCTCCTCCGTCCTCGCCGCACGCTCCGCGCCCGCCGTGCCGCCCATCCGGATCCGTACGGCGATACGCGACCGGGCCCGGCGCACGGCCTTCCTGCCGCAGCGCCATCCGGATGCCAAGGGTCGTAGCCGCCCACGAGCCCCCGGGCACGCCCTCCCGGCGACCGCCGCGTAGGACACCCGTCGCACCTGGTTCGGGGGTGCAGGGCTGGTCTATCCGGTGCTGTTCGCCCTCGTCGCCGCGGTCGCCACCTTCACCTTCCTCCGCGCCAGGCGGACGGCGGCGGGGGCGGTGGGCGGTGGCGTGGCGGATGAGCAGGTGCCGGGGCTCGGTGCGGTCACCAAGGTCACGCCGTACCTGTCGTACTTCACGCTGCTCACCGTGGCCGTGGTGCCGCTGGCCGCCGCGCTGCATGTGGTGACCAGTACGACGTGGAGTGCCGTCGAGCGGGCTGTGCTGTATCGATGAGGGTGCCGGTACCTATGGTCCAGTACGTGAACAGGGTATTGCCCGCCGCATCCGCATCTTGGAGGATCGACCAGTCCTCCGATGGCTGCACCCATCGGCCGGGCGCCCGCTATCAAGGGAGATGGTGACGACCATGAAGCTGCTGCGAGTCGGTACGGCGGGGGCGGAGCGGCCCGCGCTGCTCGACGCCCGGGGGACCCTGCGGGACCTGTCGGGTCTCGTGGACGACATCGACGGGGCGCTGCTCGCCGACGACGCGGCGCTCGGCCGGGTCCGGGCCGCCGCCGACGCCGGGGAGCTGCCCGCGCTCGACGCGACCGGGCTGCGGATCGGGCCGCCGCTGGGGCGGATCGGCAAGATCGTGTGCATCGGGCTCAACTACCACGACCACGCCCGCGAGACGGGGGCCGAGCCGCCGGCCGAGCCGGTCATCTTCTTCAAGGCCGCGGACACGGTCGTGGGGCCGAACGACACGGTGCTGGTCCCGCGAGGGTCCGTGAAGACCGACTGGGAGGTCGAGCTCGCCGTCGTCATCGGGCGTACGGCCCGTTATCTGGCCGACGACGAGGACCCGCTGGCGTACGTCGCCGGCTACGCCGTGGCGCACGACGTGTCCGAGCGGGAGTTCCAGATCGAGCGGGGCGGGACCTGGGACAAGGGGAAGAACTGCGAGACGTTCAACCCGCTCGGGCCGTGGCTGGTCACCGCGGACGAGGTCGGGGACCCGCAGGATCTGTCGCTGAAGCTCTGGGTCAACGGGGAGCTGAAGCAGGACGGGACCACCGCCGAGCAGATCTTCTCGGTCGCGGAAGTCGTGCGGTACGTCAGCCGGTTCATGGTGCTCTACCCCGGGGACGTCATCAACACGGGGACCCCGGCGGGAGTGGCGCTCGGCGCGCCCGAGCCGAAGCCGTATCTGCGGGGCGGCGACGTGGTGGAGCTGGAGATCGCGGGGCTGGGCAAGCAGCGTCAGGAGTTCAAGGACGCGTAGGCGCTCCGCTGGGAGGGGCGGGGAACTGTGCCGGTCGGTTGTCCGCGGGCCGGATGTGGCTGGTCGCGCCCACGCGGCGGTAGCCGCATATCGAACACAGCCCCGCGCCCCTTTTTGTCGGCTACGCCTCCAAAAATCGCTCCAGGGCCTCCACCACGAAGCGGTGGTCCTGGAGTTGTGGCAGGCCCGACACCGTCACCGAACCGATCACGCCCACGTTCTCCACCGTGATCGGAAAGGAACCCCCGTGTGCCGCGTAGGCGTCCGGGTCCAGGCGTGAGGACTCCTCGAACGCCGTGCCCTTCGCCCGGAAGCGGGCTCCCACCAGGTAGGACGCGGAGCCGTAGCGCTCCACCACCCGGCGCTTGCGGGCGATCCAGGCGTCGTTGTCGGGGGTCGAGCCGGGCAGGGCCGCGTGGAAGAGCTGCTGGCCGGCGCGGTGGATGTCGATGGCCACCGGGGCCTGGCGCTCCCGTGCCATCTCCACCAGCAGGGAGCCGAGGGCCCATGCGTCGTCGTAGGTGAACTGCCGGAAAACCAGGCGGCGTTGCTGAGCTTCCAACTCCTCCACGGACGGAGTGAGTTCGGGGGTGGACTTCGGGGTGATCTGCGGGTGGTGCTGCATCAGAGGGTCACCGTCACCTTTTCGAGCGCCGAGCGGCGGGCTGCTTCCAGGACGTCCAGGGCGGCGGCCGCCTCCAGCGCGGTCACCGGGTTGGGGCCTTCGCCCCGCAGGGCCTTGGCCACGGCCGCGTAGTACGCGGGGTAGTCGCCGGGGAGGGTCGGGACGGCACGGCCGCCGCCGGTGACCGGGGACTCTCCGGCGCCGATCCGGCCGTAGACAGACTCCGGCTCGACGCCCCATCCGGGGCCCGGGCGCCGGCCCTCGCGCAGCGCAGCCTCCTGCGGGTCCAGGCCGTACTTGACGTAACCCGCCTTCGAGCCCAGCACCCGGAAGCGGGGGCCGAGCTGGGCCGCCGTCGCCGAGGCGTAGAGGTGTGAGCGGACACCGTTGGCGTGGGTGAGCGCGATGAACGTGTCGTCGTCCGTCTCCGCGCCGGCCCGGCGGATCACCGACTCGGCGTACACCTGGGTTACCGGGCCGAAGAGGACCAGGGCCTGATCGACGATATGGCTGCCGAGGTCGTAGAGGAGACCTCCGATCTCTGCCGGGTCGCCGGACTCGCGCCAGCCGCCCTTGGGTTGCGGGCGCCAGCGTTCGAAGCGGGACTCGAAGCGCCAGGCGTCACCGAGTTCGCCCTCCTCGAGCAGCTTGCGGAGGGTCAGGAAGTCGTTGTCCCAGCGGCGGTTCTGGAAGACCGAGAGCAGCAGGCCGCGTTCCTCGGCGAGGGCGGCCAGCTCACGCGCCTCGGCCGCGGTGCCGGCGACCGGCTTGTCGACCACGACCGGCAGGCCCGCCTTGAGCGCGGTCGTCGCCAGCGGGACATGCGTCTTGTTCGGGGAGGCGATGACGACCAGGTCGAGTCCGTCGGCCCGGTCGAACAGCTCGTCGGGGCCGGCGACGGTCCGGACGCCCGGGAACTCGGCCCGCGCCTGCGCCTGCCGCTCGGGGTTCGAGGTGACCACCGTGTCCAGGGCGAGGCCCTCGGTGGCGGCGATCAGGGGGGCGTGGAAGACGGATCCGGCGAGGCCGTAGCCGATGAGGCCGACGCGCAGGGGAGTGGCAGCTGTCATGCGTCCTACTTTCGCAACGCTGTTGCCAAAGTGCAAGCGGGAGGGAGAATAGGTGGCGTGAACAGGACGAACAGCGGACCGGGCACGGCCGGAGCCAATCTGCTCGCCGTGCGCAGTCACAACACCGCGCTGGTGCTGGATCTGCTGCGCACGGCCGGGGAGGACGGCATCAGCCGGCTCGAACTGGCCGAGCGGACCGGGCTCACCCCGCAGGCGGTCAGCAAGATCACCGCCCGGCTGCGCGAGGAGGGCCTCGCAGCGGAGGCCGGGCGGCGCGCGTCCACGGGGGGCAAGCCGGCCACCGTACTGCGGCTGGTGCCGGAGGCCGGGCACGCGGTGGGGCTGCAACTCGACCGGGACGAGCTGCGTGCCGTACTGGTCGACCTCGACGGCACGGTCGTCGGCGAGCGGTACGGGGAGCTGGATCTGGGGGCGGGGGCGGCGGCCGTGCTGGGGGCGGCCGCGCGGCTGGTCGGCGAGCTGCGCGAGGAGGTGCCCGAAGAGGTCCTCGGCGTCGGCGTCGCGGCGCCAGGCCCGCTCGACCACACCCACGGTGTGCTGCACCGGGTCACCGGCTTCCCCGAGTGGGACGGCTTCCCGCTGCGGGACGCGCTCGCCGAGCGGCTCGGGGTGCCGGTCGTCGTCGACAAGGACAGCAACGCGGCCGCCCTCGGACTCGCCGTCGGCGGCGAGGGCGGCTCCTTCGCCTATCTGCACCTCGGTACGGGACTCGGCGCCGGCCTGGTCATCGGCGACAGCGTGCACCGGGGGGCGCGGACCGGGGCGGGGGAGTTCGGGCACCAGGTCATCCAGCTGGACGGGCCCCCCTGCCACTGCGGCAACCGGGGCTGCATCGAGGCGCTGTGCCTGGCGGCGGTGGGCCGCCAGGACCCGGGTGAGGCGGCGCGTGTCCTGGGCGCCGGGGCCGCGAACCTGGCAGCGCTGCTCGACATCGACCTCGTGCTGCTCGGCGGCCGTACGGTCGCGGCCGCCCCGGAGACCTTCGTCCGCGGAGTCGCCGCCGTCCTCGACGAACGCGCCCGGCGGGAGGGCAGCCTCGGTACGGCCGTCCCCGTCCGGCTCGCCCCGGGCAGCGACCGGAGAGTCGCGGAGGGCGCGGCCCAACTGCTGCTCGCCCCGCTGTTCGGTCGCGCGGACGGCTGACGGCATGGGGCTGTTCGAGCGGATTGGTCCGCCCCCGCGGAGTGGCACCGGCCCGGTCCCGGCGGTACCCGGCATGATCACATGATCATGCGACTGAGCACGTCCCTGTCCCTCTGCGTGGCCGCAGCCGCCGTTCTCGCCCCCGTGCCGTCGGCGACCGCCGCCCCTGCCGTCGCCGAGGCGTCCTGCGCGGGCACCGGCAAGCAGGGCTTCCCCTTCACCACCCGCATCCACGACGGCCCCTCGTCCTACGAGGCCGGCGGCGGTTACGGCACCTGGTACCTCGACCTCACCAACACCACCGACCGCACCTGCGCCGACGTCCACCCGGTCGTCGTCCTCGTCGACGACAAGCGGGCCCTCAAGGCGTCCCAGACCGAGCTGGAGTTCTACGACGGCCCGCACACCCGCCCGGTGCGGCTGACGGAGACCGACGAGTCCGAGCTGGTCGGCGTGTTCGACGGGGACGACTTCCCGGGACTCACCGTGGCGCCCGGGGCGACCGTCTCGGTCAAGGTCAGGCTCGCCGTCGCCTCCGACGCCGCACCGAACGCGGTCACGGTCAACGCGGCCGCCGTACAGCGGCGGGGGTCGGACGGGGAGTGGGTGGGGGAGTCGAACGACTACCGCTTCGGCATCGGCGGCGAACCGCCGCCCGCGAGCGTCGCCCCAGCCGTACCCTCCATCGGCGCGGAGGTCGGCCCGCAGACCTCCCCGGGTACCACCCAGAACGCCAGCCCCGGCAGCAGCCCGGGGGCCACCCCTGAGGTCACCCCCACCGCCTCCCCGGGCGGCGCCCTGCCCTTCGCCGAGGAGGCCGAGGCGGCCGGGGAACGCGCCCGCGAACTGGCCCGCACCGGCCTCGGCCTGGCCCACGGTCTGTTCGCGGCCGTCGTCGCCCTGCTCGCCGTAGGGGGCAGCGCGTTCCTGCTGGCCCGCAGACGGCGGTGAGTCGTGTCCGACGGCCGGTGCCCGACGACAGCGACCGTGGCCGACGGCCCGTACCCGACGACGGCGACCCGCATCCCTCGACCCGTAACCGACGACGGCGACCCGCATCCCTCGACCCGTAACCGACGACGGCGACCCGCATCCCTCGACCCGTAACCGACGACGGCGGCCCGCATCCCTCGACCCGTAACCGACGATGAAAGCGCCGTCTGCGACCATCCCTGCGTGGACTACCCGAACGACCAGGCCCCCGGCGCCCCCGTCCGCTCAGGCATCCCCGAGCACGGCCGCATCCCGAAGTACTACGCGGTGAAGGCACGGATCGATCATCTCGTCGGCGAGCTGGGGGAGGGCAGTCTCATCCCCACCGAACGCGATCTGTCGGAGGAGTACGGGGTCGCCCGTGAGACCGTCCGGCAGGCGTTGCGCGAGCTCGTGCTGGAAGGCAAGCTCCGTCGGCAGGGGCGCGGCACGGTCGTCGCCGGGCCCAAGCTGGAGCAGCCGCTGTCCCTCGCCAGCTACACCGAAGGCGTACGGCGGCAGGGGCGCACCCCCGGCCGCGGCCTGGTCACCCTCGACCGCTTCCCCTGCCCGGCCGCCCTCGCCGCCGAGACCGGCCTCGAACGCGGCGAACCCGTCTGGCACCTGGAGCGCGTGCTGCTCGCCGACGACGAGCGGGTCGGCCTGGAGAGCACCTACGTCGCCGCGGCCCGGGTCCCCGACCTCGACTCCGACTTCGACCCCGAATCCTCCTTCTACGGCTATCTGCACGAGAAGGGCATCGCCTTCGGGGACGCCGACGAGCGCATCGAGACCGTGCTGGCCACCCCGCGTGAGGCCCTCCTCATCGGCACCCCGCCGGCCCTGCCGATGCTGCTGATCCACCGGGTGTCACGGGACACCGAGGGGCGGCCGCTGGAGCGGGTGCGGTCGCTGTACCGGGGGGACCGGTTCTCCTTCACGGCCCACCTTCGCGGCTGAGCGACTGGAGCGGCTGGAGCGGCTGGAGCGGTGGAGAAATGCTGTTTCGACCATCTCCAAATGTCACAAAAGAATAACGGGTCTAGCCCAAACGTGATGCCCAGTTCACGCTCTCGTTGTCAGCCGGACCCTTCCGGTTCCCCGGTCACAAGGAGCGTGTCGGTCGTGAGAGTGACAGTCGTCGGAGCAGGCGTGGTGGGCACCATGCACGCCTGGCAGGCAGTGGAACGCGGGCACCAGGTCGTGCAGATCGAGCGCGAGGCCGAAGCCCGCGGCGCCTCGCTGCGCAACTTCGGGCAGATCTGGGTGAGCGGGCGCGCGGGCGGAGAGGAACTCGAAACCGCCCTGCGGGCGCGGGAGCTGTGGGAGGAGATCGGCGGCCGGGTGCCCGGGCTCGGCTTCCGGGCCAACGGGTCGCTGACCCCGGTGCGCGGCGCGTACGAACTCGCCGTCGCCGAGGCCGCCGTGGCCCGTGAGGACGCGCCCGCCCGTGGCCACAAGCTGCTCACGCCCGCCGAGGCCCGCGCCCTGAACCCCGCCCTGCGCGGCACCTTCGACGCCGCCCTCCACTGCGAGCGGGACGCGGCCGTCGAGCCGCGCACCGCCCAGCTCGCCCTCCGCGCCGAGCTGCTGAAGTCCCCGAACTACACCTTCCTGACGGGCCGGGAGGTCCGCGAGGTGACCGGCCCCGGCACGGTCCGCGACGACCACGGCGACGTCCACCACGCCGATGCCGTCGTCCTGTGCACCGGCGCCTGGCTCGGCGGCCTGGTCCGCGAGCTGGCCGGACCCGACCTGCCGGTGCGCCGCGTCCGCCTCCAGATGATGCAGACCGACCCGCTCGGCGAACCCCTGCCCACCTCGGTCGCGGACGCCGACAGCTTCCGCTACTACCCGGCGTACGCCTCCCCGGCCCTGGACGAGCTCAACGCCGGCCAGCCGCAGCCGGAGACGGCGGCGGTACACCGTATGCAACTGCTCATGGTGCAGCGCGCCGACGGCGGACTGACCATCGGTGACACCCACGAGTACGAGCACCCCTTCGCCTTCGACACCGTCGAGGAGCCGTACGAGCACCTCACCGGAGTCGTCGAGTCCCTTCTCGGCCGGCCGCTCCCGCGTATCCGGCACCGCTGGGCCGGTGTGTACGCGCAGTGCACCGACACGACCCGGGTCGTGCACCGGCAGCAGGTGAGCGACGGGGTGTGGCTGGTCACCGGGCCCGGCGGGCGCGGTATGACCTGCTCGCCCGCGATAGCCGAGACGACCGCGAACGAACTGGGCTGGTGAGAGAGATGACCTCCACGACCGATGACATCCGGCTCGTCGTGCTCGACATGGCCGGTACGACCGTCGCGGACGGCGGGCTCGTCGAGCAGGCGTTCACGGCGGCGGCCCGCCATCTGGGCGCGGACCCCGGCCAGATGACCGACTACGTCCGCGCCACCATGGGCGAGTCCAAGATCTCGGTCTTCCGGCATCTGTTCGGGGAGGAGACCAAGGCCCAGGAGGCCAACAGGGCCTTCGAGGCGGCGTACGCCGAACTCGTCGACGGCGGCCGGGTCCACGCCCTGCCCGGCGCGCGCGAGACCATCGAGGAACTCCGGGCGGGCGGCCGTACCGTCGTCCTCACCACCGGGTTCGCCCGCGCCACCCAGGACGCGATCCTCGCCGCCCTCGGCTGGCAGGACCTGGTGCCGCTCACCCTGTGCCCCGCCGACGCCGGGGGCCGGGGGCGGCCGTACCCCGACATGGTCCTCACCGCGCTGCTGCGCACGGCCGCCGCGGACGACGTCCGCCAGGTCGCCGTCGCCGGCGACACCTCGTACGACATGCTCACCGGCGTCCGGGCCGGCGCGGGCCTGGTCGCCGGTGTGCTGACCGGCGTGCATGACGCGGACGCGCTGCGGGCGGCCGGGGCGACCCATGTGCTGGACTCCGTCGCGCAGTTGCCGGGAGTGCTCGCATGAGCAGCGGTATCCGGTTCGACTCCGTCACGGACAAGCTGCAGTACTCCACCCCGGGTGTCGCCGGCGACGGCACGGCCGTACTGATCAAGGCCATGCACGACTTCGACATCAAGGCCGTCGACGCCAACGCCATCACGCTGACCAAGCTGATGGACGGCGTCGACATCTTCTCGCCCGGCTGGAACGACATCGACACGGACCACACGTCGTACGTCGAGGACCGGAAGTCCGCCACCGGCAGCTGATCCACCGGGCACGGCGGAAACACCGGTACTGAACAACTGGTACCGCATGGTCGACGGAGTGCAGATCACCCGGTCCTGACCAGGTTCAGGATCAGGCGGTTTGACTAGGCTGGGGACGTCGGTACGCCGTGGTTCCGGCGCCCCAGCACACCCATGACCGCACGTACGCCAGCCGCACGCCAGGAGACGCACCACATGGCAGACCGCAAGCCCATCGAGTCATGGCTCACCGACATGGACGGCGTCCTCATCCACGAGGGTGTCCCGATCCCCGGAGCGGACGCCTTCCTGAAGAAGCTGCGGGACTCCGAGAGCCCTTTCCTGGTCCTCACCAACAACTCCATCTACACCGCCCGTGACCTGCACGCACGGCTGCGCCGGATGGGTCTGGACGTGCCGGTTGAGAACATCTGGACCTCCGCCCTGGCCACCGCACAGTTCCTGGACGACCAGCGGCCCTGCGGCAGCGCCTACGTCATCGGCGAGGCCGGTCTGACCACCGCGCTGCACGACATCGGCTACATCCTCACCGACCACGAACCCGACTTCGTGATCCTCGGGGAGACCCGCACCTACTCCTTCGAGGCCATGACGAAGGCCGTGCGCCTCATCAACAGCGGTGCCCGTTTCGTCGCCACCAACCCCGACAACGTCGGCCCGTCCACCGAGGGCGCCCTGCCCGCCACCGGCTCGGTCGCCGCGCTGATCACCGCCGCGACCGGCAAGAAGCCGTACTTCGTCGGCAAGCCCAACCCACTGATGATGCGGGCCGGGCTCAACGCGATCGGCGCCCACTCGGAGAGCTCCGCGATGATCGGCGACCGGATGGACACCGACGTCCTCGCGGGCCTGGAGGCCGGGATGCGCACCTTCCTTGTGCTGTCCGGCGTCACCCAGCCGGACGACGTCGACCGCTATCCCTTCCGTCCCTCCGAGATCGTGGACTCGATCGCGGACCTCGTCGACCGCGTCTGACCGGCAGGCACCAAACCTGCCCTCACCCGTACGGAGCAATGCGGCGCCCCCCGAGGATGCGGGGGCGCCCGGTGCGGGGGAGCCTCCAGATATCTGGAGGTTCACGATGGGCTCACTTCGCCTCACTGTCTGTACCGGATTCCTGGCCTGCGCCGCCGGCCTCTCCCCGGCGGCCGCCCGTGCGGCGGACGGCCAGGGAGTCACCGTGACCCCGGCCTCCCCGGCCCCGGGCTCGGTCGTCGCACTGCGGGTGAACGGCTGCTCCGGTACGACCGGCGCCGCCTCCTCGGCGGCCTTCGTCTCGGACGCCCGCCTCAGCGGCTACGACGGCACCCTGGCCGGCGAGAGCCAGGTCCGCTCCACGATCGGCGCGGGCTCCTACGCCGTGAAGGTCACCTGCGCCGGCGCTGTCATCACCGGCAGCATCACCGTCGTAGGCCAGTCGTCCCAGTCCCAGTCCCAGCCGCAGTCGCAGGCCGGGCGGCCGGACGGATCCGCCGTCCTACCCGCCACACCGGTCGCGCCCGTGCACGCGGGCGGCGGCGGCACCGCTCCGCTCGCCTCGGTGGAGCCGCGCTCGGCCGGTCCCGACACCGCGCAGGCGGTCACCGGTCTCGTCCTCGCCGGGTTCGCTGCGGCCGCCGTCGGGCTGCTGGGCGCCCGACGGAGCCGAGGCTCACGCTGAGGAGACGGCACGACAATGTCCGACGACACCGAACGATCCGCCGGCACCGGACGGCTGCTGACCGGCGTGGCCTGGGCGATCCTGCTGCTCGGGCTGTGGCTGTGGGGCCGCGGGGTGACCGAGGTACCCGACGGCATATCCGGCCCCACCACGGGCGACGTGGCCGCCGTCGGCCGCCCGGCTGGCACCGAACTCCCGCCCGCCGCAAAGCCGTTGAACTCGGCCCCGCCCGAGCGCATCGACATACCGGACCTGGGCGTGCAGGCTCCCGTGGTCGCCCGCGGCCTGGACGGGCAGGGCGGGATCGACCCACCGCCCTTCGACCAGCCCGGCGTGGTCGGCTGGTACGGCTCCGGCGCCGAACCCGGGGCGGCCGGCACCGCGCTCCTGGTCGGGCACGTCGACACCGAGACCCGGCCCGCGGTCTTCTACAAGATCAGCGCCCTGCGTCCCGGTGAGACGATCCGCGTGGTCCGCGCCGACGGCACGGTCGCCGAGTTCACCATCGACGACGTACGGGTCGTGCCCCGCGACCACTTCGACGCCCAGGCGGCCTACGGCACCCGCGAGTCGGGCCGCGCCGAACTCCGGCTGATCACCTGCGGCGGCACCTTCGACCGGACGACCCACAGCTACACGGCGAACGTGGTCGTCTCGGCGTACCTCACCGGAAAGGGAACCGCCGTGTAGAGCCGGACCGGTCCTCGACCGCGCTCGCCAAGCCTCCTGCCCGCCCGTCAACTTGGGCTGTAACAGCTCACCGACAAGGCTGTGCGACCTCGTGACGAGTGCGGTGGGTATGTCACGATTGGGACCTTGGCCAAGTGCACCCAGGGGGGAATTGGATGTACGACAGCAGGGGGGCCCGGCCGCCGGCCTGGGCGTGGGCACTGGGAGCGGCGCTGCTTCTCGCAGGCTGCTCCTCGGGCGGAGGCGGCGACGACAGGCCCAACACCGCGGATCCGGGCGCGACCATCACGCAACAGCCCAAGAAGACGGACCCGTTCTGGGTGAACCCCGACTCCAACGCGGCCCGCCAGGTGAAGGCCTACGCGAAGGCCGGCAAGGACACCGACGCCGAGCAGATCCGCAAGATAGCGGAACAGCCGACCGGTGAGTGGATCGGCCCGGAGAACCCGGAGCAGGAGGCACGCGGCTTCACCGAGGCCGCGCAGAAGTCCGACCGCACGGCCCTTCTGGTCCTCTACAACATCCCGCACCGCGACTGCGGCCAGTACAGCCAGGGCGGCGCGGCCGACGGTGACGCCTACCGGGCGTGGATCGACGGGGTCGCCCGGGGCATCCAGGACCGCCCCGCCACGGTGATCCTGGAGCCGGACGCCGTACTGCACCTGGTCGACGGCTGTACCCACGGCCAGTTCGCCGAGGAACGCTACGACTTGCTGCGCGACGCGATCGCCAAGCTCAAGTCCCTGAAGAACACGAAGGTCTATCTGGACGCCGGGAACGCCGGCTGGGGCCACCCCGACCAGATCCACCAGCCCCTCCAACAGGCGGGCGTCACCCAGGCGGACGGCTTCGCGGTCAACGTCTCCAACTTCTACTCCACCCGGGACTCCATCACCTACGGCAAGCAACTCTCGGAGCAGGTCGGCAACAAACACTTCGTGATCGACACGAGCCGAAACGGCAACGGCCCCTATGCGGGGGGCGATCCGAACGAACGGTGGTGCAACCCGCCGGGCAGGGCCCTGGGAGAAACGCCGACCAGGAAGACGGCGGACCCGCTGGTGGACGCCTACCTGTGGGTCAAACGCCCGGGCGAGTCGGACGGCACCTGCAAGGGCGGCCCCCAGGCCGGCGGTTGGTGGCCGACGTACGCCTTGAAGCTGGCGCAAGGGTCAGAAACCTAGTGCCTGTTGCGGCACTAAAGGCACGGGGAACTGCCGAGCCACAGCGCTCCCGCACCCGAAGTCCAGGCCCGCGGGAGCGCTACGGCAGAAGAACTACGGCACCTTCACCCACCGCGCCTCACTCGGCGTCCCCTGATCGTCGTCCACGAACACCATGTACCACCCCGACGGCACCAGGTTCCGGTTCTTCGGCACCGTCACCGTGATCCGGTTCCCCGACGCCGTGAAATCCAGCGCGACCGACCGCTGGTCCACGTCCGTCACATGCGTCGTCGCACTGGGCCGGATCAACCGCACCTTCTTGACGGCCGAGGCATGCTGAGACGTGAACGTCCCCGATTCCCCGCGGGCGATGGTCTGCGGCCCCCCGCTCAGGGACGGCCGTGAGCCCCGGTAGAGATACGGCGGTGTGTAGATCTCGATCCGCTGCTCGAAAACCCCCGGCTTGGTGTTCGCCTTGTCCGCGAACAGCGGGTTGGACCCGAAGAACATGACCCGGCCGTCGGGCAGCAGGATCGACCCGGAGTGGTAGTTCCGCCCCACCAGCGGATCGGCCACCCTCTTGAAGGAGTTCGTGGCCGTGTCATAGATCCGTGCCTGCCTGATGTCGGAGTCGCCGCGCCCCCGGTAGTCCTCGGAGCCGCCCGACACCAGCACGGAGTCGTCCGGCAGCACCGAGATCTGCGGATACCGCGTCCCCTTCTCCAGCGAGGGCCCGTCCACGAACTCCGGGTCGGCGTTCTTCAGGTCGATCAGCCGCGTCCTGTTCGTCGACAGCTCGGACTCCCCGACCCCACCGCCCCCGACCACCAGGTACTTCTCGTCCTGCGCCGGAGGCAGCAGCACGGTCCCGGACGTCTCCAGCATGCTCGGATCGCTCAGCCCGGGGAGTTTGGTGAACCGGTTGGTGTCCACGTCCCAGATCCCGGGGTCGCGCCCGACGTCGTCCGGTCCGTACCCGGCGTTGGAGCCCGAGTAGAAGAGCCTGCCGTTCTGCAGCAGGAAAAGCGCGGGATAGGTCGGGAACTGGCGTTTGTACTTGGTGTACGTCCATGTCTTGGTCGCCGGGTCGAAGACCTCGTTCTTGCCCGGCACCAGCTGCCCGATGTCGTCGAGCCCGGAGACACTGAGGATCTTCCCGTCCGACAGCGTCGTGAGCGTCGGATACCAGCGTGCCTCGTTCATCGGGTCGACCTTGATGTACTTCTCGGCCACCGGATCGAATTCGTAGGCGCCCTTGATGCCTTCGAAGTCCCGCTTGTCCATGCCGAGCTTGTTGGCGATGCCATAGGTGTTGCGGGCGTCGGCGCCGGTCAGTCCCTCGATGTTGTAGTTGTCCTGGGTGCCGGTCTCGTACCGGGTGCCCTCTTTCGGCGCCGCGACGACGACCCGCGCGTAACCGGGGTTGTTCCGCAGGAACCTGCCGGTCTTCTTGTCGAAGACCTTCGTCGCGCGCGGGATCAGCACCGGGTCGTCGGAGAGGAACGCCTTGCCGTTCCCCTTGCCGGTGAACCTGGTGCCCTGGGGCAGGGTCATCGGCTTGTCGGGGTTCTCGTTGTAGAGAATCATGACGCCGCCGGCCTTCTTGACGTCGCCCTTGAGTTTCTCGTACTGCTTGGTGCCGCCGGCGATCAGGATGTTGCCGTCGGCGAGCTGGGTGTGTCCGGTGCAGAACAGGTCGGCCGGGGTGGGCACCTTCTTGACGGTGCCCTTGACCGGGTCCCAGATCCGGCTGTCGTAGATCTTCGCGTCGAAGTTGTCCTGGTTGTTTCCCGAGCCCGCGACCAGCAGCACCTTCCCGGTGTGCAGGAGCATCGCGTGGATGGTGTCCTGGCGGTACTCCTTCGGGAACTCGATGACGTCCCAGTGGCCGTTCTCGGCCTTGTACTCCGGTCTGTTGATCTTGTACTGGTGGTATTCCGCGGACCCGAAGCGGTACACCCACGGCCCGTTCATCCCGGCCAGGGCGAGAACCACCGCCGTGCCGATCGCGAGACGACGAGCCCGGCGGCGGCCGGCACTGTCGTTCATTCGTTACGTCCCCCCAGCCCGCCGAGCGCGATCCGCATGGTGTCCTCCGTGTTCCCGCCGCTGCCCGCGGGCGCCCAGTGGGGCCGCTGCTGCGGGGCGTGCGCCGCGCGTGTGTACCCGGGCGGCACCGCGTCCTGAGGCTCGGCGGCCACCGCGGGCGTCCTGCTCTGCTTGCGCAGCGTGTACTGCCAGGCGAAGATCGGGGCCGCCGTGATGAGCAGCGCCAGCGTCGCCCAGGTCAGCATCGCCGGGTGCGAGTGGCCGCCGGCGAAGCCGGCGGCGAGCGAGCCGCCGAAGACCAGGATGAAGAACCAGTGGATCCGGAACGTCCCGAACAGCGTGTCCGGGCTGGCCGACTCGCCCTTGGGCGTGACCACGAACCTGCTCTTGCGGCGCAGCACGGCGTCCATGAGCGAGCGGGCGTAGACCGGCGCGGACAGCGCCGACATCACCATGCCGGCCACACCGCCGGAGCCCTCCGGCTCGTGCGGGGAGACGTTGTGCCGCCGGTTCCAGATGTACAGGCCGATCTGGAGCGCGGAGGCGTTGCCGTAGAGCATCAGCCACACGGTGGGGTCGATGTTCACGCCCGAGGCGCCCAGCCCCAGGAACAGCGCGCAACTCAGGGCCGCGAGGATCCAGTTGAGGGCGGACATCGGGTAGAAGATGATCATCATCGTGTAGTTGAAGAGCTTGCCCGGCGACAGCGTGAACAGACCCTTCCAGTACTGCTTGAGGATCGTCTCGTACGTCCCCCGGGACCAGCGGAGCTGCTGGGTGAAGAAGTCGGTCCAGGCGTTCGGGCCTTCGCCGACCGCGAGCACGTCCGGGGTGTACACCGAGCGCCATTTCCGGCCCGTGGCGGGGTTCTTGGTGCGGTGGATCTCGAAGCCGGTGGCCATGTCCTCGGTGATCGAGTCGTACAGGCCGCCGACCTGTTTGATCGCCCTGATCCGTACGGCGTTGGAGGTGCCGACGAACATGGGGGCGCCGTAGCGGTTGCCGGCCCGCTGGATCAGGGCGTGGAAGAGGAACTGCTGGGACTCGGCGGCCTTGGTGACGAACGTGTCGTAGTTGCCGTACACCTGTGGGCCGATGACGAAGCCGACGTCCGGGTCACGGAAGTAACCCAGCATCCGCTCCAGGTAGTTGGGCAGTGGGACATGGTCGGTGTCGACGGAGGCGAAGAAGTCGTACTCGTCGCCGTGCGCCTCCAGCCAGGCGTTGTAGTTGCCGTGCTTGGTCCTGGCGCGGTGCGGGCCCCTGGGCTGGTTCCACTTCTCGACGCCCTTGCGGGTGAAGTGGTGCACGCCCAGGCGCGCGCAGACCTGCTTCACCTCGGGATCGTCGCCCTCGTCGAGCAGCCAGATGTGCAGCAGGCCCCGGTGGCGCAGCCGGACCGCCGCCTCCAGGGTCCGGGTGACCATGTCCAGCGGTTCCTTGCCGGGCACGAACGTGGTGACGAACGCGACCCGGGTGCCGGTCTCCGGGACCACCGGGACCGGGTCGCGGGCCACCAGGGTGGCGTGCGCGTTGGACAGCACGTTCATACAGCGGAAGAACTCGATCAGGCCGATCGACACCAGCATCACGATGTCGAGGGCCGGCAGGAAGTCGTAGGCCGGGTAGTCGCGTTGGGTCCAGTGCCCGGGCTGCAGCAGCCAGGTCAGCAGCACCAGCGAGAGCAGCGGGGCCGCGCCCAGCATCAGGGCGGCGCGGAGGCGGTGCGGCTCCTGGGAGAGCAGTGAGCGGTACTGCACCTTGTACGGTTTGCTCGGATCGGGCTGGGTGAGGGGGCCCGCGAGCCTGCTGTAGTGCTCGTAGTCGTATCTCGGCAGAGTCTTCTTGATCCGGCCCAGAGCGCCGGTGGTGCTCCGGTGCGCGGGCACTCTGAGCTGTGTGGTCTGTGACGGGTCGTATCCCTGTTCCTGCCGGGCGCCGGTCGGCGTCGACGTCATGAGTCATCCCCCCACACGCGCAGGTCAGCGCGTGTCTGTCGGTCTCACCGCCCGTTCAGGTCCCCCTCGACCCGGTCGGGCGCGTCAATGGCGGGGCACAGTCGTTCCACAGACTCTGGACACAGACCGTGACCGTCCGGTTGCATGATGCCCCCCTCGGCACCGATTCATGGCCGGGCCCCTCACCCCGCAGATCTGGCAACCGGTTACCTACCCCCCCAAGTGCCGCGAATCATCGGCACTTTGGACAACCAGGGTTCTACGGTGCTCAGCATGATCGCAAGAGCGAAACGCGGTGTTTACCGGTCATACGCGTTCATTGTGGAACCTGTGGTGATGGTATGGATCGACCGTGTCGGTTGTTGACATAAAGGGGCACAAGGCGCTGAAGCCGCCCCCTGTGACGGTGGGGTCGTACGCCAAAAGGCCCCCCGCTGCTGCGGAGGGCCTTCTGAGTGTCTGTGCGCCGCCAGGGACTCGAACCCCGGACCCGCTGATTAAGAGTCAGCTGCTCTAACCAACTGAGCTAGCGGCGCGTGCTGACGCGAGAACTCTACCCGACGGCCGGTGGTGCTCCCGGCCACCGGCCAACCAGGGGGACCCCCGTCCGCCCCCTGCCGTACATCATTCGGACCGTCAGCATGCGCACTGGGAGGACGGTTGGGAAACTGATCAATGTGCACAGTCCCGGACATACCCACCCGAAGTGTGAGGCGAATCGCATGCCGGCCCCGGTATTCGAGGAATTCAACCCCGCGAACGACTGCGAATGCCCCGGATGCGTCCACTGGCGGCGGGTCGGCCCGTACCCGCTGCCCGGGCGTTTCGGCGGGCACCCGGCCGCCCGGGGTGTCCTGGTCGTGGCCGCCGCGTCCGCCGCCCTCGCCGCGAGCGCCCCGACGGCCGCCGCCCACAGCACCCCGCCCGCCCCCCACCGGTCCGCCGCCCCCGCGGACGGGGAGCCCGACACCCCGCAGGGCACCAAGGCGCCCCTGCACGGCCGGGGCGGCAAGCCCGCGCCCGGCCCGGTCACGACACCCCCCATCACCCGAACGGAGATCATCAACCGGGCCAAGATCTGGGTCGCCGCCAAGGTGCCGTACAGCATGTCCCTCTACTGGACGGACGGATACCGGCAGGACTGCTCCGGCTATGTCTCGATGGCCTGGAAGCTGACCGGGAACGAGTGGACGGGCAGCCTCGGCCAGTTCGGCACGAAGATCACCAAGGCGGAGCTCCAGCCCGGCGACATCCTGCTCTTCCACAACCCGGACAACCCCGAGAAGGGCTCCCACGTCGTGATCTTCGGCGGCTGGACGGACTACACGCACACCTATTACACGGCGTACGAGCAGACACCCCCGCGCACCCGCCGCCAGTCCACGCCGTACGCCTACTGGAGCAACTCCGCCAAATACGTCCCCTACCGCTACAAGGGCCTGATCGCGGAAGGGGGCGCGGCCGGCGCCCAGGCCGTGAAGACGGCGGTGCCGTTCCCCGGCGCGGCCTACTTCGGTCCCGGCGCCGACAACAAGTACGTCACCCTGCTCGGCCGGCTGCTGGTCGCCCGGGGTGGCGGCACCCACTACCCCAAGGGCCCAGGTCCGGTCTGGGACACCGCGGACCAGCGGGCCACCCGGGCCTTCCAGCTCGCCCAGGGCTGGACCGGTGCCGCGGCCGACGGCCTGCCCGGCCCGCGCACCTGGGAACTCCTCGCCACCGGAAGGGGCCACGACATCAAGCCCGCCGCCGCGGCCCCGCCCGCCCCCGCCTCGCACGGGGTGCCGGGCTACCCCGGCAAGAACCTCTTCCGTCCGGGCGCCACCAACGACTACGTCGCCCAGCTCGGCAGGCAGCTGGTCAAGAAGGGCTTCGGCCGTTTCTACACCGACGGCCCGGGCCCGGCCTGGGGCGAGGCGGACCGCAGGGCCGTCGAGGCGTTCCAGCGCACCCAGGGCTGGCGCGGCGGCGCCGCCGACGGCTACCCGGGGCCGGAGACCTGGCGCCGCCTGTTCCTGTAACGACCCGACGACCACCTGACGCATCTGGCGCGGAGGCTGGAGGCAGGCATGAGTACGACCACCGCACACACCCCCGAATCGGACGACCCCCTGGACCACGGGGGCGGCGGGACGCCCCCGCGTCCGGTCCCCCGGCTGATCCAGAACGAGGCCACCACCGAGATCCCCGTCCACCTGCTGTTCCGCGACGACCCCGACCCGGTGTCGGTCCCGCTGCGGCCCGCCGTGGTCGGCCGCCGGCAGGGCACCGGCGAACAGCCCCGGCTGCGCCGCCCGGCCCCGGCCAAGCCCCGGCCCGTCGCCGCCGTCGACCCCGAGCTGGTGGAGCGCCCCGCCCGGGTGCTGCCCGGCGCGGCCGGGGTGGCCGCCGGGCTCGGCGGGGTGGCCGGGGGCCTCGTCACCTCCTGGTGGGCGGGGGTACTGCCCGCGCTCGCGGCGCACGCGCTGCACCTTCCGGCGTACGCGGGCGCGGGGCTCGGTCCGGCGCAGTGGGCCGCGTACGCCGGAACCGGCGCGCTCGGCCTGTTCGGCTTCGCCGGTCTCGCACGCGGGGCGACCGGACGGGCCTGGGTGCTCGGCCTGTTCGGCCGCTACCGGGGGACGGTACGGCGCACCGGCCTGCTCTGGGTCAACCCGCTGCTGCTGCGCCGCCGCGTGGACGTCCGGCTGCGGCACTGGCGCAGCGAGGAGATGCCGGCGGCGGACGGCAACGGGGTCGCGCTGCGGGTCGTCGTCCTGGTGGTGTGGCGGATGCGGGACACCGCGCGCGCGGTGCTCGGCGTCGACGACCACGAGACGTATCTGCGTGAGTGCGTGGAGGCCGCTTTGGCCCGCGTGCCGGTGGAGGTGCCGGGCAGGATGCGGGGTTCGGTGGAGATGGCCACGGACGCGCTGACCCGGCTGGTGGCGAAGGACGCGTCCGGGATCGGTCTGGAGGTGTTCTCCGTGCAGCCGGTCCGGGTGGAGTACGCCCCGGAGGTCGCCGCGGCCATGCACCGCCGCAGGATCGCCGCGCTGGACGCCCAGCAGCGGGCGGGGATGCTCGCCTCCGTCGTGGACTCCGTCGAGGACACGGTGACCCGGCTGACCATGCGCGGCCTGGTCGAACTCGACGACTACGAGCGCAAGGTGCTGGTGCGGGACCTGACGGTGGCGTTCTGCTCGGCGCGCTCGGACTCCGCACCCTGAGGGGCGGAGTCATGTCGTTGATATGGACACGGTCAACTGATGGCAATAATCTGGGACTTGGTCTAGACCTGCACGGCTCACAGAACCTCCCCCACGTTCTCCAGGAGCGGCAGCATGCGCAAACGGACCAAGATCTCGGCCGTCGTGCTCGGTGTGGCGACCGCCGGAGCCTTCGCGCTCTCCACCGGCGGTGCCAGCGGGCACGGCTACACCGACCTTCCCATCAGCAGGCAGAAGCTCTGCGCCAACGGCACCGTGACCAACTGCGGCGACATCCAGTGGGAGCCGCAGAGCGCCGAGGGCCCGAAGGGCTTCCCGGCGGCCGGCCCCGCCGACGGCCAGCTCTGCAACGGCGGGGTGAGCCGGTTCGCCCAGCTCAGCTCGCCCACCACGCCGTCGGGCGGCGCCTGGCCGACGACCAGGGTGACGGGTGGTCAGTCGTACACCTTCCGCTGGCAGTTCACGGCGATGCATGCCACGACCGACTTCAAGTACTACGTCACCAGGCAGGGCTGGAACCAGAACCACGCCCTCGCCCGTTCGGACCTGAACACCACCCCGTTCCTCACCGTCCCCTACAACGGCCAGCGCCCGCCGGCCACCCTCAGCCACAGCGGCACCCTGCCGTCGGGGCTGAGCGGTCACCACGTGATCCTGGCGGTCTGGACGGTCGCCGACACGGGCAACGCGTTCTACGCCTGCTCAGACGTCACGTTCTGACCGGCGTCGTTCGACGAGCGGGTAACATCCGGCTGATCTGAGCTTCGCTTGAGGACCTGCCGCAGGTCGCAGGGGTACGTTCCCGCCACACCGGTCAGTCGGACCGGTGTTCGGAATCGGGGGACTGCCATGGGCCTGCTGCAAGCGTTCTTCTACGTCCTTCCCGGCATCTTCGTCGTACTCGGGGTTTTCGGGATCGTCAGGACGCTGAGGCGGTCGCGTCAGATCAGCCGGACGTGGCGTCACGGCCGTACGGCCGAGGCGCGCTGTCTGCGGACGTACACGACGACCAGCGGTGGCGGGGAAACGTCCGTGAGCACCACGCTGCATCGCGTGTTGGAGTTCACCACGTCCGAGGGGCGGAGTGTCCGTATCGACGAGACGGCCGGGCCGTCGACCGTCGTCGAGGGTGACTTCGTGACGGTGTACTACCTGCCGGAGAACCCCGAGGCGGCCACGGCGAGTCCGCCGGCGCACGGGAGGCTGGTCGCGACCACCGGGTGCGTGCTGGCGTTCCTCGTGGTGTTCGTCGGGTTCGCCCTGGCCTTCATGATCGGGGTGCATGTGGCCTTCTCGGAGGTGGGGACGGGGACGGAGGATTGGCCTCCCTGCGTGTCGGATCAGGCCGCGGGGTGTTGATCTGACGGAGGTACTGGACCGGGGACCTGTTCTACCGGGACGGGGACGGCTGTCCGTACTTCGCGGGGCGTACCGATGACCGGATCCGCGTGGACGGCGAGAATCTGGCCGCCGCGGTGATCGAGAACATCGTGGCGCGGTACGCGGGTGCGGATGCCGTCGCCGTGTACGGGGTGCCGGATCCGGTGACCGGGGACCAGGTGAGGGCGACGATCGCCGGTCGGTTCGAGCCCTTGGACTTCGCCGAGTTCCTGCTGGCCCGGCCTGATCTGGGGACGAAGATGGCGCCCCGGTTCGTGCGGGTGGTGGAGCGGATGCCGGTGACGGCGACCAACAAGATCCAGCGGGCCGCGCTGCGCAGGGAAGGGGTGCGGTGCCCCGACCCCGTGTGGTGGCCGGCCGCCGGGGGAGCGGACCTACCGCAGACTGACCGCCGAGGACGCCGAAGGGCCCCTCGTGTCCACGAGGGGCCCTTCGCTACCGTGCGCCGCCAGGGACTCGAACCCCGGACCCGCTGATTAAGAGTCAGCTGCTCTAACCAACTGAGCTAGCGGCGCATGACTCTCGCCGAACCGTCCGATCTGCGTCTCGCGGCTGGCGACGAAGAAAATACTACCTGGTCCGCGGGGGTGCTTCCGACCGGCGTCAGATGGCGAGGGACAGCAGCACCGGGGCCGCGCTGCGGTTCAGGGCGTCGGCGGCCTGGCGCAGCCGGTGCGCGTGCTCGACCGGCAAGGACAGGGCCAGGCAGCCCACGGACGAGCCGGCGGTGATCGGTACCGCCGCGCACACCGTGCCGATCGCGTACTCCTGGAGGTCCAGGACGGGCACCGTCGGCGGCTGTGCCTCCAGCCGGGAGAGCAGCAGCTTGTCGCTGGTGATGGTGCGCGAGGTGAGGCGGGCCATCTTGTGCCGGGAGAGGTGGTCGCGGCGGCCGTTGTGGTCGAGCTGGGTGAGCAGGCTCTTGCCGACCGCGGTGGCGTGCGCGCAGGAGCGGAAGTCCACCCACTCGTTGACCGCGGGGGTTCGCGGGCCGGCCGCGCACGGGCCGATCCGCACCTCGCCGTCGACGTACCGGCTGAGATAGACCGCGGCGCCGACCGAGTCGCGCAGCCGGTCGAGGGTCAGCTGGAGCTGCTCGCCGAGGGCACGCTCCCGGTCGTGCGCGGAGCCGAGGCGGCGCAGGGTCTCGCCGGTGACGTAGGCGCCGTCGGCGACCTGCTCGACGTAGCCTTCGCGGCGCAGCATGCGCAGCAGCGCGGTCAGCCGCCCGGGGGCGACGCCGGTGCGGCGGGCCAGCTCGGTGTCGGTGACGCCGTCGGCGTGCCCTGCCACCGTCTCCAGGACGCGCAGCGCGTCCTCGGCGGAGTGGTACGGGGCGGTCGGCTCGTGCTTCAGCGCCACGGTGGGTCCCCCTGCGCTCGCTCGGCGATGCTGCTCGACACACTGCTTGGGCCGTGATCCGGACAGCGGATCCCCTCCACGATAACCGGCAGCAATGGGAAACGGAGGGGGTGTTGGAGAGATTCCGGCCCTCCGAGCTGCGACAAAGACCCATTGGCATATGCCAGAGGAATGAGCTGACCGCCGGACCTCGGGTGATCGGGCAATCACTTCGGGTAATCACTACACCGTGCGGGGAATCTCTTACGACGGTTCGCGGGGAGACGCTTACAGCACCGCGCTGAGGAACTCCCGGGTCCGCTCGTGCTCGGGCTCGCTGAAGATCCGCTCGGGCGGACCCGCCTCGATGATCCGGCCCGCGTCGAACATCAGGACCTGGTCGGAGATGTCCCGGGCGAAGTTCATCTCGTGGGTCACACAGAGCATCGTGATGTCGGTGGTGCGGGCGATGTCCCTGAGCAGGTCGAGGACGCCCGCGACCAGTTCGGGGTCGAGCGCCGAGGTCACCTCGTCGAGGAGCAGCACCTTCGGCCGCATGGCCAGCGCCCGCGCGATCGCCACCCGCTGCTGCTGGCCGCCGGAGAGCTGGGTCGGCCGGGCGTCGCACTTGTCGGCGAGGCCCACCAGGTCCAGCAGTTCCCGGGCCCGCGTCTCCGCCTCGTCCTTCGGCAGGCCGAGCACCGTCACCGGAGCCTCGGTGATGTTGCGCAGCACGGTCATGTTCGGGAACAGGTTGAACTGCTGGAACACCATCCCGATCTGCTTGCGGACCTCCCGCAGGTCCTTCTCGGGCGCCGGGAAGAGCCGCTGCCCGTCGACGGTGATGGTGCCCGTGTCCGGCTTGGTCAGGGTCATCAGCAGCCGCAGGATCGTGGTCTTGCCGGAGCCGGAGGGCCCGATCAGGGTGACGTGCCGGCCCGCCTGCACGGTGAGGTCGAGCCCGTCGAGGACGGTGTTGTCCCCGAACCGCTTGGTCACCCCCTCGATGCGGATCAGTTCGGTGGGCTGGGTGCCGGACACGGCCGGCTGCTTACTGGTCTCAACGGACAAGGCGACGCTCCAGGGTGCGCAGAAGAAGGGAGGCGAGGTAGGAGATGACGATGAAGGCGACGCCGATCACCGTCACCGGCTCGGTGAACTGGAAGTGCTGCTGGGAGAAGAGCCGCGCCTGCCCCAGCATCTCCAGCACGGTGATCGACATCAGGATCGGCGTGTCCTTGAGCATCGAGATCACGTAGTTGCCCAGCGGCGGCACGACCCGGCGCAGCGCCTGCGGCAGGATCACCACCGCCCAGGTCCGCCGCGCCGGCAGGTTCAGCGCCGTCGCCGCCTCCCACTGGCCGACGGGCACCGCCTCGATACCGGCCCGGTAGACCTGCATGGTGTACGTCGAGTAGTGCAGGCCGATCGCGAAGACACCGGTGGTCAGCGCGGAGAAGGTCAGCCCCCACTCGGGCAGCACGTAGAACAGGAAGAACAGCTGAACCAGCAGCGGGGTGTTCCGTACGAACTCGGTCACCACGCCCACCGGCCAGCGCACCCACCGGGTCGGTGTCCGCATCAGCAGCGTCCACACCAGCCCCAGCGAGAACGAGATCAGCGAACCGAGGACCAGCGCCTCCAGGGTGACCAGCAGGCCGTCCCAGAAGTGCGGCATGAACTCGCTTACGGCACTCCAGTCCCACTTCACGCGACACCACCGACCCCGGTCGTCTCGGCGCGCTTGCGTGCCCGCGCCTCGAACTCCGTCCCCGGAGCCTTGCCGACCCCGGCCCGCAGCCGCTTCTCCAGACCGCGCATCAGCCGGGTGATGACGAACGCGATCACGAAGTAGATCAGCAGCAGATACGTGTAGATGTGCGCGCTCTCCTGCAGCGCGAGGCGCACCAGGTTCCCGCTGAACGCCAGGTCACCCATGCCGGTGATCGACACCAGCGCGGTGCCCTTGAGCAGTTCGACGAGCAGGTTGCAGAAGGACGGGATCATCTCCGGCACCGCCTGCGGCAGCAGGATCAGCCGCAGCCGCTGCCCGGGCGTGAAGCTGAGCGCGATCCCGCCCTCCTTCTGCGCCGGGTCGACCGCGTTCAGCGCCCCGCGCACGATCTCCGACCCGTACGCGCCGTACGTCAGCCCGAGCGCGAGGGTGCCCGCCCACAGCGGCACCAGCTGCCAGCCGAAGGCGACCGGCAGCACGAAGAACACCCAGAAGATCATCACCAGCGCCGAGGTGCCACGGAACACCTCGGTGTAGAAGCCGGCGAGGAACCGCACGAACCAGTGCCGGTTCGTCCGCGCCACGCCCACCACGAAGGCCACCGCCGTCATCAACAGCCCGCTCAGCACGAGAAGTTGGATGGTGGTCCAGACGCCCTTGAGTACGAGATCCCACAGTCCCGAGGTCATCCGCCGCACAGCTCCTTCGCCGTCAGGTCGGTCATCTCGGCCTCGGTGAAGCCGAACGGCCGCAGGATGCGGAAGAGTTCGCCGCTCTTCTTCAGCTTGCGCAGCTCCACGTTGAAGGCGTCCCGCAGCTTCGTCTCCGCCGAGCGGAAGGCGAACGCACCGCCGTCCACGTGCGGCTTCCCGCCGACGAGCGGCGCGAACGCCTTGGTCGCCTCGGCCTTGGCGGACTTCTTGACGACCTCACGGGTGGTGAGGGCCGTACCGGCGAAGGCGTCGACGCGCCCGGCCTCCACGGCGTTCAGCCCGGCCACCTGGTCCGGCACGATCAGGATGTCGCTCTCCTTGTATCCCGCCTCGACCGCGTACTGGATCTCGGCGTACCCGGTCCCGGTGGCGAACTTGGCCTTCTTGGCGACGACGTCCTTGTAGTCGTGCAGCCCCTTGGGGTTCCCCTTGCGCACGATGAACGAGTCGAGCATCTGGTAGTCGGGATCGGCGAAGATCACCTGCTCGCAGCGGTCGGGATTGACGTACATCCCGGCGGCCACGACATCGAACTGCTGCGAGTTCAGCCCCGGGATCAGCGAACCGAACTCGGTCGGCACCGGCTGCACCTTGTCGACCCCGAGCCGCTTGAAGATCGCCTTCGCCAGCTCCGGTGCCTCACCGGTGAGATGGCCGTCCTTGTCGATGTACCCGAAGGGGATCTCGCCGGCGATCCCGAGCCGCACCACACCCTGGGCGCGCAGCCGCTGCAGCAGGTCACCGCCGTCGGTGCCGGAGGCGCTGGCCACCCGCGTGCAGCCGGCGGCGGCGAGTGCTCCGAAGGCGGCCGCACCCGCGAGCACCGCACGCCGGGTGTGTCTGGATTCATATGCAGATGTGTCTGTCTCGTTCCCATGTGGTGGAGCCATGGCGGCGCAGCTACCCGAGCCCAACCGACTTATGCACCATGGAGGCATGGCCGATCGATTCATCGAAGTCTCGCTGGTCAAACGCGAGGTCAGCGCCACGGCCCGGCTGCTGGACGACCGGGCCCCGGTGACCTGCGACGCCGTCTGGGACGCCCTGCCGCTGTCCGGCGACGTCTACCACGCGAAGTACGCCCGCAACGAGATCTACGCGCTTTTCCCGCCATTCGCGGCGGCGGAACCGCCCCTGGAGAACCCGACCGTCACCCCCATCCCCGGCGACCTCTGCTACTTCTCCTTCGCCGGCACGGAGTTGGGCACGAAGGCCTACGGCTACGACCGCGACGTGCGTGCCGGTACGACGGTCGTCGACCTCGCCCTCTTCTACGAACGCAACAACCTGCTGCTCAACGGGGATGTGGGCTGGGTGCCGGGGATCGTCTGGGGCCAGGTGGTGGAGGGCCTGCCGCAGCTGGCCGAGGCCTGCAACGACCTGTGGCGGACGGGGGCGGCGGGGGAGACGCTCAGCTTCCGGCGAGCGTGAGGGACGGTGAGCGTACCGGGGCCACCCGGAGCCACAGGAGGCGGCGGTGGCGATCCCGGAGCGGTCATCGTATGTCTTACGGGGAATTAACCGCAGATCTGTACGATGGTCGGAAATGTCCCCAAGTGTCCCTGCCGACCGCACCCTGAGCGCCATGAGAACCGCAGGCCGATCACGCGCCGAGGCTCCGATGGCTTCTGCCGAGTTTCCTGCCGTCCCGGGAGGGATCGTCTCCCGCCGAGCGCTCTTCGCCCGGCTCGGCAACGCCGCGCGCGTCACCACGGTCTCGGCGCCGGCCGGCAGCGGGAAGACAGTCCTGCTGCGGTCCTGGATCCGCGAGACAGGCCTGGCGGAGCATGCCGCATCTGTCTCGATACAGCGCGAGGACCAGGATCCGCAACGGTTCTGGATCGCCGTGTGCGACGCGCTGCGGGCCACGGCCGGCGGGGCGGACCTGGTGCGGCCGTTGACGGAGGCGCCGGAGCTGGACGGGTGGACGATCGTGGAGCGGCTGCTGGAGGACCTGGCACCGCTGGAGGACCGGATCTGGCTGGTCATCGACGACCTGCACGAGTTGCGCTCGGCCGAGGCGCAGCGCCAGCTGGAGCTGCTGGTGATGCGTGCGCCGGAGCAGGTGCGTTTTGTGCTGTCCACCCGCCGGGATCTGCGCCTGGGGCTGCACCGGCTGCGGCTGGAGGCCCAGCTCACCGAGATCCGCGTGGACGGGCTGCGGTTCAGCCTGGACGAGGCGCGGGCCCTGTTCGACGGCGCCGGGGTGGAGCTGTCCGGGGCCGCCCTCGCACGGCTGCACGAGCGGACCGAGGGATGGGCTGCCGGGCTGCGGCTGGCCGCCTTGTCGCTGGCCGGGCACCCTGACCCGGAGGGATTCGCGGCCGGGTTCGCCGGCAGCGAGCGGACGGTGGCCGACTACCTGCTGGCCGAGGTGATGGAGCGGCAGAGCGAAGAGGTCCGGCGGCTGCTGCTGCGGACCAGCGTGCTGGAGCGGGTCAACGGCGAGCTCGCCGACCTGCTGACCGGAGGGTCCGGCGCGGAGCGGATCCTGCAGGACCTGGAGCAGGCCGGGGCGTTCGTGGTCTCGCTGGACGCGCGGCGGTCCTGGTTCCGCTACCACACGATGTTCGCCGACCTGCTCCAGCTGGAGCTGCGGCGCACCGCTCCGGACGAGGTCACCGCCGTGCATCGCACCGCGGCCCGCTGGTACGCGGAACACGGCTGTCCGATGGAGGCGATCCGGCACGCCCAGGCGGCAGGGGACTGGGATCCGGCGGCCCGCCTGCTGTCGGACCACTGGATCGGCCTCGGCCTGGACGGGCAGACCGCCACGGCCCACGCGCTGCTGGGCGGATTCCCCGCCGCGGTGATCGCGGCCGACGGGGAGCTCACCATGCTGGCCGCCCTCGACGAGACGGAGCACGGCTCGCTGGGGGAGGCGGAGCGGCAGCTCGCGCTGGCCGGCCACCGCTCGGCGTCGGTACCCGGTGACCGGCGCGAGCGTTTCGATGTGACGGTCACCGGGCTGCGGCTTCTGCTGGCCCGCCAGCACGGCGACCTGCCGGCCGTGGTCGAGGAGGCGCAGCGGCTGCTCACCCCGGGCCACGCCCGGGGCGGGGCGGAGGCCGACCACAGTGTTGATCTGCGCGCGCTGGCACTGATCAGCCTGGGCGTCGCCGAGACCTGGTCCGTTCGGTACGACGACGCGGACCAGCACCTCGGGCGGGGCGTCGCGCTGGCACACCGGATCGGGCGGCCGTATCTGGAGCTCCTCGGGCTGGCGCACTGGGCGGTCGTGGCGCTCGGCGGATCGCTTGATCTGGTGGCGGAGCGCGGCGAGCAGGCGATCGAGCTGGCCCGGCGGCACGGCTGGACCGACGAGCCGATCGTCGCGGCCGCGTATGTGGCGCTCGGTCTGCACATGCTCTGGCGGGGACGGCTCGACGAGGCGGAGCCATGGCTGGAGCGCGCCGAGCGGGTGGTACGCCCGCAGGCCGATCCGGTGACCGTGCTGGTGCTGCACTACGGCCGCGGGCTGCTCGACCTCGCGCGTGGCCGTGACCAGGACGCGCTGGCCGGTTTCCGCTCCGCCGAGCGCGTGACCGGTCTGGTCGCCGCCCATCATCCGCTCGCCACGAAGACGCGAGCCTTCCAGCTGCACACGTTGGTGCGGCTCGGCGAGGCGCAGCGCGTCGAACAGGCCATGGCAGAGATGGACCCCGGTGAGCACGAGACCGGGGAGACCCGGGCCGCCCTGGCGGCACTGCGGCTCGCACAGGACGATCCGCAGGCGGCGGCCGACGCGCTCGCGCCCGTCCTCGACGGCTCCACGCCGCCCATGGCACCCCGCGGCTGGCTGCTACAACCCCTCCTGCTGGAGGCGATCGCGCGCGACGCGCTCGGCGACCCGGACGCCGCCGGACGTGCCCTCGAACGCGCGCTCGATCTCGCCGAGGCCGATGCCACGCTGCTGCCCTTCCTCCTCCACCCCGCGCCGGGAGTGCTCGAGCGCCACGCCCGGCGCGGCACCGCTCATGCCGCCCTGGTCTCCGAGATCCTCGGCCTTCTGGCAGGGGAGCGGGGAGAGCCGGAGGCCGGCGCGCCGGCGCGGCTGCGGGAGCAGCCGACCGACAGTGAGATCCGCGTCCTGCGCTACCTGCCGACCAACCTGCCGGCGCCGGAGATCGCCGACGAGCTGTCCCTGTCGGTGAACACCGTGCGGACGCACATGCGGCACCTGTACGAAAAGCTCGGCACCCACAGCCGCAGCGAAGCCGTGGACCGGGCCCGGGCCCTCGGCCTGCTGGCCCCCTCTTCGCGCAGGGCCTGAGCCGGATCCGGATCTCAGGCGTGGCCCTCGCCGTGGCCCTCGCCGTGCCCCCGGCTGCAGGCGGGCGCGTCGTCGCACGGGCGGAGTTCGATCAGCTCCAGGCCGACTGCTTCGATCGTGGCCAGCACGCCGTGCAGCGCCGCCTGATCGCGCAGCGTCCCGACGAGCCGGGTTTCGGCTCCCTGGGTCTCGGCGTGCAGGCCGGGGAACGCGCCGAGCAGCGTCCGGCCCAGCTCTCCGCGCACACGGATCTCGTAGCATGCGGATTTCGTCGGATGGTTCATCGCGTCAGCGTTCCCGCCCAGAATCTGGGCTGTTCAGTGCCGGACGGCTGTCCGGTCGTCAGGAGCATGGGCCCGGCACCTGCCGGCGCCAGGCCCATGGGTGGTTCGGGCCACCGGTCAGGACTGCCCGTCGCGGACGCCCTTCTCGATCCTTTTACCGATGGTCTCGTCCACGTTCTTCCAGTACTGGAAAGCGCGCTCGAGCACCGGCTCGGACACGCCGCCCAGCAGGTGGCCGGTGATGTTGGACACCAGCCGGTCGCGGGCGGCGTCGTCGAGGACCTCGCGGACCATGGTGCCGGCCTGCCCCCAGTCGTCGTCGTCACGGCGCAGCGTGTAGGCGGAGCGGACCATGTCGCCGTCGGCTGACCAGTGCACCTCCGCGGCGGCGACCGGGTCGGCCTGCGGGCCGCCGTAGGAGTTCGGCGCGTACACCGGGTCGGAGACGTTGCGGATGCGCATCCCGCCGTCCTTGGAGTACGAGTGCACCTCGACCTTTGCCGAGTTCACCGGAATCTGCTTGTAGTTGACGCCGAGCCGGGCGCGGTGCGCGTCGGCGTAGGAGAACCCGCGGGCCAGCAGCATCTTGTCCGGCGACAGCCCGGTGCCGGGCACCTGGTTGTTCGGCTCGAACGCGGCCTGCTCCATCTCGGTGTGGAAGTCGCTCACGTTGCGGTTGAGCGTCAGCCTGCCCACCTCGTGCAGCGGGTAGTCGCGGTGCGGCCACACCTTGGTCAGGTCGAACGGGTTGAACCGGTAGGTCTTGGCCTCCTCGAACGGCATGATCTGCACCTTCAGCGTCCAGCTGGGGTGCTCCCCGCGCCTGATCGTCTCGAACAGGTCACGCCGGTGGTAGTCGCCGTCCTTGCCGGCCAGGTCGTCCGCCTCGGCCTGGGTGAGGAACTCGATGCCCTGGTCGGAGATGAAGTGGTACTTGACCCAGAACAGCTCACCGGCGGCGTTGAGCCAGGAGTAGGTGTGGCTGGAGTACCCGTTCATGTGCCGCCAGGTGCGCGGGATGCCCCGGTCGCCCATCAGCCAGGTCACCATGTGCGCCGACTCCGGGGAGAGGGTCCAGAAGTCCCACTGCATGTCGTTGTCCCGCAGCCCGCTTTCCGCGCGGCGCTTCTGGGACCGGATGAAATGCTGGAACTTCAGCGGGTCGCGGATGAAGAACACCGGGGTGTTGTTCCCCACGAGGTCGAGGTTGCCCTCGGAGGTGTACAGCTTCAGCGAGAATCCCCGCGGGTCGCGCCAGGTGTCCGGGCTGCCCTGTTCCCCGGCCACGGTGGAGAACCGGATCACCGTGTCGGTGCGGGCGCCGGGCTGGAACACCGCCGCCCTGGTGAAGGCGCTGACGTCGTTCGTGGCCTCGAAGAAGCCGAACGCGCCAGCTCCCTTGGCGTGCGGCTGACGCTCCGGTATCCGTTCACGGTTGAAGTTGGCCATCTGCTCGATCAGGTAGTGGTCCTGCAGCAGGATCGGGCCATCGGCGCCGACGGTCAGCGAATGGTCGTCGCTGGCCACCGGTATGCCGGCGTCGTCCGTCGTCGGCTTGGGCTGTGTACTGGTCATGAACTGTTTCTCCATTTCGTGAAGGGCCTTCGCGGGAACCTGGGGTTGGTGCCAGACCCGGGCCGTTCTCGGTGTGTGATCACTTGTCGCCGGGGTTGAGCCCCAGGAACGCCAGCCCCGCTACGACGCCGGCGGCCAACTGGACGACGAGGTAGACCCAGATCGTCGACCAGCCGAAGAGCCCGGCGGTGGCGCCGCCCAGCGCGACCGCCGGGTTGAACACGCCGCCGGAGATGCCGCCGACGGCGAACGCGGCGGCCGCGACGGTGAACCCGATCGCGAGCCCGTAGAACCCGTTGCCGGGCTGGTCCTTGCTCGTCGCCACGTTCAGCACCACGTAACACAGCGCGAAGGTGGCCAGCAGCTCCACCACGGCGGCGGCCGCCTCGGTGTGCCCGGACAGGGTCAGGGTCGTGACCGTCGCGGGGTTGACCACGGCACGGGCGACGGCCCCGGCGACGACACCCGCCACCGCCTGCGCGACCCAGTACCCGACCGCGTCCCCGGCGCCGATCCGGCGGCGGATCAGCGCCGCCAGCGTCACCGCCGGGTTGTAGTGGCCGCCGGAGATGTGCCCGCCGGCGTAGACCATGACCATCAGGGTCGCGCCCGCCGCCAGCGGCACGAATGTGCTGCCGCTCAACGCCGCCACCCCGACCATGAAGGTCAGGAAGAACGTGCCGATGAACTCGGTGGCGTATTTCCGCGCCGCCACCCCGTACTGCAGGGTGGGAGCCGCGTATACCTGCGCTCCCTCCCTTGTGGTTGTTCCAGCCATGCTGCGTCCGCTCCTTGCCGCTCTGTTCGGCTGGGCATCGTTGCCGCGCCCGTCCGGTCGGGCTTGACCGGCCGTAATCAGACTCGCGACCGGTCTGGTGAACCGACATCACATGATTCTGGTGGTTTTAGGGAGATTGTCCGGACAGCGGGTCAGGCTGGCGGCCGCAGCACCGACGTCGAAGCGCCGGATGGCGGGGGGACCAGCCATCCGGCGCTTGGTGAGCCGGCCGTCACGCGAACTGGGTGAGTACGCCCGCGCCGATGCCGCTACGCGACGGCGCCGGAGCCCGGCGGTGCCACGGCGGAACCGGCCTCGTACAACGCGTGCGCCGCCCGCAGCACCAGGTCGTCCCGGTGCCGGGCGGCGATGAGCTGCATCCCCACCGGCAGCCCGTCCTCGTCCGTCCCCACCGGAACGGTCGCCGCGGGCTGCTGGGTCAGGTTGAAGGGATAGGTGAACGGCGTCCAGCCGGTCCACCGCCGGTAGGGCGAACCGCTCGGCACCTCCCGGCCCGCCTCGAACGCCGTCAGCGGTAGGGTCGGCGTCACCAGCAGGTCGTACCGTTCGTGGAAGAGACCCATCCGCCGGCCGAGGTCCATCCGGACGTCCACCGCCGCCAGGTACTCCAGCGCGCTCAGCCGGGCCCCCTGCCCGCAGATCTCCCGCAGCCCCGGGTCGAGCGACTCCCGCCGCTCGGGGGAGAAACGCTGCGTCACCCGGGCCGCCCCCGCGAACCACAGGGAGTGGAACGCCTCCACCGGGTCGCTGAAGTCCGGGTCGGTCTCCTCGACGTAGGCCCCAAGGCCGGCCAGTTCGGTCACCGCCCGCCGTACCGCCGCCGCTACCGCCGGACGTACCGCCACCTGGCCGCCCAGCGTCGGTGAGAAGGCGACGCGCAGGCCCCGCACACCTCCGGCCAGGCCCGCCACGAAGGAGCCCGGGGCGGGACCGAGGGCCGACCAGTCCCGGGCGTCCGGCGTCCCGATCACGTCCAGCATCAGCGCCGCGTCGGCCGCGTCCCGGGTCATCGGGCCCACGTGCGACAGCGTCCCGAAGGCGCTCGCGGGGTACAGCGGCACCCTGCCGTACGTCGGTTTCAGGCCGAAGATTCCGCAGAAGGCCGCCGGGATGCGGACGCTGCCGCCGCCGTCCGTGCCCAGGGACAACGGCCCGGCGCCCAAGGCGACGGCGGCCGCGCTGCCGCCGCTCGAACCGCCGGCCGTGCGGGAGGGACCGTAAGGGTTGCGGGTGATGCCGGAGAGCGGGGAGTCGGTCACGCCCTTCCAGCCGTACTCGGGAGTGGTGGTCTTCCCGATGAACACCGCGCCGTGTTCGCGCAGTCGGGCGACCGAGGGCGCGTCCTCGTCCCAACTCCCGGCGGCCGAAATGGTCCTGGAGCCGCGCAAGGTCGGATGACCGCGCATCAGCAGGATGTCCTTGACCGTCACGGGGACGCCGTCGACCAGGCCCTTCGGTTCGCCGCGCCGCCACCGTTCCTCCGACGCCCTCGCCTGTGCCAGGGCGTCCTCCTCGGTCAGGCGGACGAAGGCGTTGACCTGCGGCTGGATCCGGGCCGCCCGTTCCAGGGCCGCCCGGGTGGCCTCCACCGGGCCGAACTCGCCTGTGCGGTAGCCGTCGAGGAGTTGCCGGGCGGTGAGGTCGGTGAGCTGCATGAGGGGCACCCTCCCGTGGGTCAGTGACCGGGCACGTATCCGCGCTTCTTGTCGACCACGTTCAGCAGAGATCTGCCCGCCGCCCACCGGTCGTACAACTCGACGAACTGGGTGCCCAGTTCGTCCCGCCAGCCGATCGTGTCCCCGCTCATGTGCGGCGAGACGATGAGGCCGGGCACGCCCCACAACGGGCTGTCGGCGGGCAACGGCTCGGTGGTGAAGACGTCCAGGGCCGCGGCGGCGATCCAGCGCCGGGTCAGTGCCCGCACGAGCGCGTCCTCGTCGACCAGTTGGCCCCGGCCGACGTTGATGAAGCAGGCCGACGGCTGCATCACATCGAAGCGGTGCGCGTCGAACATGCCGTACGTCTGCTCGGTCAGCGGCGCGGCGGCGATCACCCAGTCCGCGCGGGACATCAGCCGGTCGAGGTCGTCGGGGCCGTGGACGCCGGTGCGCGGGACGCGGCCGACCAGGGCGGTGGTGATGCCGAGCGCCTTGAGGGTGCGGACGATGGCCCGGCCGATCGGACCGGAGCCGACCACGCACGCGCGCGTGCCGCCGACCCGGCGGCCCTCGCGGTGCCGCCAGGTCCGCTCCCGCTGGAGGCCGAGAGTCTGCGGCAGGTCCTTGGCGATCGCGAGGACCAGCGCGGCCACGTACTCGGCGATGGGCCCGTCGAAGACCCCGCGGGCGTTGGTGACGACCGTGTCGGACGCGGCCAGTTCGGGGCACATCAGGTGGTCGACGCCCGCGCTCGCCGTGTGCACCCAGCGCGGTCGCGGCCCCGCGCCCGGCCAGGCCTCACGGACGGCATGCGAGGTGAAGTCCCAGACGAGGAGGGCATCGGCCTCCGGCAGCCGGGCCGCCAGGCCCGCCGCGTCCGTGTGCAGGACGCGGGCGCGGCCGGTGAGCCGGCCGAGCCGCGGGGGCGGGTCGGCCTCGAGGACCAGCAGGGTGGGGACGGGCGGCGTCATTCGGGGCGGTCTCCCGGCGTCCGGCAGCGTCTGACATGGGCGGATGGAACGTCTGAGATGCGCGGATTGACCACGCTCGCACCCGAACCTACCTTCGTCAACACGGGCGTGACCATCGACCGTTGCCGCTCGACTTCCAGCGTGAGGCCGGTGACTTCCCATGGACGTCTCTTTTCTGGGCGGACCTCTTCCCCAGCGCGGTGTCGGAGTCGTGGCGCCCTTCGACTTCGCCCTGGACCGCGAGCTGTGGCGCTGGGTGCCGGACGACGTGTCCCTGCATCTGACCAGGACACCGTTCGTGCCGGTCGAGGTCAGCCTCGACCTGGCCCGGCTGGTCAGCGAGCACGAGACGCTCGGCGAGGCGGTGCGCGCGCTGACCGCCGTCGCACCCGAGGTGGTCGCCTACGCGTGCACCTCCGGCAGCTTCGTCGGGGGCATCGCCGGGGAGCGTGCGATGTGCGAGGCGATGACCCGGTCCGGCGAGGTGCCCGCCCTCACCACCTCCGGTGCGCTGCTCGACGCGCTGACCGAGCTGGGTGTACGGCGGCTCGCGCTGGTCACGCCGTACACCGTCTCGGTGACGCGGGTCCTCGAGGAGTACGTGGCGGAGGCGGGCGTAGAGGTCGCCGGCTGTGCGTTCATGGGGCTGACCCGGCACATCTGGCAGGTGCCGTACCGGGACGTGGTGGCCATGGCCCGGCAGGCGGTACGGCCCGGGGCCGCCGACGCCCTGTTCATCTCCTGCACCAACCTGCCCACGTACGACGTCATCCCCCAGCTGGAGGCCGAACTGCGCGTCCCCGTCCTCTCGGCCAACCAGGTCACGATGTGGGCTGCGCTGCGCAGGCTGGGTACCCGAGCCGTTGGGCCCTATCAGACGCTGATCAGTCATCCGGACGGATCGGCGCCGCGGGAGTGGCCCGTACTGCCGGAAGAACAGCAGGAAGGGTGGACATGACAGCGCTCGGACTCCTCTACCCGGGGCACTCCGCGGAGGACGACTACCCACGTATCGAGCAGCTCCTCGGCAGCGACATCCGGCTGGACGTCGTCCATACCGACATCGGCGAGGACGCACACCGGGTGGACGCCCTGCGGGAGATGGGATCGGCCCAGCGGCTGGCGGCCGGGGTGGACGAACTACGGCTCGCGGGCGCGGACGCGGTGGTGTGGGCGTGCACCAGCGGGAGCTTCGTGTACGGCTGGGAGGGCGCCCACCAGCAGATCCGTGGCCTCGCCCAGGCGGTCGGGCTGCCGGCGTCGTCCACGTCCTTCGCGTTCGTGCACGCGGCGCGGGAGATCGGGGTACGGCGGGTGGCGGTCGGCGCGACCTACCCGGACGACGTGGCCCAGCTCTTCGCCGACTTCCTGCGGGCCGGAGGCCTGGAGGTCGTCGGGGTCCGCCCGTCGGGGATCGTCACCGCGGCGCAGGTGGGGACCTGGGGGGAGGAGGAGGTGCTCACCCTCGCGCGGGCCGCGGACGTGGCCGGCGCGGAGGCCGTACTGCTTCCGGACACGGCCCTGCATACGGCAGCCCACCTGTCCCTGCTGGAGAAGGCACTGTCCAAGCCGGTGCTCACGGCGAACCAGGTGACTGTGTGGGAGGGGCTGAGGCTGGCGGACCGCCGGGTGAACGCGCCGGGACTGGGCAGCCTGTTCACCCGCGAACCGATCGTCCAAGCCTGACGGACACGATCGTCCAAGCCTGACGGGCACAAGGAAGGAATAACCGGAGCCCTCCTCCTGTTGTCGCCCGCTAGTACAGCTCACGGCCGCAAACAGGAGGCTCTCACCGTGTCGGCAGACGAGATCCGGGGCATCACGCACGGGACCGCCCCCGTGCCCCTTTCCGTACTGGACCTGGTGACCGTCGGCACCGGCAGTACCGCCACCGACGCCCTGCGCACCAGCGTGGAGCTCGCGCGGCTCACCGAGGCGCGCGGATTCGAGCGGTACTGGGTCGCCGAGCACCACTCGATGCCCGGTGTGGCCTCCTCCTCGCCCGCCGTGATCCTCGCCCACCTCGCCGCCCACACCGAGCGCATCCGGCTCGGCTCGGGCGGCGTCATGCTGCCCAACCACGCCCCGCTCGTCATCGCCGAGCAGTTCGGCACGCTGGAGGCCATGGCCCCCGGGCGGATCGACCTGGGGCTCGGCCGGGCGCCGGGTACGGACGGGGCCACCGCGGCCGCGCTCCGCCGTACCCAGACCCTCAACGAGGGCGCCGACGACTTCCCCCAGCAGCTCGCCGAGCTCACCCGGTTCCTGGACGACGACTTCCCGGACGGGCACCCGTACCGGCGGATCCATGCCATCCCCGGTCCCGTCCAGAGCACCAGCCCCGGCGGTGTGCAGTCCCCGCACCGGCCGGTCGTCTGGCTGCTCGGCTCCTCCGGCTTCAGTGCCCGGCTCGCCGGCATGCTCGGGCTGCCGTTCGCCTTCGCGCACCACTTCTCCGCGCAGAACACCATCCCGGCCCTCGACCTCTACCGCGAGTCCTTCAGGCCGTCCGCCGTCCTCGACGAGCCCTACGCCCTCATCGGCGTCTCCGTGCTCGCCGTGGACGAGGAGCGCGAGGCCCGCCGCCAGGTGCGGGCCGGCGCGGTGAACATGCTGCGGCTGCGCACCGGGCGGCCCGGTCTGTTCCCCGACCCCGACGATGTCGAGCAGCACGAATTCTCGCCGATGGAGGAGGAGTTCGTGCACTCCTGGACCGCCAACATCGTGCACGGCAACCCCGACGAGGTCCGCGCCGGTCTCGACGACCTCCAGAAGCGCACCGGCGCCGACGAGTTGATGCTCACCACCCACGCCCACCGCGGCGAGCTGCGCCTGCGCTCCTACGAACTCATCGCCGACGCCTACGGTTTGCCGACCGGGGTGTCCGCGTAGGTCCGCGTTCCCAGCAATTCGGAGATGCGATCCGGCGTCACCGGCCGGGAGTACAGCCATCCCTGGCCGGTGTCACAGCCGATGTGGCGCAGCCGGGAGGCCTGCGCCGAGGTCTCGACGCACTCCGCGGTGACGGTGAGACCGAGCCGGTGGGCCAGCTGGATCATCGCCTCCACCACGACCTCGTCGGCGGGGTTCGGGCGATCGCCCGGATCGTCGTACTGGAAGCCCCGGACGAAGGAACCGTCCAGCTTGAGGACGGAGACCGGGAGCCGGCTGAGGTAGGCGAGGTTGGAGTAGCCGGTGCCGAAGTCGTCGATGGCGATGCGGACACCCATGTCGCTGAGGGCCTGGAGGGCCTGCAGCGGGCGGCCCGCCGAGCCCATCACCGCCGACTCCGTCAGCTCCAGCTGGAGCAGATGCGGTGCCAGGCCGGTCGCGGCCAGGGTCTGCGCCACGTCCGCCACCAGGTCGGAGTCCCAGACCTGGCGGACGGCCACGTTCACGCTCACGAAGATCGGCGGCTCGCCGGCGTGGTCCAGCTGCCACCGGCGGGCCTGGCGGCAGGCGGTGGTCAGGGCCCAGCGGCCGAGCGGGACGATCGAGCCGTCCTCCTCCGCCAATCCGATGAACCGATTCGGCGCCAGTGTGCCGAACTGAGGATGGTTCCATCGGACCAGGGCTTCGACCCCGCTCAGCCGCCCGTCCTCCATGCCCACCAGCGGCTGGTATTCGAGCACGAATTCGCCGCGGTCAATGGCCGGACGGAGGGTGGAGGAGAGCGCCTGGCGGGTGACCAGGTGGGCGTTGCGCTCCGGGTCGAAGAGCGTCCACCGGGACTTGCCGTCGGCCTTCGCCCAGTAGAGGGTCGTGTCGGCGGCCTGCATCAGACCGGTGGCCGTCGTACCCGCCGCATGGCGCTCCACGACCCCGATCGAGGCCGACAGGGAGAGCCGCCGGCCGGCCAGGTCGAACGGCGCCTGGAGAGCCGCCAGCGCCGACTCGGCCAGATCGGCCAGCTGCTCCGTGCCCGTCGAGTCCTCGACCAGCAGGGCGAATTCGTCACCGCCGAGCCGCGCCACCAGCGGCGCCCCGGCCCGCGCGGAGCCGGCCTCGTCGGCGACCCGGGTCAGCCGTTCGGCGACGGCGGCCAGCAACCGGTCGCCCACCCGGTGGCCGAGGGTGTCGTTGACCGCCTTGAAACCGTCAAGGTCCAGATAGCACAGGCCGATTCGGCCGGTACCGCCCTGCTCGTACGACTCCGCCTCCAGCGCGGCCGACAGACGCTCGAAGAACAACGTCCGGTTGGGCAGCCGGGTCACCGGGTCATGCATCTGCAAGTGCCGCAGACGGGCCTGGAGTTCGCGGCGCGCACTGATGTCGGAGACCGACAGCAGCACGCCCGGGGTGTCCTTCGCCAGCGGAGAGATGGTGACCTGGACCCACAGTGAGTGCCCGTCGGGGTGCTTCAGCCGGCGGGTGCAGCGCAACTTGGCCTGCCGGCCGCGCAGCAGCTCGCGATAGGCGTGCCAGGTACGGGCGTCGGAGGCCAGGTCCACCAGGTCCGCGGCGAGCCGCCCGGCCAGGCCGGCCGGGTCGGCGCCGATCAGGGTGCCGAACGCCTCGTTGGCGGTGCTGACCAGGCCTTCGCGGTCGACGACGGCCATGGGCAGCGCGGCGGCCGTGAAGGCGTGCTCGTAGGTCTTCGGATCCGTCGTCTCGTCTGTCGTCTCGCCTGTCTTCGGGTCGGTCGTCTCGTCGTACGACTTCCGATAAATCTTGTCACTCTGTGTGACGGCGGACCGGTCGAGGTCTGCCGCGGGCGTCGGCCCTTCGGACGTTCCGCTCACCGCTCGCTCCCGCAGTGCACTCGATCTCTGTCCGTGCAGGAAAGTGTGCCGATCATAGAGGCTGGCCCGAGGGCCTTCCAGCCACTGTCCAGTGTCCATGATGAAGCACCGGTTCTGACAGATCGTTTCTGCCTGCACCTGGACGGGTTCTTGAGTCGCCCGGCCACTTGTGACGTTCCGTGAGTTTCTCGGGGTGTCGGCCGTTCGGGTTCCTCGGTGGTCGCCAGGGGGCCCCTCACTCTTCTGGTGCAGATAAACAGGTCATATCGCGACAAATAACACAGGCTGGGTGCGGTGTCCCGCGAACCGCCCCGGAGGTCCTTCCGTGCCGCGTCTCCCGCTGCGCAGCACCGCCGCCGTATTCACCACGATGTCGGCGCTCGTCGCAACGACGATCCTGACCGGACCGTCGGCCGCCGAGCCGTTCTCCACGGTCCCCTGCGCCCTGCACCGCACCGACGCGCACCACTCCGAGGGCGTCGACACCTGGAACGCCGACTACACCCGCCCCACCCACCGGCTCTCGGCCGTGATGGTGTTCCTCTCCTTCCCGGACGCGCCCCCGCGCACCACGCCCGCGGAGCTCGCCGCCGACCACTTCCCGGCCACCACCCGCTACTTCGAGCAGGCCTCCTACGGGAAGTTCACGATCCGGCCGCACCCGCTGACGCACTGGCTGCGGATGCCCCGGCCCTCGGTCGCCTACGGCATGAAACGCGACTGGAGCCTGGTACTGCGGGCCGCCTACCTGCGGGACGCGTTCGCGGCGGCCGATCCCGAGGTCGACTTCTCGCGCTACGACGTCGTGTACCTCGTCGCCGACCCGGACGCGCCCGGCGTCGACTCCGACGCCACGAAGGTGGTCAACCTCGGCATCCCGGTGCACGTGGACGGCACGGACGTCCGCCGGGTCGTCACCGTCTTCGAGAAGCATCCGCCGGACCGGCTGGTTCTCGCCCATGAGACCGGCCATGTCTTCGACCTCCCCGACCTCTACCACCGCCCGGTGGACGGCAAGGGCGACTGGGACACCTACGTCGGCGACTGGGATCTGATGGGCAGCCAGTTCGGACTGTCCCCGGACCTCTTCGCCTGGCACAAGTGGAAGCTCGGATGGCTGGATCCGCGCCAGGTGGTGTGCGTACGGGGGACCAGGCCGACCCGGCTGACCCTGGAGCCGCTGTCGGCCGGGCCGGGGGTGCCGGAGCAGGGCGCCGCGGGCGCGCCGGCCTTCGGGCTCGGCGACGGCGCCAAGCTGGCGGTGGTGCGCACCGGGCCCGACAGCGTGCTGGCCTTCGAGGCGCGCGGCGCGTCCGGCAACGACAGCGCGGCCTGCCGGCAGGGCATTCTCGTCTACCGGGTCCGCGACGAGACGGCCTCCGGCGGCGGCCCGGTCGAGGTGATCGACGCCCACCCGCGTACCGAGGCCTGCTGGGAGAACTCCGTCTACCCGCCGCTGGCCGACGCCCCGGTCGCCCTCGGCGAGAGCTTCACGGTGCCGGGGCGCGGTGTGAAGGTCGAGGTGGAGGGGCGGACGGCTTCCGGCGCCTGGAATGTGAAGATCACACCGGGGGAGCCGGACTGAACCACGGCGGCACAAGCGCGAGGGGCGAAACACGAAGAGCCAAGCTCGCAGGAGCTTGGCTCTTCGCCTACTTCGCGTGCGCCGCCAGGGACTCGAACCCCGGACCCGCTGATTAAGAGTCAGCTGCTCTAACCAACTGAGCTAGCGGCGCCTGCTGACGTCGTAGACATTAGCATCCTGATCGGCGGGAGGAAAAATCGATATCCGCACGGCCGAGCGGGCCGCCCGCACCGCCGCCCACAGCAGGATTTCCGGCCCGGGGAGCCAGGGGTGCCGGGTGTCCGGGGCGACCAGCCAGCGCGCGTCGGCCGGGGCGGGGGAGCGGTCGCCGTACAGCGCAGGGACGGTCACCGCGTCGCCGGTGCCGTGGCACAGCAGCGGCGGTACGGTCCCGCCGCGCCCACCCCACTCCTCCCAGCCCAGCAGTGACGGCAGCCGTGCGGCGGTGCCGGGGGCGGCGAACAGAAGCATCCGGCCCCTGAACACCGCCACCGGTCCGGAGCCCGGCCCCTCGTCCCACATCCGGTCCAGCATGCGGCGGCCGAAGACGGCCGGGGCGTTCACCACGTCGAACACGGAACCGCAGGGCAGGACGACCGGGGCGTCCGGCCGCTCCTCCCAGAAGGCGAGCGTGCTGCGCGGATACGTTCCTGCGGAGGCGAGCCAGGCGGCTCCGTCGTAGGTGACCCCGGCGGCATCGGAACGGGCGCCGGGGCCGTGGAGGGGTGTCTCGTACGGTGTGCTGGTCATAGGGCATTGATACCCATCGTGAGCTGCCGCTCGCCGTGAGTTGCGGAAAACCGGGACGGGGCGGACCGGAGAGGGGTATCTTGCCCCCCTGGCATATGCCGCCTGCTGCCTGCCGTGCCCTGCTCAGCGGGTCCGCTAGACGGGCTCCGCCGGCTCCGCGTCTTCGCTGCCCTTCAGCAGATCCCGGCCGAACTCGACCATCTTCTTCGCGTAGTCCTCGGTCCACTCGGCCCGCTCGGCGATGTCGGCCGGGGTCAGACGGTCGAAGCGGCGCGGGTCGGCGAGCTGGGCGGCGGCCATGGCCTGGAACTCCACCGCCCGGTCGGTGGCCACACGGAAAGCCTGGGTCAGCTCGGTCGCGCGCGCCAGCAGCGCCCCGGGGTCGTCTATCGACTCCAGGCCGAAGAAGTGCTCCGGGTCGGCGACCGCTTCCACTGGCTCGAAGAGCAGGGGCACGGGGCGTAGCCGCGGTTCGTTCCGACGCGGCGTGGGCTCCGCCATGTCTGGTCCTCCTCGTACGGTTCGATGCCTACGGTTCGATGGCCACCGTCCATTCTCTCGCGTCCGCGCAAGGGCTCCCAGAGCTGCCGGCTGACCCCGCGCTCGGCCACGTCTGCGTCAGGGCCGCCAGCTGACCCGGTGCTCGGCCAGATGGGCCAGTACCGCGTGGTTGGCCTCCCAACCGTCCGGGAACTTCTCGATCGTCCCCAGCTGGACCGGTTCCGTCGACGGGTAGTCGTCCAGGAGGTCGGTCACCCCGGCGCGGCAGATCACGACACAGGCCTGGCGGTGCCGGGAGGCGAGGACGCACAGGCGGCCCGTCTCCAGGTGGAAGGCGGTGGCGTCGGGGCGGCCGGAGAGCGGGTGGAGGACGACCGTCATCTCGTACTCGCGGCCCTGGAGCCGATTCGCGGTGTCGACGGTGACGTCTGTCACCCCCAGTTCCGCCAGGGCCGTGCGGACCGCCGCCGCCTGGTCCCGGTGGGCCGTGCCGACGGCGATCCGGTCGGCGGTGAGCGGCGCGGGGTCGGGCGAACGTTCCGACACGGCCGCCCCGCCCCGGTCCAGCAGCCGTCGTACCACCGTCGCCACCGCCCGGACCGCCTCCGGGTCGGTGCGCGGGGTGTGCCGGGCGGGCAGCTCCAGCAGGCCCCAGCCGGACTCGGCCGCCTAGTCGATCACCCGGTCGGGTCCGGAGCCGTCGGACGGGACGGCGAAGGTCAGCCGGCGGTCACCGTGGTCGGTGCCGCTACGGAAGGGCGTGTACGGATAGAACGCGCCGGACACCAGCGGGGCCGCGGACGCGGGCAGGCGCCAGGAGACCGGGAGGCGGTGCTGGGGCAGGCCCGGGTTGTGGGCGAGCAGCGTCGACACAGCCGAGGCCGAGGGGTCGTACGACAGGCCCGCCCACTGCTCGCTGCCCACGGTCGCGAACGGGTCCAGCTGGCCGGGGTCGCCGACGAACAGCGCCCGTTCGAACAGCCCGGCCACGGCGAGCAGCGAGTCCGAGCGCATCTGGTACGCCTCGTCGACGATGGCGTGCCGCCACGGCTCGTCCACCGTGACGTGCGCCCACTTCGCGGCGGTGGACAGCACGACCGGTGCCTCCCTGAGCTCGGCCGCCTTCGCCGACTTGCGGACGTTCGGCAGGTCGTCCAGCGCCTTGTCGTACGGGTCGGCGTCACTGCTGTGCAGCCGGCCGACGGGCAGCTCCGGGTTCTTCTCCGCGAGCCTGATGACCAGGTCGTCGACCTGCGCGTTCGTCTGCGCGACGACCATCAGCGGGCGGCCCGCGTCGGCGAGTTCGAGCGCGGCACGGACCACCAGCGTGGACTTGCCGGCGCCCGGCGGGGAGTCCACGACCACACCCCGGTCGGTGCCGTGCAGGGTGTCGTGGAGGATCGCGGCGGTGGCGCGGGTGGCGGCCGCACCCGGGTCGAAGCCGGCGTCGGCCGTCACAGCACGTCCTCCTCGGTCACCGTGTCGGCCGTCTCCGGTGCGGCCTCGCCCGGCGGCCCACCGTGGGTCCACGGGGTCGCCTCCGGGTCGGGCAGCTTCGCCCCGCCGCGCTGTTCGTGTTCGAACAGGGTGAGGGTGAGCCGGTCGCCCTTCTCCGGGACGGATCCCTCCTCCGGCTCCTTGCCCCGGCCCATCTTGTCCAGGACGCGGAGCACCAGGACCCCCTCGGCCTCATACCCGACGAACTCCATCGACTGCGGTTTGCCGCCCAGCGAGCGGTACGCCTTCGCACGCTCTCCCAGATGCGGCCGGTCCTCCGTGCGCACGGTCACCAGCGGGCGCGGGCTGGGCCGCTTGCCCTCGCTGTACGCCATCACGACATCGAGGACCTCACCCGCGAACGCCTCACCGGTCAGCCGCCGCCCCGCCATCACCAGCGGGTCGTCGAGCGCCTCCTGGGCTTCGAGCCGGGCCTGTTCGCGCTCGCGGGTGGCCAGCTTGTTGGCGGCGGTGACCGCGTCGTCGCGGCGCGGCTGCGGGGGCTCACCGGCGAGCACCCGGTCCCGGTGGCTCGTGAACGACCAGCGGTCGCGCGTCCACCGCTCCTCGACCCGGGTGCCCTCCGGCAGCCGGCGGAGCAGATCCAGCCCGCGCCAGACCGCGTCCCAGGTGGGCCTGGTCCGGCTCGCGACGAGGTCGCGGATCTCCCGCTCGGCGGCGGTGAGGATCAGCAGCCGGTCGTCGGCCTGGAGACCGTCCTCGGCGTCGGCCAGGGCGGTGCGGGCGCGGTCGTAGCGCTCGAATGCGGGGGCCAGCAGCTTGTTGTCGAACGCAGGGTCGGTGGCCGGGCCGGCCGGCGGGCACAGCAACTGGCCCTCGCCGTCCCGCGCGAGCTCGGCCACGCGCGCGGCGTCCGCGCCTGTGCTGCCGGCGTGGGGGTCCCCCCGGTCGAGCGAAGCCGAGACTGGGGGAGGCTCGATCCAGGCGAGCAGCGCGCCCAGGTGCTGGTCCTCGACGCCGGACTGCCCGGTCGCCCAGTGCCGGGAGAGCAGGTCCGTCATGGCCAGGAGAAGGGAGGAGCCGGGCACGCGGGCGCGCTCACCGAAGTGGGTGAGCCAGCGGCCGAGCAACGGCACCCGGGGCGGGGCCGGGTAGGGCGCCTCAGGGTCCTGTTCCGCCGTGCGCCTGAAGCGCATCGACCGCCCCAGCAGCCGTACGTACTCGATGCCCGCGCGGCCCGGGACGATCAACTGGGGCGCGTCCGCGCACAGTTCCACCTCGACCTTGACCCGCTTGCCGGTCTCCGGATCGGTCTCGGTGCGCTCGGCGGCCTCGACCGAGCCGGCGTAGGAGTCCAGGTACGGCAGGACCATGTCGGCGAGCTCGGCGAGGAACGCGAACCGCAGGTCGCGGTCGCGGGGCTGCGGTACGACGAGCAGGCGCGGGGCGTCCCGGTCGGTGCCGACCAGGGCGCCGAGGGGCGCTCCCGCCTCACCCGAGGTGGTGAGCGGCACGAAGACGAGGGGGTGCTCGGACAGATGCCGGTGGCGGACGGTCGCGGCGGGCTGGGCGGTGCCCGTGCTCACGGCTTCGAGGCGGGCGAGGGTGGTGATCAGGGACACGCGGCCCCCTGGAGGGCCTCGGCACGCAGGGCCGCCGCGCGGCGCAGGGCCACGACCGCCGGATCGCCCAGGTCGCCGCTCTCGCCACGGGCCGCCGACAGGACGTCCTCGACGGTGGTCAGTCCGCCCAACTCGGCGCGGACCGCGCGGCCGAGCGTGGTGACCTCGTCGGCCGCGCGGGAGCGCTGACGGCAGTGGAAGGCCAGTTCGCAGGCGGACAGGCACTCGGGCGCGTAGGCCGCCGGGACGGCGTCGACAGCCGCCGTCAGCTGCTCGGCGGGCAGGCCGGGGGCGAAGCAGGTGCCCTCCGGAAGGGCGTCGGCGATGTCCTGGATACGGGTGAGCCGGGCCAGTTGGCGGGCGGTGACCGCGCGCTGCTTGCGGACGTCCACGGCGGAGGCGGTGGGCAGGTTGGAGAAGTCCTTGGGACAGACCAGCAGCACGTCGTGGCGCACACGCGGGGCGGGCTCGAGCCGGGCCGCGACCTCCTCGAGCGCCAGCACGTACACCGCCGCCTGCCGGGCGGCCGCCCCCACCTTCGCCGGGTCCGCCGAACCGTCCAGCATCGGGAAGGACTTGATCTCCACGACCGTCCAGCTGCCGTCGGGGTGCACGACCACCGCGTCCGGCTCCAGGAACGCCGGGGAGCCGGCCACCCGGAGGGCCAGCATCGGATGGTCGAGGAGAACCCAGCCGCCCGCCTCGCTCTCGGCGGCCTCGCGCAGCGCCAGTGCCGTACGGGCCGTACGCCCTTCGGGACCGATCGCGGACAGGTCGGGCACGGCGGCCCGCTCGGCCGGCTCGGCGCCCGGGTCCACGTGCCTGCGTACCAGCCGCAGCAACTCCGAGCCGCCGTCCGCCTTCACCCTCGCCTCGAAGGCGTTGCCCCGGGTCAGCGCGAACTGCGACTGGCCGAAGGCCGACGGTGAGCCGAGGGCGCTCGCCAGCGCGGTCTTGTCCACCCCGGCGCCGTCCAGGATCGCCCGCCTTCGGCACCCCGGGTTCGCGGCGAGGGCCGCGAGGGCACGCGCGTCGAGGGCCTTGGCGGGGACGTCGGGGCCGCGCAGCTCAGCGAGCCGGTGCCGGAGCGCCGTCCCCCGCGGCGGTGGGGGAGGCGTCCGGTTCGGCTCCGGAGGCGAGCCGGGACTCGCGCTGCGATGGAATTCGCTCACCCGCCGAAGTCTGGCATCCGCCACTGACAATCGGGGAACCTGTGCCGCCGGAGCGTGCTGCGACCAGTGAGGTGCCCCGGGTCACCCGGACCCGGACGAAGTCCGCGACCCGCGTCACGTACGGCGACAGCAGGAAGCCGGCGCCCATCGCGGCGGCGCCCGCGACCGCGTCCAGGAAGTAGTGGTTGGCGGTGCCCATCACGACGATCGCGGTCAGCGTCGGGTACGCCACACCGAGCACCTTGGTCAGACGGGTGCCGCCGTGGCGCCACAGCATCACCCCGCACCACAGCGCCCAGCCGCAGTGCAGGCTCGGCATCGCCGCGTACTGGTTGGTCATGCCGCCGAGGCCGCGCGGGGCGCTGGCGTCGCCGCCCCACCAGCCGTACGAGCCGTACTGGGCCATCGTGTCGACGAAGCCGTACTTCGCGTCCAGCAGCCGGGGCGGGCAGGTGGGCAGCAGGGTGAAGCCGATCAGACCGATGAACGTGGACGTCATCAGCCAGGTACGGGCCCGCCGGTAGACCTCGGCGCGCCTGCGGAACAGGAAGACCAGGATCACCGGGGTGATCAGGTAGTGCAGCGAGGCGTACCAGAAGTCGGCCGGTACACCGAGCCATGGCTCGCGGGTGAACAGGCGGTTGAGCGGGTGCTCGGCGTTGAGGCGCAGGTCCTTCTCGATACGCAGGATCGCCAGACCGTGGTCGACGGCGGAGGCCGTGTCCCCGCGCGCGAGCAGGCGGCCGGCCGTGTAGCAGCCGTATACCAGCAGGATCAGCGGCAGCTCGGTCCACCAGCGCAGCGGGGTTCGCGCAGTCACCTCGGTGCCCGGTATCTCGGTCTGCGGCATCCGGCTGCCTCCCCCTTGTCGTCCCTGTCTGCGCGGCACCCGGCGGGCCGACCGTGACACTTTACGTGGCGCGTATTCCCGCCCATGCAGGGCGCTCAGCCCTCAAAGACGCGGAGACCGCCCGCCGGGTTGCCCGTCCCGTGCCCCTTCCCTGCCCCCTCCCTGCGCGTTTCCGGCGTGGGTGATGATGGAGGTGTCCCGCTCCCGAACCTCTCCCGAAAGGCCCGACCTCCATGGCACCGCGCATCCTGCTGGCCCGGCACGGACAGACGGAGTGGTCGCTGTCCGGCAAGCACACCGGCAGGACCGACGTACCGCTCCTGGAGGAGGGCCGGCGGGGAGCCAAGCTGCTCGGCGAGCGCCTGCACCGGCCGCCGTTCGACGGCCTCCCGGACGTCGAGGTGCGCACCAGCCCGCTGGCGCGCGCGCGTGAGACGTGCGAGCTGGCGGGGTTCGGCGACCGCGCGGCCCACTGGGACACGCTGATGGAGTGGGACTACGGCACCTACGAGGGCCTGACCCCGGCCGGGATCCAGGCGGTCCGGCCGGGGTGGCTGATCTGGCGGGACGGTGTCCCCGAGGGCGAGACGATCGCGGAGATCACCGCGCGGGCGGACGAGGTGGTGGCGTGGGCGCGGTCGGAAGACCGGGACGTGCTGGTGTTCGCCCACGGGCACGTACTGCGCTCCATCGGCGCGCGCTGGCTGGGGCTGCCGCTGGATTTCGCGGCGCGGATCCGGCTGAACCCGACGTCGCTGTCCGTGCTGGGGTGGGCGTACGGCGAACCGGCGATCGAGAGCTGGAACGACCTGGGGCACTTGTCCGGCTGACGGTGGGTAGGAGTGGGGTCGCCCAACCGGCGCTCGCAGGGTGCCGCCTGCGCCCACCCGTGCCGCCCCAAGCGGCACGACTGCCCGCAGCTGTGGCTGACGCGACGACACACACCCCCGTTGACGACAGGGCCTAGACCACCCTCGGTGTCGACGCATGCCGGTCCAGGAACTCCTGGACCCCGCTCGCCCGGCGATGCGGCAGCAGTACCCTCGCCGTTCCCGCCAGCATCCCCTGGATCCGTGACGACTGGACCTGGCCCAGCAGGTCCAGGACCCGCAGCCCCGCCATCGCCGCCTCGTCGGGACGACCCCCGCGGGCGAGGTCGTCCGCGAGCTCCGCCGTGTACAGCGCGATGTTCCGCGTGAAGTGCGGATCCTGCAGGTCGGCGGCCCTGCGCGCATGCCGCGCGGCACGCCGCCAGTCGCCCAGCGTGGACCAGCACTGCGCTTCCAGGCCCTCCAGTTCGGCCTCTCCGTAGAAGCTCATCCACTCGGGGTCGGCGTCCGAGTGGCCTCGCTCGAAGAGGGCCTGCGCGCGGACCAGGGCCTGCTCGCATCCGGTGCGGTCGGCGAGCCCCGCCCAGCCGCCCGCCTCGCGCAGCGCGAGCAGGGACATCAGACGCGCCGAGCCCAGCGGCCGGCCGACCCGCTGCGCGGCCTGTGCCGCTCGCACCGCTTCCCTCGGCCTCCCCGCGTCCCGTGCCAGGAACGCCGTGTTGCAGAAGGCGTGCGCCTCCAGCCCCGGGTCCCCGGTCATCCGAGCCGTCGCCAGCGCCTCCGCGTAGTGCGAGCGGGCGTCGTCGAAGCGGCCGGAGTCATGGGCCAGCCAGCCCACCGAGATGGCCAGTTCACCCGCGCCCGAGTGCAGCCGGTCGGCGGTCGTCTGGCGGGTCGCGCCCGCGTCCAGCAGCGCGTACGCCGCGCGCAGCGGAGCCGCGGCACGCCGGTACAGACCGTCCGCGCCGTGCCGGTCGTCGAGCAGCCGGATCCGGCGTACGGCCTCCTCCAGGGCGGCCGCGTGCGAGGACCCGGCGCGGTGTACCGGCCGGTCCGCCGCCACGGCGTCGATGGTGGATCCCAGAGGGCCCAGGGTGGCGGCGGCCACCGTGGCGCCTCCGCCGGTCATGAATAGGCGACGCAGCACGTCGCTCTCCTCGAAGTTGTCGTGCGTCTCGTACTTGTCTTGCGGGTGATACGTGTCCTGCGGTTGAAACGTGTCGGGCGGGTGATACGGCGGCTCGACGGCCTTTTGGACATCGCCTCTCGCGAGGGCGAGGGGCGTGTCCTCCGGCGGCCGCGCCCCGCGTCCGCGGACGGACGAGCGGGGCGCGAAGCCGAGGTCGGCGAGCGTGCGACCGGGGAACATGTGCAGGAACACCCGTTCGTACGCGTAGTTCGGGCAGCGGATCTCACCCGCCTCCACCCGGCCGATGTAGCGCGCGTCACAGCTCACCCGCTCGCCGATCTCGCGGGCGGCACGCCGCACCAGCGCGGCGAACTCGGCCGGCGAGTGCCGGCCGCGCAGCTGCCGGAAGGCGACGTTCGGCCGTACCGGCCGATCAGGTTGCGAGGTCGTGGTTGACGACGCCATGGCCGGGTCCTCTCGTGCGAACCGTCGAACCATGCCGGAGTGATGGTGAGTTGTCCGAGTGGACCCTTGATTCCGGCGGGCAAGAACGTACCTGCTGTTTCGGACCCGTGACGCTGTGTTTGGCTACAAACCGGATATCTCCTGCACGATCTGCCATGAACTGCCATCCTTTGCGGCTGACTTCCGCCGTAGCCGTTGACGCGGTGGCGCGTTGGACGTCATGGACTGCAAGAGGGCTGCGCGGTGGAGGCCGGGATGGAGACCAGCCAGAGCAACGATCCTTGTGCGCCGTCGACGACTTCGGCGGCAGACGATGATGGATGCGACCTCGTCACGGTGCCGGCCCGGCAGGGCCTGGAGGCGGTCGACATCCTGCGGCGGGGGGCCGGTGACGCGGTGGGGCCCGTACTCCACGACGACGGGGGCGACACCCTCGGATTCGTGGTGCCGGCCGGTACGGCGGCGGGCTGGGACGTCCCCGGCAGCACCTGTACCGGGACCGACGGGCGCGGGCTGCGACTCAACCCCGAGCCACCGGTCGCGGGCTCCGACTGGCTGCTGCCGCCCGGCGAGGCCGACCCGGCGACCGACCCGGCGGTGCTGCGCCGGGCACTCGGGGAGGCGGCCCGGCTGATCAAGGCCGCGGACAGCTGCTGCTGAATTCCCTGTACGGCCGCTGCCTGCGAAAATGGCGGAATGGGCAAGTCCAGGAACTCACGGCGCCGGCCGGCCGCCGCCGATGCCGTGGTCGAGGCCGTCGACGGCGGCCTCGCCCAGCTCATACCCGACCCCGAGCGCAGCCGCGCCTGGACCCTGCTCATCGACGGCGCCCCGCAGTCACACGTCGACCTCGACGATCCCGGGTATCTCTCCTTCGAGTACCAGCGCCGCCTCGGCCATGTGATCGACCTGGTCGCACCTCCGGGCAGACCGGTGCAGGTCCTGCACCTCGGGGGCGGGGCGTTCACGTTGGCGCGGTATGTCGCGGCGACCCGGCCCCGGTCCATGCAGCAGATCGTGGAGCGGGACGCGGCCCTTGTCCAACTGGTCCGGCGGGAGCTGCCGTTGGATCCGAACGCGCGGATACGGGTGCGGTCCGTGGACGCCCGGGAAGGGCTGGGCAGGCTGCCGGAGGGGTGGGCGGACCTGGTCATAGCAGATGTGTTCAGCGGGGCACGCACGCCGGCGCACTTGACATCCACGGAGTTCCTCGACGAGGTGCGGAGGGTGCTGCGGCCGGGGGGTGTGTACGCGGCGAACCTCGCGGACGGGCCGCCGTTGGCGCACTTGAGAGGGCAGATCGCCACGGCGGGGGCGCGGTTCGCGGAGCTGGCGGTGGTGGCGGATGCGGGAGTCTGGCGGGGGAAGCGGTTCGGCAACGCGGTGCTGGTGGCGGCCGACGTCCAGCTGCCCGTCGGGGAGCTGACCCGGCGTTGTGCTTCCGATTCGCACCCCGGGCGGGTCGAACATGGGCGGGAGTTGAGGGATTTCACCGGTGGGGCTGTCGCCGTGACTGATTCGGTCGCTGTGGCTTCGCCTTCGCCGCCGCCCTCGGTCTTTCGGTGAAGCCGCGGGTGAGTGAGGGCTGCTGACAAGTGCAGGTCTCAGTAAGTCTCGACCTGCACTTGCGGCGGCCCGTCGTGCCATGTGCAGAACACCGACACCCTGTCCGTGCTCCTGCTGAACTCGATGCGGATCCAGGATTCCGTCTTCCATACCTGCATCGACCAGCCGGTTCCCGGGGTCGCCGACACGAGTGTCGCGCTGGTCTTCCCCAGGTCGAAGACCGCCCGGCCGCCGTTCGTGTCATAGGCCCTGACCTCGCCGGACACGGTGGCGGACGGGGTAGGGGTGGCCGTCGGGGTCCGGGAGGGCGTCGGTGTGGGAGTCGCCGACGGGCGCGGGGAGGCGGTGCGCGAGGGGCTCGGTGGGCGGGACGTGGACGACGCCAGGGGCTTGGAACCCTGCGTCGTCGGGGCGTCCGCCGCCGTGATGGGCAGGGCGCGCGGTGGGTCGTAGGCCGTTCCCGCCATCACCGTGTGGACGCCCCACCACGACAGCGTGACCGCCGCGCCCGTGGCGAGCAGCCAAGCCAGTACGTGTACGAGTCCTCTGCGCATCGCGGGCCATACTGCCTCAGGGGTACCGCCCTGCGCACTCGTCCCGAGTTATCCACAGGCTCCGACCGGGGTCTGCCGTATGGCGTACGGTGCGGCGCATGGCAAGTGTGCTCGTGGTCGAGGACGACCAGTTCGTACGCTCGGCGCTCATCCGGCATCTCACCGACGCCTCGCACACCGTGCGCAGCGTCGGTACGGCACTGGAGGCGCTGCGCGAGGTCGCCCATTTCCGTTTCGACGTGGTCATCCTGGACCTCGGACTGCCGGACCTGGACGGCTCCGAGGCCCTGAAGATGCTGCGGGGGATCACCGATGTGCCGGTGATCATCGCCACCGCCCGCGACGACGAGACGGAGATCGTCCGGCTGCTCAACGCCGGTGCGGACGACTATCTGACCAAGCCCTTCTCCGTCGAGCATCTCTCGGCGCGGATGTCCGCCGTGCTGCGCCGGGCGCGGTCAGGCGGGGGCGAGGTGACGCCGTCCAGCGTGCTGCGGGTCGGCGGGCTGACCGTCGACCCGCTGCGGCGGCAGGCCGAGTTGGACGGGGCGCGGCTGGATCTCACCCGGCGGGAGTTCGATCTGCTGGCCTTTCTGGCCGGGCGGCCCGGGGTCGTCGTGCCGCGCAAGGAACTGCTGGCGGAGGTGTGGCAGCAGTCCTACGGGGACGACCAGACCATTGATGTGCACTTGTCGTGGTTGCGAAGGAAGTTGGGGGAGACGGCGGCCCGGCCGCGTTATCTGCACACACTTCGGGGAGTCGGCGTGAAGCTGGAGCCGCCGGGCGGGGAAGCGAGGCCGGTCGGATGAGATGGGCACTGGTCAAGGTCTGTCTGGCGGTCACCGCGATGGTCGTGGTCGCCTTCGCGGTCCCCCTCGGCCTGGTCGTCAAGGAGATGGCCCGGGACCGCGCCTTCTCCAACGCCGAGCGGGAGGCGGCCGCCATCGCCCCCGCCCTGTCCATCACCACCGACCGGGACAAGCTGGAGCGGGTGGTGGCCTCGGCCGGCGCCGACCGCGGCATGGCCGTGCACATACCGGCGTCGGGAGACGGTGCCGCCGTCGACATCGGGCGGCAGCGCGCCGCCGACCGGGACATCGCGACCGTACGGAAGCTGGGGCGTGCCTCCACGACCGGGGTGGCGGGCGGCTCGACCCTGCTGCAGCCCGTCGCGCTCAGCTCCGGTGCCATCGCGGTCGTCGAGGTGTACGTCCCCAAGTCCGAGGTGACCCACGGCGTCTCCACGGCCTGGGCGGTGCTCGCCGCCGTCGGCCTGGCGCTGGTCGTCGGCTCGGTCGCCGTCGCCGACCGGCTGGGCGTACGGATGGTGCAGCCCGCCCAGCGGCTGGTCGAGGGCGCGCACGAACTGGGCGAGGGCAAGCTGGGGTCGCGGGTGCCCGAAGAGGGGCCGACCGAACTGCGGCTGGCGGCGGTCGCGTTCAACTCGATGGCCGATCAGGTCGTACAGCTGCTGGCGAACGAAAGGGAGTTGGCGGCGGATCTGTCGCATCGGCTGCGGACCCCGCTCACCGTGCTGCGGCTCAACGCGGCCTCGCTCGGGGACGGGGCCGCCGCCGAGCAGACCCGGGCCGCCGTCGCCCAGCTGGAGCGTGAGGTCGACACCATCATCCGTACCGCCCGGGAGGCCAAGCCGCAGACGGCGGCCGCCGGGCCGGGCGCCGGGTGCGACGCGGCCGAGGTGGTGCGGGAGCGGATGGGGTTCTGGTCGGCGCTCGCGGAGGACGAGGGCCGCAAGTGGCGGGTGGCCGGCGTGGACCGGCCGGTCCGCATACCCGTCGCCCGCGCCGACCTGGCCGCCGCGCTGGACGGGTTGCTGGGCAATGTCTTCCGGCACACCGCCGAGGGCACCGCCTTCGCGGTCGACGTGCACAACGGGGAGGACGCCGTCATCGTGCTGGTCTCCGACGCCGGGCAGGGCATCCGGGATCCCGAGGCGGCGATGGCCCGGGGCCGGGGTTCCGGGGCGGCCGGGTCGACCGGGCTCGGACTGGACATCGTGCGCCGGCTCGCCGAGTCGACCGGCGGGGACGTGCGGATCGGCTCGTCGGTGCTCGGCGGGACCGAGGTGCGGATCTGGATCCAGCTGGACGGCGGGAAGCCGGAGCGGAAGGGGCATCGGGGGTCGGTGCGCCGGCGCCGTTCGCGCAGGCAGCCGGGGGAGGCGGGCAGGAGAGGAACCGGGGAGACCAAGAAAATTGGTCTCGACCTTTAATCGGTCCCGATCCCATCCTTAAGCGCACCCTAAGATCCCCAACGACCGTCCCTATCAGGCCGTTTGTCCGTTTGCCGGTCGCTAGCGTGCTGCCGCACCCCCCATTTTCGGCAGGCGAAGGCAGGCACGCGCATGAGCACGCACCGGCGCAGAATCAGTGGCAGGAACAAGGCGATAGGCGGTCTGGTCGCCGCGGCCGTGGTCGGCGGCGGGGCGATCCTGTTCACCGGTATCGCGCAGGCGGCCGGGGTCGGCGCCGCGTACACGAAGACCAGCGACTGGTCGACCGGGTACACCGCGCAGTACGTCGTGACGAACAACAGCGGCGCGACGGAGAAGGACTGGACCCTGGAGTTCGACCTGCCGGCCGGCGCGAAACTCAGCTCGCTGTGGAACGCCGAGTCCACGGTCAGCGGCCGGCACGTCACCGTGAAGCCGCCGAAGTGGGACACGGACGGTGTCGCGGCCGGCGAGTCCTTCACCGTCGGCTTCGTGGTCAACGGCGCCGGGGACCCGACCGGTTGCCGTATCGACAACGCGAGCTGTTCGGCGGACGGCACGGCGACCCCGGAGCCCAGCGGCCGCCCGACGCAGTCCCCCACCCCCACCCCGACCCCCACGGCCTCCGCCACCCCCACCGCTACGGCCACTCCCACCGCGTCCCCCACCCAGAGCAGCGGCACCGGTACCACCGCCTCCGCCGGCTTCGCCCCGTACGTCGACACCTCCCTCTACCCGGCGTTCGACCTCCTCGCGGCCGCCGACGCGACCGGTGTGAAGAACTACAACCTCGCCTTCATCACCGACGGCGGCGGCTGCACGCCCAAGTGGGGCGGGGTGACGGACCTGGCCGGCGACGGCGTGGCAGCCCAGATCGGCGCGCTGCGCGCCAAGGGCGGTGACGTCCGGGTCTCCTTCGGCGGGGCCTCAGGCTCGGAGCTCGCGACCACCTGCTCCTCGGCGGACGCGCTGGCGACGGCGTACGGCAAGGCCGTGGACGCCTACAAACTGACCAAGGTCGACTTCGACGTGGAGGGCGGCGCGCTGCCCAACACCACGGCGAACACCAACCGTGCGAAGGCCATCGCCAAGCTCCAGGCGAGCCACCCGGACCTGGACGTCTCCTTCACCCTCCCGGTCATGCCGGAGGGCCTCACCCAGGACGGCGTGAACCTGCTCTCCAACGCCAAGGCCAACGGCGTGAAGATCAGCACCGTCAACATCATGGCGATGGACTACGGCGCCTCGTACAACGGCGACATGGGCACCTACGCCATCCAGGCCGCCACCGCCACCCAGGCCCAGGTCAAGAGCGTGCTCGGCCTCTCGGACGCCGCCGCCTGGAAGACGGTGGCCGTCACCCCGATGATCGGCGTCAACGACGTCTCCTCCGAGGTCTTCAAGGTGGACGACGCCACCCAGCTCGTCGACTTCGCCAAGTCCAAGGGGCTCGGCTGGCTTTCGATGTGGTCGGCCACCCGCGACAAGCAGTGCGACGGCGGCGCCAAGCCCACCGCCGACGCCACGTGCAGCTCGGTCGTCCAGGACAAGTATGCCTTCTCGAAGGCGTTCGCGGCGATCGGCTGACGCGCCGGCGAGCAGCAACCGGGACACACCTGCGGTCCGGGCCGTTCGAACCGGCCCGGACCGCAGCTGCCCGCCGTACCGCTACAGATCCCCGGCCCCCGAAGTCCCCGAGGATCCCTGACCGGCGGGGTGTTCCGGAGGACTCCCCACTGTCCCCCGGAACACCCCCGCCCCCGGGTTCACGCCACCGGAACCTCCGGCAGCGCCCCCGTGCGGGCCACCTCCCCGTACCAGCGGGCGCTCGACTTCGGCGTCCGCTCCAGCGTCCCGTAGTCCACGTGCACCATGCCGAACCGCTTGGCATAGCCGTACGCCCACTCGAAGTTGTCCATCAGCGACCACAGGTAGTACCCGCGGACGTCCGCCCCGTCGGTGACAGCGCGACGCACCGCCTCCAGATGCCCGCGCAGATAGGCGATGCGCTCCGGGTCGTGCACCCGGCCGTCGGCGTCCACCTTGTCCTCGTAGGCAGCGCCGTTCTCCGTGATGTACAGCGGCAGACCGGGCGCCTCCCGCGCGTACCGCATGATCAGCTCGTGCAGGCCGGTCGGGTCGATCGTCCAGCCCATCTCGGTGCGGTCGCCGGGGGTCTGGTGGAAGGCGATGTCGTCGGCGCCCGGCCAGGGGGAGTGGGCGCTCGCGCCGTGACCGTCCGACCGCGGACCGCTCAGCGATTCGGACGCCGCCGACACCAGCGTGGGCGTGTAGTAGTTCAGCCCGAGGGCGTCCAGGGGCTGGCGGATGGTGCCGAGGTCGCCGTCCAGGACGTACGACCAGTCGGTCACCGAGGCCGTCGCCGCGAACAAGGTCGCCGGGTACGAGCCGTGCAGGATCGGGCCGTGGAACACGCCGTTGGCCAGGTCGTCGATGGTCCGGACCGCCACCAGGTCGGCCGGGTCCTGCGAAAGCGGCCGTACGACGGAGGAGTTGAGGCTGATCGCCACCTCGTTGCGGGCCGGCATCACCGAGCGCAGCGCCGAAGTCGCCAGCCCGTGCCCCAGGTTGAGGTGGTGCGCGGCACGCAGCGCGGCCCCCGGGTCGGTCCGCCCGGGGGCGTGCACTCCGGAGCCGTAGCCCAGGAAGGCGCTGCACCAGGGCTCGTTGAGGGTGATCCACTGCTCGACGCGGTCGCCGAGCGCCTCGCCGAGAATCTGCGCGTACTCGGCGAACCGGTACGCCGTGTCCCGCTCCGGCCAGCCGCCCGCGTCCTCCAGCTCCTGCGGCAGATCCCAGTGGTAGAGGGTGACGGCGGGCCTGATGCCCTTCGCCAGCAGCTCGTCCACCAGCCTGCGGTAGAAGTCCAGGCCCACCTGGACCGCGGGGCCCCGGCCGGTCGGCTGGACGCGCGACCAGGAGACCGAGAACCGGTACGCGTTCAGGCCCAGCTCCGCCATCAGCGCGACGTCGTCGCGGTAGCGGTGGTAGTGGTCGACAGCGATGTCACCGGTCTCGCCGCCGACCGTCCTGCCCGGCGTATGACTGAAGGTGTCCCAGATCGAGGGCGTGCGGCCGTCCTCCCGCACCGCCCCCTCGATCTGGTAGGCGGAGGTCGCGGCGCCCCAGAGGAAGGCGGGAGGAAAGGTCACGGAAGTCATGGGTTCAGGCATGGAAGCGCTCCCATTGGAGGTCGTTGAGACCGACGGGTAGATGGAGGAGGGGCGGGAGGGGCCGGGACGGCGGTGACCCGGCCCCCGTTCATGAGAAGTGGCGGCCCTGGCCCTTCTCATGAACGGTCAGCCCTTCACGGCACCCTGCATGATGCCGCCCACGATCTGCTTGCCGAAGATCGCGAAGACGAGCAGCAGCGGAAGCGTGCCCAGCAGCGCGCCCGCCATGATCAGGGACTGGTCGGGGGTGTAACCGCGGCCCAGGCCCGCCAGGGCGACCTGCACCGTCGGGTTGCCGGTCTGCGTGAGGACCAGGAACGGCCACAGGAAGTCGTTCCAGGCCTGGACGAACATCAGCATGCCGAGCACCGCCATCGCCGGGCGCGCCGCGGGGAACACCACGTGCCACACCACCCGCCAGCTGCTCGCGCCGTCCATTCTGGCCGCCTCGATCAGCTCGTCCGGCAGCGCCTGGATGAGGTACTGCCGCATGAAGAACACGCCGAACGCGCTCACCAGGGACGGGAAGATGACCGCCTGCAACTGGTCAGCCCAGTTCAGCTTGGCGACCATCATGTAGAGCGGGATGATGCTGAGCTGGGGCGGCACCATCATGGTGCCGATCACCGTCAGCATCAGGATGTTACGGCCCCTGAAGCGCAGTTTGGCGAAGGCGAACCCTGCGATCGTGGACAGCACGACGATGGTCACCGCGGAAGTCCCGGCCACGATCGTGGTGTTGAGGAACGCCTTGCCGAGATTGGCCTCGCTCCAGGCGACGTCCAGGTTGTTGAAGAGGTTCCCGCCGAACCAGAACGGCGGCGGGGTCTGCGCCAGCCGGTTGTTGTTCCGCGAGGCGGCGATCGCCGTCCACACCAGTGGGAACAGCGAGCCGATGGAGAACAGCACGAGGATCGTGTACGCGATCGGGCCCGCGTGCATCGTGCCGCCGGCGCGCGCCGACTTCGAGCGCCGCACACGCTTGGGCTCGGCAGCCGAAGGGTTGGTCAGGGTCGTCGTCACGGCCGGTCTCCTAACTACTGGCGCGCAGCCGGCGCGAGATGACGTAGTTGACGATCCCGATCACGATGAGGATCAGGAACATCGTCCAGGCGATGGCGGAGGCACGGCCCAGGTGCTGGTTCACCCAGCCCTGCTCGTACAGGTACAGGCCGAGCGTCTGGAACTGGTGCTCCGCGCCTCCCGACGCCCCCTTGTTCGCGTCGAAGATCAGTGGCTCGCCGAACACCTGGCTCGCCCCGATGGTGGACACGACACAGGTGAACAGGATCGTCGGGCGCAACTGCGGCAGCGTCACATGGAAGAACTGCTGCCAGCGCGCGGCGCCGTCCAGGGCCGCCGACTCGTACAGGTCCTGCGGGATCGCCTGCATCGCCGCCAGGTAGATCAGCGCGTTGTAGCCCGTCCAGCGCCAGATCACGATCGTCGACACCGCTATCTGGGACGGCCACTTGTCGTTCTGCCAGTCGATGTGGCTGACGCCGAAGAAGTGCAGCGCCCAGTTGATCATGCCGTAGTCACGGCCGAACAGCAGCACGAAGACGAGTGAGGCGGCGGCGATCGACGTGGCGTACGGCGCCAGCATCACGACCCGGTAGAAGGTCGAGGCACGCAGCTTGTAATTGAGGATGTGGGCGAGCCCCATCGCCATCAGCAGCTGCGGAACCGTCGAGATGATCCCGATGGTCAGGGTGTTCCTGGCCGCGTTCCAGAAGAACTCGTCGTCGAAGATGCGGGTGTAGTTGTGCAGCCCCGCCCACTGCATGTCCGTGGGCGCGGTCAGCTCCACCGTGTGCAGCGAGGCCCAGCCCGTGTACAGCAGCGGGAAGAGCCCGAAGGCGAGGAAGAGCAGGAAGAACGGCGAGATGAAGCCGTACGGGCTCCACTTGATGTCCCGCTGCCAGCGGCGCGAGAGACGGGCGCGGCGCCGCCGCTCCGCCTCGGTGGGAACGGTGGGCGGGCGGAACGGGGCCGCGCCCCCCTCCTTGGCGAGGGGCGCGGCGGTGTCGTGCCGGGTGGCCATGCCGGTCACTTCTCCAGGCTGTTGTCGATGGTCTTGGTGGCCGTGTCCCAGGCCTCCGCGGGCGACTTGCCCTTGGTGACGAGGATGACGCCGTTGTTGGTCAGGCCCTGCTGGATGATCTGGTCCTTCGGGCCGATGACCTGCACGGGGCTGTCCTTGGCGGCTTCGGCGAAGATCGTGCCGATCGGGGCGTCACCGGTCATGTCGTTCTTGGCGCCGGTCACCGCCGCCGAGGTGTACGTCGACGGCGCGCTCGGGAAGGAGCCCTGCACGCTGAAGAGCTTGGCCTGCTGCTCGGGCGCGGTCAGCCAGGCGGCGAGCTTCTCGGCCTCGGTGACGTTCTTGCCGCTCTTGGGCACAGTCAGGAAGGAGCCGCCCCAGTTGCCGGCCTGCGGCGCCTGGGCCACGTCCCACTTGCCGGCCGCGTCCGCCTTGGACTGGCCCTTGATGTAGCCGAGCATCCACGGCGGACAGGAGATCGCGGCGAACTTGTTGTTCGCGATCGTCGTGTTCCAGGCCGGCTGGAACTGGGTCTGCGCGCCGACCAGGCCCTCCTGCGCTGCCTTCGCGGTCTGGTCGAAGGCGGTCTTGACCGCCGGGTTCGTCTTGTAGATGACCTTGCCGGAGGAGTCGTAGAAACGGGTGCTCTCACCGGCGAGGATCGCGTTCAGCAGACCACCGGGGGAGTCCATGAAGGTGGTGCCGGAGGGCGCCTTCTTCTTGTACTGCTCGCCGGCCTTGATGAACTTGTCCCAGCTGCCCGCCCACAGCTTGCTCACCGCGTCGCGCTCGGTGGGCAGACCGGCCTTCTCGAAGAGGTCCTTGCGGTAGCAGATGGCGAGCGGACCGACGTCGGTGCCGAGCCCGATGGTCTGCCCGCCGGACGTGGTTGCCTGCTTCCACTTCCAGTCCAGCCAGTTGCTCTCCGAGACGCCGTTGACCTTGGACAGGTCCACCAGCTTGTCCGCGAACGTGCTGGTGACCTCGGCGATGTTGCTGACCTCGACGGCCTGGATGTCCATCAGACCGCTGTTGGTGGTCAGGTGGTTGACGAGCGCCGGGTAGTAGTTCTCGTTCTGCTCGATCGAGGTGTCCTTGACGACGATGTTCGGGTGGAGCTTCTCGTACTCCTTGTAGAGCCCGGCCTCCTTGAAGCCGAACGTGCCGAACAGACCGAGCGTGATCGTCGTCTTGCCCTTGCCTCCACCGCCGGTGCCGTCGCTGCCGCCACCACTGTCGTCGGCACAGCCGGCCAGCAACGCTCCTCCCAGCGACACGACGGCCGCCAGGACCACCGCCTTGTGGGAGGCGGTTCGGGTACGTGCTCGCATTACGTCCTCCTGTTGCCCTGACGTGCCGACCCCCCGGCCAACTGCATTGTTGGGCCCGTATGTTTCTCGCTGCGGCTCGGGCGGGGAACGTGCGGGATGTGTATGTGTCAGGTACTGTGGGAGCGCTCCCACCAGTGATGAGTTGAAGAGTCGTCGGTTCGGGGCGGGGTGTCAAGGGAGCGGACGCGGCCAACCGCCTTCAGTTATAGGCCCGTTAGCTACCGCCGAGAGGCGAGGGGAAAGCTGCATATGTCCTGACAAAACGGCCGCGGCTGTGGCGGCGGACAGCACTGTTAGATTCCAGGCCAGCGAGTTGAACGTCGGCGAGGAGGGCAAAGCCCATGGCAAGCCACGGAGCGCGGGGGCGTAGCGGTGGTCGGCCCACCCTCGAGGAAGTCGCCGCCCGGGCCGGGGTGGGGCGGGGCACCGTGTCGCGGGTGATCAACGGTTCGCCCCGGGTCAGCGACGCCACCAGGGCCGTGGTCGAGGCGGCGGTCGCGGAGCTCGGTTATGTTCCGAACACGGCCGCCCGCGCCCTCGCGGCCAACCGCACCGACGCCATCGCCCTCGTCGTCCCCGAGCCGGAGACCCGGTTCTTCGCGGAGCCGTACTTCTCGGACATGCTCCGCGGTGTCGGTGCCGAACTCTCCGACACCGAGATGCAGTTGCTCCTGATCTTCGCGGGCAGCGACCGGGAGCGGCAACGGCTCGCCCAGTACCTGGCCGCCCACCGGGTGGACGGAGTGCTGCTGGTGTCCGTCCACGCCGACGACCCGCTGCCCGACCTCCTCGTCCAGCTGGAGATCCCCGCGGTGATCAGCGGCCCGCGCTCGGCCGCCGAGACGCTGACCTCCGTCGACTCCGACAACTACGGCGGCGGGCGCTCGGCCGTGGAGCACCTGCTGGCCGGCGGCCGCCGGACGATCGCGCACATCACCGGCCGCCTGGACGTGTACGGCGCCCAGCGCCGCGTCGACGGCTACCGCGAGGCCCTGCGTGACGCCGGCCGCAAGGAGACCGAACTCCTCATAGAGCCGGGCGACTTCACCGAGGAGGGCGGCCGGCGTGCGATGACCCGCCTGCTGGAGCGGGAGCCCGCCCTCGACGCCGTCTTCGCCGGCTCGGACGTGATGGCGGCGGGCGCCCGCCAGGTGCTGCGCAAGGTCGGCCGCCGTATCCCCGACGACGTGGCGCTGGTCGGGTACGACGACTCGGCCATCGCCCGCCATATGGACCCGCCGCTCACCAGCGTCCGCCAGCCCATCGAGGAGATGGGCCGCGCGATGATCGACCTCCTCCTCGCGGAGATCGCCGACCGCCGCCCGGCCGCGTCCCGGGGCCTGGAACGCCGGCACGCGGTACTGCCGACGGAGCTGGTGACCCGCGCGTCTTCCTAGGTCGTGCCGGGGCCGGGGGGATCCGCGCCGGATGAGAAAACATCAAGGGCTGACCTGCTTTCACAGGCCAGCCCTTGATCAATAAGGGTGAGTGACGGGACTCGAACCTGTTTCGTATCGCTATGGCGACCTGCGTCTTTGCTGTACGTGCGGATAAATCCGTGCATGCGGGTGGCGGATGATGACGCTGGACGACGCTGTGTGGCATCCGGTTTGGCCATGGCCAAACGCTCCACCTCCCGGCGCCGAGGTCGCCCTCGGCCTCCACTAAACGAAGGGGATGTCGGACGGCTCCGATCAGACCTTTACGCAACTGCGGCCGTTGAGCTCGAAGTCGCACGCTGGTAGTTCGCGTCCTGCCAGGAGGCGAGGAAGCCGAAGGAGCGGATGCCGTTCGCGGCAACCGTCCTGTGGGAGGCGGCGGTGTTGGCGGTGACGCGCGAGCCAGTCTACGAGACCTACGCCGACGTCTACGACAACACCACCGCCCCCGACAGCACGTACACGCAGACTCCGTACGGCGGCGGGAGCCAGACCGAGACGGAGTTCGACGGCGCCGAGCGCGCCGCCACCTCCACCCTGTTGGTGGACGGCGTGAAGAAGTGGTCGACGACCACGACCTACACGGGCGATTCGACGGCGACCACGGCCGTCCAGGGCGGCAACGCCACCCGCACCATCACGGACGCCCTGGGGCGCACCGCCGAGACCCGCACCTATGCGGGTACGGCACCGAACGACACGGCCTACGGCGCCACGACCGGCACGTCGTACACAAGGGTGCGGTACAGCTACACGCCCGACGGCAAGCAGGAGACGATCACCGGCCCGGACGACACGAAGTGGTCGTACACGTACGACCTGTTCGGCCGCCAGGTGAAGTCGGTCGACCCGGACAAGGGCACCACTGTCACCACTTACACCGAACTCGACCAGGTCGACACCACGACCGATGACGAGGACCGGAGTCTGCTGTACGGATACGACGAGCTCGGCCGCAAGACAGGCCTGTGGCAGACCAGTCGTACCGATGCGAACAGGCTCGCCGCCTGGACGTTCGACAGTGTCGCCAAGGGCCAGGCGACCGCGTCCATCCGCTACGTGGACGGTGTGAACGGCAAGGCCTACACCCGGCAGACCACCGCCTACGACAACCTGTACCGGCCCACCGCCACGAGCGTCACCCTTCCGTCCGACGACCCTCTGGTGAGTTCCCAAGCCGTCCCGCCGACCAGCACGGTCGAGACGACGTACCGCCTTGATGGCACCGTCGGTACGAGCAAGGAACCCGCCGTCGGTGGGCTCGCCGCGGAGACCCTGGAGTACCGCTACAACGACTTCGGCCTCAACAACGAGCTGTCCGGCAAGACCGGATACCTGCTCGCGACCGACTACACCGCGCTGAGCCAGGTCGGCCAGCTCCAGCTGGGCACGGCGACCGGCACCAAGCGGGTCTTCGTCACCAACACCTATGAGAAGGGCACCGGCCGACTGCTCGACGCCGCGGTGGACGACCAGACCCGCGGTGCTGTCCAGAACCTCGACTACGGCTACGACCAGGTCGGCAACGTCACGTCCATATCCGACGGCGCCAACATAGGTGCCGGCACGGACAACCAGTGCTTCGCCTATGACGCCCAGCGGCATCTGACCGAGGCGTGGACACCGAAGAGCACCGACTGTGCGACTTCGGGCCGTACGACAGCCAACCTCGGCGGGTCGGCCCCCTACTGGACGTCGTACACGTACACCACGTCCGGCCAGCGCAAGTCCGAGAAGCAGAACTCCGCCACGCCGGTCACCACCACCTACTGCTACGACGCGACCCGACCGCATGCGCTGACGGCCACCACGACCGGCAGCACGTGCACGGGCGTGGCCGCGCAGTACACGTACGACGACACGGGCAACACCGAGAAGCGCGTCGAGAAGGCCGGCTCCAGCACCGGCCAGAGCCTGGACTGGAACGGCGAGGGCAAGCTGACCAAGCTCACCGAGGCCCACGGGCCAGTTCATCAGTGTCGACCCGCTCCTGGCCCTCGAACAGCACCAGTCACTCAACGGCTACAGCTACTCGGACAACAACCCCGTCACCACCTCCGACCCGTCCGGTGCGCACGAAACGGGCGCCGCGTCCGCGAGTGCCGATGCCGCGCAGATGTCGGCCGACCCACCCGCCGACAACTACACTCCTGGTGGGGGCGCCGTCAGGCACACACATACGTCGACATCCATCGGATCGGACTCGGCGACCATGAGCGTACGAGAGCACGCCAAGAACGCGGGCCACCACGATGTGATCGTGCATGGATCGACCCGCGGAGTACTCGGTGTGGACGGGCAGGACACGAATCCCCTCCAGATCGTCGAGGCGGTCAGAGGAAATCCGCATTACGAGGGCGGATGTGTGAGACTCCTCGTCTGTCATTCAGGTGTATCCGGTGTGGCCCAGGATGTCGCCAATGGTCTGGGTGTGCCGGTCTGGGCTCCTACCACCAAGGTCGGCGTCATGCCGAGTCTCGGGTCGCAGGAACCGTTCCTGGAGCCCGGAGGGACTTGGCGCATGTTCCTTCCCATGGCGGGAGGTGCGCACTGATCATGCTGAGAGTCGGGTTTGTCCGTGAGTTCTTCAAGGTCCCGGTCGATCTTCCAGGGATTCACGAACTCACGCGCTCGGACTCCGGGGAATGGCAGGAGACCGCGGCACTCGCTGTCCCGTACCTTGCCGGCTCCCCGGTGGTCGCCGAATTCACCGAGACCGACCGGTGCCTGCTTGGCTGTGGCGAGAATCTCGTGGGCTGCTCGTCCTTGTTCACCGACGGCGCCTGGGTCTGGCGCCGCGACCTCGGGCACTACGTGGGACGCCACGGCGTGCTGCTGCCGTCGGAGTTCGTCGAGCGGATGAGAGGGTTCGACTGGAAGCCGCCCGTGGATGCCGTGGACCCGTCCCTGGCGCGCTCGGCATTGCATACGGCCTGGCAGGTCGACTGATGTGTTCACCGGCGGCGGAGGGGACAAGGAAGTGACAGGATCACGCGCGGAACGCCGTTCCGCGGGCACCGAGACCATGCTGGACGTGCTGCTGCGCTGGGCGTGGATCCGGCGCCGCACGCCCGCGCGGGACATCGCGGACTTCGATGGCGGGCAGCCGCTGCGTGTCGTCGGGTTCACGCAGAGCATCGGCGGGACGGTCAAGGTCTCGGTCGGCAAGGGCAAGCAGATCGCGCGGTTGAGACAGGGCTACCTTCGGCTCGCTGCCGGTGAGGCACCCGTCTGGAACGACGCGCGAGGAGGCCGGAGCGCGACCCTTCAGGCGCCGTTCCGGCTGAAGCCGGCGGCCGGGAAGGTGCGCCTGGCCCGGAAGTTCGAGCGGTACGAACTCGTCACGGGCGCGGGGACGTACGACCTGGCGGTGCCCAAGAAGGACGGGGAGTTGCTGCGGCATGTGCTGGGTGGCGGGGCGGGGACTCGCTAGCCCGCTTTCACGAGAGGGTCGTCCGAGGAGCGATCAAATAAGCGGGGGGCAACTGGCGCGCAGGGCTGCGTAGTAGCCACCTGCATGCATCCCTGTCGCGCCTGCCCGTATGGGTCTTGGAGCCGCCGCGGGATGCGGCTTCGTCCTGGCCCCACCGACAGCGGGAGCCCAGTGGCTGTCGGCGGTGCCCGCCCCATGAGTGGGCACCGCCGACTTCGCTCAGGCGCTTACCAGTTGCAGCTCTCGATCGACTCGTGGCCGAGGCAAGCCTGGATGGCGGGCAGGCGGACAGCCCCTTGGAGCCCTCTTCCACGCCCTTGGACGCTTGCGGTGGGTACGGGAGGTCCGAGCACACATGGGGCCGGACCATAGATCGAAAATCCGGCCGGTTCGGGCGGATGTTTGGCCAAGCCGGGCGACCAAAAAGGCCCCTGACCCGCGTTTCCGCAGGTCAGGGGCCTTTCGTACAAGGGTGAGTGACGGGACTCGAACCCGCGACATCCTGGACCACAACCAGGTGCTCTACCAGCTGAGCTACACCCACCACGACCGGCGGTGACTCTGTGGTTTCTCCGACCGGCCGAGAAAAAGTGTACAGGGTCCCAAGGGGTGCTCGCGCACGGCTTTCCGGGCGCCCCTTCGGGGACCTCCTGAACGCCTATTCCGCAGGCAGGACGTGCTTGGCGGCGATCGCCTTCGCGGTGTCCGAGTCCGGGCCGGGCTGCGGTACGAAGATGGCCTCGCGGTAGTAGCGCAGTTCGGCGATCGACTCGCGGATGTCGGCGAGGGCGCGGTGGTTGCCGTTCTTCTCCGGGCTGTTGAAGTACGCCCGCGGATACCAGCGCCGGGCCAGCTCCTTGACGCTGGACACGTCGACGATCCGGTAGTGGAGGTATCCCTCCAGGGCCGGCATGTCCCGGGACAGGAAGCCGCGGTCGGTGCCGACGGAGTTGCCGCACAGCGGGGTCCTGCCGGGTTCCTTCACGTGTTCCCGTACGTAGGCCAGGACCTGCTCCTCGGCCTCGGCGAGCGTCGTGCCGCCGGCCAGTTCGTCGAGCAGGCCGGACGCGGTGTGCATCTGCCGCACCACCTCCGGCATCGTCTCCAGTGCCTTGGCCGGCGGACGGATGACGATGTCCACGCCCTCGCCGAGCACGTTCAGCTCGGAATCGGTGACCAGTGCGGCCACCTCGATGAGCGCGTCGTCGGACAGCGAGAGGCCGGTCATCTCGCAGTCGATCCACACCATGCGATCGTTCATGCGACCACCCTAAAGCTGACGTCGGCCTTTGGGTCCCCCGCGGTCGGTGCGGACGCCGTTTTCGCGCGGCTGCCGCCCCGGGCGGCGGCATGGCAGTGGCCCACCCGAGCTGAGTCGGGTGGGCCGGTGGGGCGTCAGCTGCCAGTTCGTGGGCCCGGCAGGCTGGCCGACAGGCCTACCGCCGCTGTCCTGCGGGTCTGCATCGGCAGTACCCCCTCGGGGTACTGGACCGGCAGCGGGCCCGTCGGTGGCAGCGGGGCCGGTTCCGGGGCTTCCGGACGCTCGGACTGCGGCCGGCGCGCCCGGTAGGCCGCCCGGTACGCCGCCGGGGACGAGCCCAGCTGGCGGCGGAAGTGGCCGCGCAGGGCGACGGGGGAGCGGAAGCCGCAGCGGCCCGCCACCTCGTCCACCGAGTAGTCCGACGTCTCCAGGAGCCGCTGCGCCTGCAGCACCCGTTGCGTGATCAGCCACTGCAGCGGGGCGCTACCGGTCAGCGAGCGGAAGCGACGGTCGAAGGTCCGGCGGCTCATGTACGCGCGTGCCGCCAGCGTCTCCACGTCGAACTGCTCGTGGAGGTGCTCCAGCGCCCAGGCGACGACCTCGGCGAGCGGGTCGGCGCCGATCTCCTCTGGTAAAGACCGATCGAGGTAGCGCTCCTGACCGCCGGAGCGGCGGGGTGGGACCACCAGGCGGCGGGCGAGCGCGCCGGCCGCCTCGTTGCCGTGGTCCGTCCGCACGATGTGGAGACAGAGGTCGATTCCGGCCGCCGTACCGGCGGACGTCAGGACGTCGCCGTCGTCCACGAAGAGTTCACGCGGGTCGACGTGCACCGACGGATAGCGCTTGGCCAGCGTCGGCGCGTACATCCAGTGGGTGGTGGCCGGGCGGCCGTCCAGCAGCCCGGCGGCGGCCAGTACGAACGCGCCGGTGCACAGCCCGACTATGCGCGCCCCCTCTTCATGGGCGCGGCGCAGCGCGTCCAGGGCGTCTTCGGGTGGTGGCGCGGTGATCGAACGCCAGGCCGGCACGACGACCGTACCGGCGCGTGAGATCGCCTCCAGGCCATGTGGCGCGGTGAGTTCCAGGCCCCCTGTGGTCCGCAGCGGGCCTTCCTCGCCACCGCACACCAGCAGTCGGTAGCGCGGCACTCCGGCGTCCTGGCGGTCTATCCCGAACACCGACAGTGGTATGGAACTCTCGAAGATGGGGCCGCCGCTGAACAGCAGCACCGCGACGATCTCCTTGCGGCGTCGCCCGGAGAGTTTCCGGGCCGCGGCTTCCGGCGCGGCAGTGGAGTCGTGGCTCATACTGCTAAGCCCCCCTCGGTGGTCGCGGCTCCTCGGTTGTGTCGCTCCTGCACGTTTCCCCTCGGTCCTGCACGAGTCCCCCGCCGTAAGACGTCAAGATCGAATCTACTGGTTTCCGCGGTGTTGCGGTGACCAGTTCGACACGCCGAAGATTGTCGACTTGACAACTTGGCGTGAAGCATTCGATCACGAAGCGTTGCACTCACGGGCCGTGCAGGGAAGTACGCCTCGTGGCAGTGGCCAAACCGCGTAGGGTGCGAAGGGTCCCCTGGGCCCTTTCCGTGCAGGTGGAACGGGGGTTGGGGGGTGGTCGGGGCCCCTCTTGCACAGGGTCGGGAAGTTGGCTGAAAAGAAGCGTTCGCGTGCATGGAAACCGGTCAGTCGACCGGTGTACTGCCCCTAGTGTGACGTCCGCCTCCTCGGGTCGCTCCCCGGGTCGTTCCTCGGGCCGTTTCCCGGACCCCTCCCCGGGCCGCGGCTCCCCGCTCCGAGCAGCGCAGCAGGAACCGGCACGCGGCGGTGACCGCGGCCAGGCCCAGGGCGGTGCCGACCGCGCCGGCCAGCGAGGTGCCGTACCAGAGGAGCACCACGGGGACGAGGACACAGGAGAACGCGGCCCAGCGGACGACGTCACCCGCGCCGTCCTGGGCGGGGCGCGGGTCGGGTTTCGGGCGCGGTCCGGGCATGTGCGTGTCTCCCTGGTGGTGCTCCTGCCCGCTCTCGGGCGGTGCTCCTGCCGGGTTCAACGCGTGTTCGGGCGGTCGGTCACCGTGCGTGGACCCGGGGCCTGTCCGAATTCTGTGCAAACCGCCTGTACGGGGCAGCAACCATTGCGTTACGGGCGCGGCTCGTGCATGCTCCCTGGAACCCCTAACCGACTCCGGGGAAGGCCCCTACGGAGAGTGCGCGGGATCTGGGCTGAGGAGGCGTGCCGCCGTACCCTTGGGGGTATGGGGTTGGGAAGACGTTTCCCGGACACAGCTCCGCCGCACACTGTCGTCCCTCCCACAAAGGATCACAACGCCGAGACAGCCATGGCCGGTCACGAATTCTTCGATCCAGCGGACCGCAAGCGGCCGGTCGCCGACCCCACGGCGGCCGATGCGCTGGCGGCGGAAGAGACACGCCCTTCCTGCGACCCCGCCTTCAAACACGGAGTGGTCGTCGGCTTCGACGGCTCCACCTCCAGTGAACGCGCCCTCGCCTACGCGATCGGGATGGCACATCGCTCCCGCGCGGGGCTGATCATCGTCCACGTCGCCAACCGACTGCCGACCACCGTGTGGGCCGGCTGCGAGCCACCCGTCTTCGTCGACGTGCCGGACCACCGCACCGAGGTGCTCGGTCTCGAACTCGCCTGCGCCGACTATCTGGCCGAGGTGCCCTGGATCCTTGTCGAACGCGGCGGTGACATCTGCCACGAACTCGAAGAGGTGGGGTGCGAGTACGAGGCCGACGCGATTGTCGTGGGGTCGACCCACGGTATCGTCGGCCGGATCTTCGGCTCTGTCGCCGGGCGGCTCGCCAAGCGAGCCAAGCGGCCCGTCGTTGTCATTCCGTAACTCCACGTTCTCCCAGGTGAGATGCGCCGTGGGTACGGTCCGCCTCCCTTTGTGCCGTGCGCAAATCTACTCGTGCGTAGAGGTGTTTGTGCCCTTGTGAAGGGCATATATCGGTCACCGTGCGCAACTGCACCGAGCATGAAGGGAGCCCGCCGTGGACAACGACGTCTCTGCGGGAAGCGGAACCACTGCGGTGGTCGGCCGACTCGCCCTGGGGATCACCCTGTTGGCGTTCGGCCTCGGCACCACCGGCGTGATCGACAACGTCACCACCTCCGACGCCGTATCAGTCGCCCACTATGTGGGCGGAGTCGCCCTCTTCCTCGTCGGCCTGCTGGCCTTCCGTGACCGTGACACCGCGAACGGCACGGGCTATGTGGCCCTCGGTGCCCTCTGGTTCACCTGGGCCGTCTCGTCCGGCGGCCACGCCTCGGCCAACGCGGCCGGGCTCTTCCTGCTCCTCTTCGCCCTCGTCGCACTGTCGTTGACCCTCGCGGGCGGCGACACGCTCGGACAGGCCATGCACGGCCTGCTGTTCCTGGCGATGCTGCTCCTCGCTGTCGCGAACTTCGCCAACAGCTCCTCGCTGGTCAAGGCGGGCGGCTGGGTCGCCGTGGCGGCGGGGGCGGTGGCCTGGTACGCCGCGACCGCCGCGCTGGCGCACTGGCCGACGGTCCTTCCTGGGCGGGCTGCCGGCCGTGGGGTGACGGCCCACGGCTGATAGGGCAGCCGACGCCGGGGAGTTGGGCGTCCCCGGCGACATGGAGAGCGGGCCCCTTCGTGGCCGGTGGCACACGTAGGGGTCCGTTCCCCTTATGCGCCTGAACCGGCGCCGCTCTCGCGGACCTGGTTGCTCGCCGTGGGGGCTGCTCAATTAACGCTACGGCCGTCGGGGCGAGAAAAACCTATTCAACCGTCACCGACTTCGCCAGGTTCCGCGGCTTGTCGATGTCCCTGCTCAGCGCCTTTGCCGTGTGGTAGGCGAGGAGTTGGAGGGGGATGCCCATCAGGATCGGGTCCAGTTCGTCCTCGTTCTTCGGGACGACGATCGTGCGGTCGGCCTTCTCCTGGTCCTGGTGGGCCACCGCCAGGATCCTGCCGCTGCGGGCCTTGATCTCCTCCAGGGCCGCGCGGTTCTTCTCCAGGAGGTCGTCGTCGGGGACGATCGCCACCGTGGGCAGCGCCGGCTCGATCAGGGCCAGCGGGCCGTGCTTCAACTCCGAGGCGGGGTAGGCCTCCGCGTGGATGTAGGAGACCTCCTTGAGCTTCAGGGACGCCTCGCGGGCCACCGGATAGCCCCGGACGCGGCCGATGAAGAGCATCGAGCGGGCGTCGGCGTACTCCTTCGCCAGCTGCTCGATCTCCTCCTCCTGGGCGAGGATCTCGGCGATCTGGCCGGGCAGCCTGCGCAGGCCGTCGATGACGCGCTTGCCGTCGCGGACCGAGAGGTCCCGGATGCGGCCCAGGTGCAGGGCGAGGAGGGCGAAGGCGACCGTGGTGTTCGTGAAGCACTTCGTCGAGACCACGCAGACCTCCGGCCCGGCGTGCACGTACATGCCGCCGTCCGCCTCGCGGGCGATCGCCGAACCGACCACGTTCACGATGCCCAGCACCCGGGCGCCCTTGCGCTTCAACTCCTGGACGGCGGCGAGGACGTCGTAGGTCTCACCGGACTGGGAGACCGCGATGTAGAGGGTGTCGGGGTCGACCACGGGGTTGCGATAGCGGAACTCGGAGGCCGGCTCCGCGTCCGCTGGGATACGGGCCAGCTCCTCGATCATCTGGGCCCCGATCATGCCCGCGTGGTACGAGGTGCCGCAGCCGAGGATCTTCACGCGGCGCACGGCACGCGCGTCGCGGGCGTCCAGGTTGAGGCCGCCGAGGTGCACGGTGGAGAAGCGGTCGTCGATACGGCCGCGCAGCACGCGGTCGACCGCGTCGGGCTGCTCGAAGATCTCCTTGTGCATGTACGTGTCGTGGCCGCCCATGTCGTACGACTCGGCCTCCCACTCCACGGTGGTCGGCTCGGCCGTCGTCCGGGTGCCCTCGGTGGTGTATGTCCGGAAGTCGTCGGCCTTGAGGGTGGCCATCTCGCCGTCGTCCAGCGTCACTATCTGGCGGGTGTGGGTGACCAGGGCCGCGATGTCGGAGGCGACGAACATCTCCTTGTCGCCGATGCCGAGGACCACCGGGGAGCCGTTGCGGGCCACCACGATGCGCTCGGGGAAGTCGGCGTGCATCACGGCGATGCCGTAGGTGCCCTCGATCAGGCGCAGCGCCTGGCGGACCTTCTCCTCCAGGGTCTCCGCCTGGGAGCGGGCGACGAGGTGCACGAGGACCTCGGTGTCGGTCTCGGAGAGGAACTCGACGCCGTCCGCCTCCAGCTTGCGGCGGAGATCGGAGGCGTTGTCGATGATGCCGTTGTGGACGACGGCGACCTTCTGGTCGGCCGACAGGTGCGGGTGGGCGTTCACGTCGGAGGGTGCGCCGTGGGTGGCCCAGCGGGTGTGGGCGATGCCGGTGGTGCCCTTGAAGCGCGCCGGGACCTTGGCCTCCAGGTCCCGGACCCGCCCCTTGGCCTTGACCATCTTCAGACCGGCCGCCTTCGGGGAGGTGACGACGATGCCCGCCGAGTCGTAGCCGCGGTATTCCAGCCGCTGCAGCCCCTCAAGGAGGAGGGGAGCCACATCACGCTTACCGATGTATCCGACAATTCCGCACATATGTAGGTGTACCGTATTCCTCAGCCGTAGACCATGCGGCGCAGTTGCCGGAGGGTGAGCTCCGGCGGCGCGACCGCCCTGTACTTCAGATCCGCCTCGATCCTTTCGAAGATCTCCGCGTTCACCAGGCCTTCCGCCTGCAGTTCGCGGTGGCGGCGCCGGACGTAGTCCCCGGCCGTCTCGTCGAAGTAGGCGAGCACGTCCTGTATCACCCGCAGCGCCTCGCCCCGGCTCAGGAGCGTGGACCGCGTCAGATGATCAACCAGTTCGTCGTGCACCCGTAGATCCTGGAGTACGGGATGACGGTAACGCAAGAATCCTGCCCGATTCCGGGCAACGGTCTGTTGAATCTCTTATGGGGCCCTGTTCGCAGCCTGTCCATCCTGTGTCTTGCGCCACGTTGCTTGTGAAGGCGAGTTTCAGACACCATGGACATTCCTCGTATGGGAGTACCCGAACAGCTGGCCGAGCGTATGAGCCTGGCCGAGCAGCACGAGTACCTCCGCGCCAAGTTCTCCCGGCGCTCGATGATCAGAGGCGGCGCCGTGACTGTCGGCGCCGTCACGGGTGGCTCGTTCGTGCTGGGCGGCACCGCCCAGGCGGCCGTTCCCACCCAGTCGTCCGCCCCGGCCACCGAGTACGTCGACGGCGCCTTCGTGGCGCCGTTCGGTCGTCACCTGGCCTACGGCAACGACGCCAGCACGGAGATGACGATCTCCTGGCAGGTCCCGGTCGCGGTGAAGAAGCCGTTCGTCCGGATCGGCACCCACGCCTCGCACCTCTCGGTCAAGATCCCGGCCGAGATCCGCTCCCTCTACACCCCGGCCGGGGTCGGCGCGAGCGCCGACCACACCCAGTACTACGTGCACGCCAAGCTGGCCAACCTCAAGCCGGGCCGGACGTACTTCTACGGCGTCGGCCACGAGGGCTTCGACCCGGCCGCCCCGCAGTTCGCCGGCACCATCGGCACCTTCACCACCGCGCCCTCGCACAAGGAGCCGTTCACCTTCACGGCCTTCGGCGACCAGGGCGTCAGCTACCACGCCCTGGCCAACGACAGCCTGATCCTCGGCCAGAACCCCAGCTTCCACCTGCACGCCGGTGACATCGCCTACGGTGACCCGGCCGGCCAGGGCAAGGCCACCGACACCGGCTTCGACTCCCGCACCTGGGACCAGTTCCTGGCCCAGACCGAGTCGGTCGCCAAGTCCGTGCCGTGGATGGTGTCGTACGGCAACCACGACATGGAGGCCTGGTACTCGCCGAACGGCTACGGCGGCGAGGAGGCCCGCTTCACCCTGCCCGACAACGGGCCGGACAAGGACCACCTGCCGGGCGTCTACTCCTTCGTCCACGGCAACACGGCGATCATCTCGCTGGACCCGAACGACGTCTCCTTCGAGATCCCGGCGAACCTGGGCATCTCGGGCGGCACGCAGACCACGTGGTTCGAGGGGCAGCTCAGGAAGTTCCGCGCCTCGAAGGACATCGACTTCATCGTCGTGTTCTTCCACCACTGCGCCTACTGCACCTCCACGGCGCACGCCTCGGAGGGGGGCGTGCGACAGGAGTGGGTGCCGCTGTTCGAGAAGTACACGGTGGACCTGGTCATCAACGGCCACAACCACCAGTACGAGCGCACCGACGTCATCAAGGGCAACACCGTCACCAAGAAGCTCCCGATCGGCGAGACGGCCTACCCCGAGACCGAGGGTGTCGTCTACGTCACCGCGGGCGCGGCCGGCCGCAGCCTCTACGCGTTCTCCGCCCCGGACTCCTACGAGGGCCACCTCAACGAGGTGGACTCCGTGGCCTCCTTCATCAACACCAAGGACGGCAAGGTCAACGAGACCGTCGCCTGGTCCCGGGTGCGCTACCTCAACTACTCCTTCCTGCGCGTGGACGTCGAGCCCGCCCCGCGCGGCCAGTACGCCAAGCTGAAGGTGTCGGGCATCGCCGAGACCGGCAACCGTATCGACCACTTCACGGTGGCCCGCAAGGCCAAGTAACGCCGATCAGGGGGCAATCGCCGTACGCCCGGAAGGCAGGGCGCAGGGCATCGGCGGGCGGTTCTCGGGTTGTACGAGGACCGCCCGCTACATCCTCTTCAGAACCGCCTGTTTGGCCATCGCGAACTCCTCCTCCGTGAGCACACCGTCGCGATGCAGCTCACCCAGTTCGCGCAGCCGCCGTAGCAGGGCATCGTGATCCGCCTCCGGCGCGTGGGGCGTCTCGGGTGCTGCGGCCGAGGGATGCGGCAGCCGCGCCTGCACCGCCGCCGCGACCAGCGCCATCAGCGGATCCCGCTTGAACCCCCACAACTCCACGGCGTTGGGGTCGTACTTGGCCCGCGCCCCGGCCGGCGCACCGCGCACCCGGAACCGCAGATGGCCGTTCTCCAGCCCGGCGGAGGGCTGCCACTCCACGGCCAGGATGTCCGCCAGGGCCAGCGTGCGGGGACCGGCGGCGGCCTTCGCGTCCTCCGTCTTCCAGTTCCACTCCAGCCGCACCCGCTCGCCGTCGAAGCCGGCCGTGCCGTCCCCGGCGGAGACCGACAGCGGCAGCCGCGGGCCCGGCAGGAGATACTCGCTCACCGGCGTGTTCGGGACCTGCTCCAGCAGCAGCGCGTCCCGCACCTCGTCCGTGAAGTACTCGGCGACGCCGTACCGGTCCGGCTCCACGGCCAGCTGGTAGGGGTCGTGGGTCTCGGCGAGACGGCCGCCGGTGGCGTGCAGCAGCGGATCGGCGCCGTCCCGCAGCCGCAGCCTCAGCCGCCCCGACCTACGGCCCTGCTCGAACGAGATGCCCGCCAAGGCGCCCAGCGGGACGACGAGTTCACCCAGCGTCCGGCGCAGCACACTGACGTTCCTGTCCCGCCCGGGGATCAGCCGCAGGGCGTCTGTGTCGAAGGCCCAGATGCCGTCCTTCTGGATGATTTCCGCCATGCGGGGATTGTTCCACCGCGAATGCAGGGCCATGGTCTCGACCAATCCCGGCCCGTGGTGCATCCTCAGCCCAGTCCTCTGCACTGAGTTCTGTCAAAGGAGCGCATGTGAGACGGCATCATGGAACGGCTCCCCGTACTCCCCGCCTGGCCCGTGTCCTCGGGTCCCTGCTGCTGGTCGCGGCGGCCGGCGCCTTCACGGTCGGCGCCGGCCCGGCGACGTCGAAGCCCGCCCCGGCCCCGCTCGGCCGGATCGTCCCGGCTCCGCTCGGCCGGATCGTCCCGGCGCCCGCCTCGGTCACCCCGGGCGGAGCGCCGTACCGCATCACCCGCGACACCGCCATCCGCGTCGACGGCTCCCGGGAGACCCGCCGGGTCGCCGAGTACCTCGCGGACCTGCTGCGCCCGTCGACCGGCTACCGGCTGCCCCTGACCACCCATGGTGGCTCGGGCATCCAACTCCACCTGGCCAAGGGTCCGTTCGGCGCCGAGGGTTATCGTCTCGGCAGCGGCCGCGACGGCGTCACCATCACCGCCGCCGAAGCCGCCGGCCTCTTCCACGGCGTCCAGACCCTGCGCCAGCTGCTCCCGGCGGCCGTCGAGAAGGACACCGTGCAGCCCGGCCCCTGGCTGGTCGCGGGCGGCACCGTCACCGACCGCCCCCGCTACGCCTACCGGGGCGCGATGCTCGACGTCTCCCGGCACTTCTTCACCGTGGCCCAGGTCAAGCGGTACATCGACGAGTTGGCCCTCTACAAGATCAACGAACTGCATCTGCACCTCAGCGACGACCAGGGCTGGCGCATCGCCATCGACTCCTGGCCACGCCTGGCGGCCTACGGCGGCTCCACCCAGGTCGGCGGCGGCAGCGGCGGCCACTACACCAAGGCCGACTACCAGGAGATCGTCCGCTACGCGGCCTCCCGCTACCTGGAGGTCGTCCCCGAGATCGACATGCCCGGGCACACCAACGCGGCCCTCGCCTCCTACGCCGACCTCAACTGCGACGGCACGGCACCGCCGCTGTACACCGGCACGGAGGTGGGCTTCAGCTCGCTGTGCGTGTCGAAGCAGGTGACGTACGACTTCGTGCGCGACGTCATCCGCGAACTGGCGGCCCTCACCCCGGGCCGCTACCTCCACATCGGCGGCGACGAGGCGCACTCCACCGGCCACGCGGACTATGTGGCCTTCATGGACCGGGTGCAGCCGATCGTCGCGAAGTACGGCAAGACGGTGATCGGCTGGCATCAGCTGACCGGCGCGCACCCGGCGCCCGGGGCCATCGCCCAGTACTGGGGCCTGGACGACACCGGCGCCGACGAGAAGGCGCAGGTGGTGAAGGCCGCCCAGCACGGCACCGGGCTGATCCTCTCGCCCGCCGACCGGGTCTACCTCGACATGAAGTACACGCAGGACACCCCGCTCGGCCAGGACTGGGCGGCCCTGGTGGAGGTGAAGCGGTCGTACGACTGGGATCCGGGCAACTACCTCGCCGGGGCGCCCGGTTCGGCCGTACGGGGTGTCGAGGCGCCGCTGTGGACCGAGACCATCGTGACGAGCGCCGACATCGACTACATGGCCTTCCCGCGGCTGCCCGGGGTGGCCGAGCTGGGCTGGTCGCCGGCCGCGAGCCACGACTGGGACGCCTACAGGGTGCGGCTCGCCGCGCAGGCGCCCCGCTGGGACGCCCTCGGTATCGACTACTACCGCTCGCCGCAGGTGCCCTGGCCCGCGACATGAGCTGAAGGGAGAAGACGGGCTCCCCCGAGGACCGTACTCGGGGGAGCCCGTCTGCCTGGATCAGAACCCCGCGACGGGATTTCTCAGGGTTCCGACCAGTTGGAGGCCGCCCGACGGGTCCGCCAGGTCCACCATCTGCTGGTTGTTGCGCAGTTGGAGCCGGTTGAGGCAGGACAGCGCGAACTCGGGCGCGAACATGTCGTACCGGGCGAACCTGTCGGAGAGTCCGGGCGCCGACTCCTGGTAGTCGCGGATGGCCTCGGCGACCGTCCGCCAGAAGTCGTCCTCCTCCAGGACCCCCTCGGCCGCGAGGTTCGCGGCGAGGAAGCGGAAGAAGCAGTCGAAGACGTCCGTGAAGATGGACAGCAGCTTCTTGTCCTCGGGGACCTCGACCCGCAGCCGCTCGACCGTCGGCGGCAGTACCGCGTCCGGGTCCATGACCGCGATCTCCTCGGCGATGTCCTTGTAGACCGCCCGCTGGACCACGCCGTCCTTCAGGACCAGGATGACGTTCTCGCCGTGCGGCATGAAGACCAGGTCGTAGGCGTAGAAGCTGTGCAGGAGCGGGGTGAAGTAGGCCCGCAGGTACGCCCGCAGCCAGTCCTTCGGCGTCAGCCCGCTCCGCTCGATCAGCGCCGCCGCGAAGGACGCGCCCTCGTGGTCCACGTGCACGAGGGAGGCCATCGTCGCGAGCGACTCGCCCTCCTGGAGGGACGGCACCGGGCTTTCCCGCCACAGCGCGGCCAGCATCTTCCGGTACGGCGAGTAGCGGTCGGTCGCCTGCTCGTACTCCAGGTGCCGGTAGCCCACGGCCGCCCGCTCCCGGATGATCGACAGACCGGTGGACCTGAGCACCGGGTCGTTGTCGATGAGCTGGGCCAGCCAGTCGTTGATCGCCGGGGTGACCTCCATGTAGGCGGCCGACAGCCCGCGCATGAAGCCCATGTTGAGGACCGACAGCGCGGTCTTCACGTAGTGCTTCTCGGGGTGGCTGCTGTTGAAGAAGGTCCGGACGGACTGCTGCGCCAGGTACTCGTCGTCCCCTTCGCCCAGGCACACCAGATGACCGCGCGCGACCTCGGCGGCGAAGGTGACGGTGAGCTTGTTCCACCACTGCCAGGGGTGGACCGGGATGAAGAGGTAGTCGGCGGGGTCCAGGCCCTGGTCACGCAGGACGCCGTGGAAGCGCTCCACGGTCTCCTCGCCCAGCTCGTCGCGGACGAAGGACTCGTACTCGATACCGGCACCGGCGGTGAACGCGGCGCGCGAGGTGTGGGCGGCCAGCCAGATCAGCCGGACCGGACTCGCGGCCTCCGGGGCGTACGACAGGTACTCGTGGATGCCGAAGCCGAGCCGGCCGTTGTTGGCGACGAAGCAGGGGTGGCCCTCGGTCATCCCCGTCTCGATCGCCTGGAATCCGGACCGCGCCAGCTCGGCCACCGGGACCTGCGGCTTGGTGAGCTTGTAACAGGTACCGGAGAGGGTGGAGGAGATCTCCTCCAGGTAGACCGGCAGGATCTCGTCGCTCAGGCCCAGGGACTTCTTCAACTCGATGAAGAAGTCGAGGGCGGCGAGGGGGAGTTCGGTGCCCTCGCGGACCCGGCTGATGGAGTCGGCGTCCACCTGCCAGTGGTCCAGGGCGCGGCGGGCGGCGGTGAACCGGTAGCGGGTGAGCCCGTCGTCACTGCGGACGACGTAACCGGCCCCCTCCTCCTCCGGGGTGATCAGGCGCTCGTGGGCGAACTCCGCGAGCGCCTTGCGTATCAGGAGCCGGTTGGCCATCTCCCAGCGTTCGGGGGAGAGATGGGCGACCGTGTCTGCCAGGGTCATACGGACACCGCCTTCTGGAACCGCTCCCGCGTGCAGAAGCTCAGCCACGCCTTCTTTTCCGGTTTCTGTATCTCCCGTACGGGCACGAACCCGACGGCCTCGTTCAGCGCGTGCACGGCCGTGTTGCGCACATCCGGCTCGACGACGATCCGGCGGGTCGCCGGGTCCTCGAAGAGGTGCGCCACCACGGCCGTGATGACGGCCTTGGTGAAGCCGTGCACGGGCGTGTCGGTGGCCGGGGTCAGGAAGTGCATCCCGACGTCCCCCGGCTCGGGCTCGTACAGCCCCACCAGCTCGCGGTGGGCCGGGTCGTACTTCTCCATCAGGAAGGCGGGTTCACCGTCCTCGCCGAGCCCGAGCAGCGCGTGGTGGTGCTCGTCGGCCGCGATCTCCATGTACGCCCGCTCGACGTCCTCCAGCCTGGCGCCCCGCATCATCCAGTAGGCGGCCTTGGGGTGTGTCACCCAGCGGTGCAGCAGCTCGGCGTCCTGGAGGGGGTCGAGGGGGCGGAAGGTGAACGTGTGGGTGGCGGTGGTACTCATACCGAGAACTCCTGGAAGGCGATCGTCTTCTCGACCGGGTAGTACTCCGTGCCGAGCAGCTCGCGGATGATGTACGCGTTCCGGTAGGGGCCCATGCCCAGGTCGGGGCTGGTGATGCTGTGGGTGTGGACGCCCGCGTTCTGCAGGAACACGCCCCGGCCCGTGACGTCGACGGCGTAGTTGCGGGCCACGTCGAAGTTGCCGTGCGTGTCGTAGCGCAGCCGGTCCTTGACGGGGCGCAGGAACTCGGGTTCGGCGTATGTGTAGCCGGTGGCCAGGACCAGGCCCTGGGTGTCGAGCTGGTAGTCCTTGCCCTGCTCCTCCTGGCGGAGTTTCAGGGTGTACGTGCCGTTGTCGTAGGTCGCCGCTTTCAACGAGGAGTTGGTGAGCAGTCTGGTCGGAACCGGACCGCCGAGGTTCTTCTGGTAGAGCAGGTCGAAGATCTCGTTGATCAGGTCGCCGTCGATGCCCTTGAAGAGGCCCTTGTGCTCAGCGGTGAGCCGGTAGCGGGTGTCCTCCGGAAGGGCGTGGTAGTAGTCGATGTACTCCGGGCTGGTCATCTCCAGCGTGAGCTTGGTGTATTCGAGCGGGAAGAAGCGCGGGGAGCGGGTCACCCAGTTCAGCCGGTAGCCGTGGACGTCGATCTGGCTGAGCAGGTCGTAGTAGATCTCGGCGGCGGACTGGCCGCTGCCGACCAGCGTGATCGACTCCTTCGACCGCAACGCCTCCTTGTGCCGGAGGTACTGCGAGTTGTGGATGAAGTCGCCGCCCAGCCCCTGGCAGGCCTCGGGGATGTGGGGCGGGGTGCCGGTGCCGAGGACCAGGTGCCGGGCCCGAAACGTTTCGCCCGCGGCGGCCGTCACCACGTAGACGTCGTCCTCGTACCGGATGTCGGTCACCGTCGTGCCGAAGCGGACGTTGGTCAGCTTGTTCGCGGCCCACCGGCAGTAGTCGTCGTACTCGACCCGCAGCGGATAGAAGTTCTCGCGGATGTAGAACGAGTACAGTCGGCCCTTCTCCTTCAGATAGTTGAGGAAGGAGTACGGCGAGGTGGGGTCGGCGAGGGTGACCAGGTCCGACATGAACGGGGTCTGGAGGTGGGCGCCGTCGAGGAACATCCCCGCGTGCCACTCGAAGTCGGGCTTCGACTCCAGGAAGACGCCGTCCAGTTCGGCGATCGGCTCGGTCAGGCAGGCGAGGCCGAGGTTGAAGGGGCCGAGCCCGATACCCACGAAGTCATGGGTTTTGGCGGGGCTTTCAGGACGCGCGGTCAAGGGACTCTCCTCCCAGGTACTGCTCGGCGTGGCCGGCGATCAGGTCGAGGACGGCGGCGATGTCGGCCGTCGTGGTCTCGGGGTTGAGCAGGGTGAACTTCAGGTGGTGGCGGCCGCCGACCTTGGTGCCCGCGACCACGGCGTCGCCGGAGGCGAACAGGGCCTTGCGGGCGTACAGGTTGGCGCGGTCGGTCTCGGCCGGGTCGGTGACGGACGCCGGGATGTAACGGAAGACGAGGGTGGAGAGGGACGGCTGGACGACCACGTCGAAGCGGGGGTCGGCCGCGAGGAGCTTCCAGCCCTCCGCCGCCAGGTCGCAGACCTCGTCGAAGAGCTCGCCGATGCCGTCGGCGCCCATGGTGCGCAGGGTCATCCACAGCTTGAGCGCGTCGAAGCGGCGGGTGGTCTGCAGGGACTTGTCGACCTGGTTGGGGATGCGCTCGGTGACCATCCGGCGCGGGTTGAGGTACTCCGCGTGGTAGGTGGCGTGGCGCAGGGTGGAAGCGTCCCGGACCAGCACGGCGGACGAACTCACCGGCTGGAAGAAGGACTTGTGGTAGTCGACGGTGACCGAGTCGGCGCGCTCGATGCCGGCGATACGGTCCCGGTACCTCAGGGAGGCCAGCAGCCCGCAGCCGTAGGCCGCGTCCACGTGCAGCCAGCTGTCGTACTGCTCGCACAGCCCGGCGATCTCGGGCAGCGGGTCGATGGAGCCGAAGTCGGTGGTGCCGGCGGTGGCGACGACCGCCATGGGGATGAGGCCGTCGCTTCGGCAGCGCTCCAGCTCATGGGCGAGGGCGACGGTCTGCATCCGCTTGTCGTGGCCGACGGGGACGGAGACCACCGCGTCCTGGCCGAGGCCGAGCAGTTTCGCCGACTTCTTCACGCTGAAGTGGCTGGCCTCGGAGGCGAGGATACGCAGTCCGGCGAGAGAGGCCGGTCCTTCCCACCCGCCCGGCCCTGGCTTCGCCTCCTCGCGGGCCAGCAGCAGCGCCTGGAGGTTGGACTGGGTGCCGCCGGAGGTGAACACACCGTCGGCGGCCTCGCCGAGGCCGATACGGGCCGTCGTCCAGTCGATCAGTTTCCGCTCGATGAGGGTGCCGCCGGCCGACTGGTCCCAGGTGTCCAGGGAGGAGTTGACGGCGGAGAGCACCGCCTCGCCGAGCACCGCCGGGATGACCACCGGGCAGTTGAGGTGGGCGAGGTAGCGGGGGTGGTGGAAGTAGACGGCGTCCCGGAGGTAGACCTCCTCCAGCTCGTCCAGGACCGCGGTGGTGTCGTGCAGCGGCCGGTCGAGGTCGATGCCGTCGATGAGAGGGGAGAGGGCGTCGACGGTCACACCCGTGAACGGCCGTTCGGTGGTGGCGAGGTTGGCCGCCACCCGCTCTACTCCTTCGGTCACGGAGCGGCGGTAGTGCTCCGCGGTGAGGTCATTGAGCAGGTGCGAGCGCATAGGGGGGTCCTCCGGGGACGATCCGGGCGGGGGAGGGGAGCGGAACTCCTGGAATGCTACTTAGGTTAGCCTAACCTAAGTAGCGTGATGGAAACGCTGCCCGCCCGTGACGGCCGTCACTTCGGCCCGGTAACTACTCGCCGACGGCCCGGAGCTGCTCCTCCGTCAGGCCCCGCCGCCAGTAGCCGACGAAGGTGACCTGGCGCCGGTCCACCCCCCGCTCCCCGACGAAGTGCCGGCGCAGCTCCTTCACCCGCCCGGACTCACCGGCGATCCAGACATACGGGCGCTCCGCGGAAGGCAGCCGGGCGCCCCGGATCGCCGCCTCGGCGGTGCCGCCCACCACCCACTCGATCTCCGCGTCGGCGGGGGTCACCACGTCCTGGACGTCCTCGGCGTGCGGCACCTCCAGCCAGGCGCGGACGCGGGTGATGGCGGGGAGGGATTCGAGGATGGCGGTCGCCGCGGGTACGGCGGTCTCGTCGCCCCAGATCAGCACCAGATCGGTGTCCTCGGGCGGCCGGAAGCGGATCGCCCGGTTGTCGGCGACGGCCGGCCCGAGCACGACCACCCGGTCACCGGCGCCGGCCCGCGACGCCCAGCGGGAGGCGGGCCCGGCCGGGGTGGCGGCCCCGGGCTCGACGCCGTGCAGGGCGAAGTCGATGTCGATCTCGTCCGGGTCCCGGCGCAGTTCCCGGAGCGTGTACGAGCGCATCACCGCCCGTACCTCGTCCGGGAGTTCACGCCAGCCCTGCCACCAGCCTCCCCCACTCTCGGCTTCGCTCGAGCGGGGGGACCCCCATCCCAGCTCGATGGGCACGGCGGGCTCGGTGTGCCCATCGGCGGGGATGAACAAGGACAGGGACTGGTCGCGCCCGTGGGAGTGGAAATGCTCCAGATCGGCACCGCCGAAGGTGACCCGGACCAGAGACGGACCCAGCCGCCTCGTCCGTACGACCTGGAGGGAGAAGAAACGGAACGGGGCGGCTACGGCCGTCGTCATATGAGCTCCTGGGACTCAGGAAGTCGTGTGGATCTGCCTGGGGGTCAGCTGACCTTGTTCGCCGTCTCCAGCGCCTCGGCGAGGTTCTCCACCATCGCGACGCACTTGTCGTAGGAGAAGATCGGCTCGGGGGAACGGGCGATGACCTGACCGGCCTTGACCGCGGGGAGCTTCTTCCAGGTGGCCTGGGTGATGTCGGCCGGCTGGATGGTCGCCGAGCGGTCGTCCATCATGATGATGTCGGCCTGGTACTTGTCGACGTTCTCCCAGCTGAGCGACTCGTACCAGCCGCCGCTCGCCTTCAGCACGGACGCCGACGGCTCGACGAATTTCACACCGAGGGCCTTGAAGTACTCCAGGTCCACCGAGAGGTTGGTGCCGGAGACATAGAACAGGTCCTGGGCGGCCGAGCCGGCCAGCACCTTGAGGTCGGGGTGCGCCTTGGCGGCGGCGCGCAGCCGGGTGGACGCCTCCTCGAACCGCTTCTTGGCGTCCGTGACCTTGCTCGCCGTCATGTCCGCGCCGAGCGACTCGGCGAGGGCCCAGACGTGCTGGAGCGGGACCGTCAGCTGGCGGTCGTAGGCCGAGATGCCGACGCTCGGGGCGAGCTTGGCGATCTTGTCCTTGGACTCGTCCGGGACGTACCAAAGGGTGCCGGCGCCGTCGAACATCGTGGTGATGAGAACCTCGGGGGCGAGGGCCGCGTACTTCTCGACGTTGAACTGGCCCCAGGCCTTGCCGAGGACGGTCACCTTGCTGATGTCCATGTCGCCCGCCTGGACATCAGCCTTGCCGTCCTTGGTCTTCGTCGGACCGAAGACGCCCTTGACGTCGATGCCGTAGTCGTACAGGGCGGCGGCGACGCCGGTGAACGCGACGATGTTCGTCGGGATCTTGTCCAGCTTCACGGTCGTGCCGCGGTCGTCCTTGAAGGCCCAGGGACCGGACTTGGCGGCCGTCGCCTCCTTGCCGGAGGAGCCACCACTTTTGCTGTCGTCCCCGCAGGCGGCGAGCACGGCACCGAGGCCGAGGGCGCCACCGGCGGCGAGTACGCCGCGGCGGGTGAGGCGGGCTGCTCTGACGTTGGACATAGGTGTGGCTGCTTTCGGACGTGCGGAAACACCGCCGGACAAGGTGTAGATTAGGTTAGCCTAACCTCACAAGCTGTCCAGCTCTCGGGTGGTTTTCGCATGAATCCGTCAGCGGCCTGTCGCCGTCCGACCCGCCGGGCGTACCGGTACGCGCCGTATCCGGAGGCGGTCCGCCCTGACGTGTGTCCGCCTCAGCCCACCAGCCCCAACTCTCGTGCGATCAGCATCCGTTGTACCTCACTCGTGCCCTCGCCGATCTCCAGGATCTTGGAGTCGCGCCACATGCGGGCCACCGGGTACTCGTTCATGAAGCCGTAGCCGCCGTGGATCTGGGTGGCGTCGCGGGCGTTGTCCACGGCGACGGTGGAGGAGTAGAGCTTGGCGAGGGCCGCCTCCTTCTTGAAGGGGTCCCCGGCAACCAGTCGCGACGCCGCGTCCCGCCAGGCCAGCCGGGCCGTGTGGGCCTTCATCTCCATGTCGGCGATCTTGAACTGGATGGCCTGGTTGGCGCCGATCGGACGCCCGAAGGCGTGCCGTTCCTTGGCGTACTTCACCGACTCGTCCACGCAGCCCTGGGCGAGGCCGGTGCCGAGGGCCGCGATGGCGATCCGGCCCTCGTCGAGGATGCGCAGGAACTGGGCGTAGCCGCGGCCCTCCTCGCCGAGGAGGTTCGCGGCGGGGACCCGGACGTCGGCGAACGACAGCTCACGGGTGTCGGAGGCGTTCCAGCCGACCTTCGAGTAGGGCGCGGCGACCGTGAAGCCGGGCGTGCCGGACGGGACGATGATCGCCGAGATCAGCGGCTTGCCGTCGGGCTTGCGGCCGGTGACGGCGGTGACGGTGACCAGACCCGTGATGTCGGTCCCCGAGTTGGTGATGAAGCACTTGCTGCCGTTGATCACCCACTCGTCGGTGCCAGGGTCCAGCCGGGCCGTCGTACGCGTCGCCCCCGCGTCGCTGCCTCCGTCGGGTTCCGTGAGGCCGAACGCGCCCAGGATCTCTCCGGCGCACAGCCTCGGCAGCCACTCCCGCTTCTGCTCCTCCGTGCCGAAGAGATGCAGAGGCATCGCGCCGAGCGAGACCCCGGCCTCCAGGGTGATCGCCACCGACGAGTCCACCCGGGCCAGTTCCTCCAGGGCGATGCCGAGGGCAAGATAGTCGCCGCCCATCCCGCCGTACTCCTCGGGGAACGGCAGCCCGAACAGGCCCATACGGCCCATCTCGCGGACGATCTCGTACGGGAACTCATGGCGCTCGTAGAAGTCGCCGATCTTCGGCGCCACGACGTCGTGCGCGAACTCCTCCACCGTGCGGCGGAGTTCTTCCAGTTCAGGGGAGAGGCGGTGGTCCATGGTCGTCACTCCTGGTGGGAGAGGGCGCGGACGGTACGGGACGGGCTGGGTCGGCCCAGTTGTTCGGCCATCCACACGCTGGTGGCGGTCAGACGGCCGAGGTCGACTCCGGTCTCGATGCCGAGGCCCTGGAGCATCCAGACCAGGTCCTCGGTGGCGAGGTTGCCGGTGGCGGACTTGGCGTACGGGCAGCCGCCGAGCCCGCCGGCGGACGCGTCGACCGTCGTCACGCCGTGCTCGAGGGCCGCGTAGGTGTTGGCGAGCGCCTGGCCGTAGGTGTCGTGGAAGTGCACGCCGATGACGTTCGTCGGCACGCCTTCCTCGTTCAGCAAAGAGAGCAGTTCGAGGACATGGCCGGGGGTGGCCACGCCGATGGTGTCGCCGAGGCTCAGCTCGTCGCAGCCCATGTCGCGCAGCGCCTTGCAGACCCGGACCACCTGGTGGAGCGGGACGGCGCCCTCCCAGGGGTCGCCGAAGCACATGGACACATAGCCGCGTACATGGACGTCCGCGTCCTTGGCCTGCCGCACCACCGGATCGAAGACGGCGAGAGACTCGTCCAGCGAGCGGTTGAGGTTGGCCTTGGCGAAGGACTCCGTGGCACTGGCGAAGACGGCGACCCGGCGGGCCCCGAGAGCGAGCGCCCGGTCCAGGCCGCGCTGGTTGGGCACGAGGACGGGGAGGGCTGCCTCCAGCTCGGTGACGCGGGGGAACAGGTCTTCCGCGTCGGCCAGTTGGGGCACCCACTTGGGGTGTACGAAGCTGGTCGCCTCGATCGTCGTCAGGCCCGCGTCGGCCAGGCGCCGGATGAACTCGGCCTTGACCTCGGTGGGCACGGTCGCCTTCTCGTTCTGCAGGCCGTCGCGCGCGCCGACCTCGTGGATCCGCACGCGGGCGGGCAGATCGGTGGCCGGTACGACCATGGGGAGTGTCATTTCTCCTCCTCCACCGGGTTGATGACCGCCAGCACCTGGTCCATGGCGACCGTGGCGCCGGGTTTCACGTCGAGTTCGGCGACCGTGCCGGCGTGCGGGGCGGAGATGACGTGCTCCATCTTCATCGCCTCCACCACCAGCAGGCTCTGACCGGCGGTTACCTCGTCGCCGACAGCGACCTTCACCACGGTCACCGTGCCGGGCATGGGCGCGGTGAGGGAGTCGGCACCGGCGTGGGCGGTGCGGTTGAGGGAGGCGGCGACCGGGTCGTGGTCGCGAACCTGCCAGGCGTCGCCGTCGCGGCCGATCCAGTCGGCGGCGCGGTGGAAGGTGTGGCGGACGCCGTCCAGTGTCACCGACACGCGGTCGGCCGTGACCTTGTCGTGCGTACCGCGCGGGACGTACTCCACCGGCTCCTGCACCCGGAGGTGGAAGCCGACCGGCTTGGGCCTGCCACCGAGCCGCCAGCCGCTCGGCACCGAGAAGGGATCCGTCCATCCCGCATTGAGGGCGGGCTCCAGCGCCTCCAGCCGTACGGCGGCAGCCGCCTCGTACACCTCGTCCGGTACGTCCGTGGAGACCAACTCGTCCACCACCCGCTCGACCAGCCCGGTGTCCAACTCGCCCGCCACCACCGCCGGATGGCCGAGCAGCCGGCGCAGGAACCCGGCGTTGGTCTGCACGCCCAGCGTGGCCGTCTCCGCGAGGGCCTTGCGGAGCTTGCGGAGCGCGGTCTCCCGGTCGGGGCCGTAGGCGATCACCTTGGACAGCATCGGGTCGTAGAGGCTGCCGACCTCGGTGCCCTCGTTGAGACCGGAGTCGGTGCGGATGCCGTCCCCCGAGGGCTCTTTCAGCAGTAGCACCGTGCCGCCGGTGGGGAGGAAGCCGCGTGCCGGGTCCTCCGCGCAGATCCGGGCCTCGACGGCATGCCCGGTCAGCCGGACGTCCTCCTGCGCGAACCCGAGCCGCTCCCCGGCCGCCACCCGCAACTGCCACTCCACCAGATCGAGGCCGGTGACCAGCTCGGTCACCGGGTGCTCCACCTGGAGGCGGGTGTTCATCTCCATGAAGTAGTACGACGAAGGGTCGCCGCCCGGCACGATGAACTCCACCGTGCCCGCGCCCCGGTACCCGCACGAGCGCGCCGCCTGCACCGCCGCCTCGCCCATCGCGGCCCGCGTCTCCTCGTCCAGCAGGACCGACGGCGCCTCCTCGATCACCTTCTGGTGCCGGCGCTGCAACGAGCACTCGCGCTCGCCCAGATGCACCACGTTCCCGTGCCCGTCGGCCAGGACCTGGATCTCGATGTGCCGGGGCCGGTCGACCCACCGCTCGACGAGCAGGGTGTCGTCGCCGAAGGAGGCGCGGGCCTCGCGGCGGGCGGCGGCGATCTCCTCGTCCAGCAGGGTCAGATCCCGCACCAGCCGCATGCCCTTGCCACCCCCGCCGGCGGAGGGCTTGAGCAGAACCGGGGCGCCCAACTCGTGTGCGGCAGAGGCGAGTTCAGGGTCGCGCCCGCCGGGCACCACCGGGACACCGGCCGCGCTCACCGTCTCCTTCGCGCGGATCTTGTCGCCCATCAGCGCGATCGCGTCCGTCGGCGGCCCGATGAAGACCAGCCCGGCCTCCGCGCAGGCACGCGCGAACCCGGCGTTCTCGGCGAGGAAGCCGTACCCGGGGTGGACCGCCTGGGCACCGCTCACGGCGGCCGCAGCCAGCAGCCGCTCCACCGACAGATAGCTCTCGCCCGCCGGCGCCGGACCGAGCCGTACCGCCGTGTCGGCCTCCCGGACGTGGCGCGCCTCCGCGTCGGCGTCGGAGTACACCGCCACCGAGCGCACGCCCAGCGACCGCAGCGTACGGATGACCCGGACGGCGATCTCGCCCCGGTTGGCCACGAGTACGGTGTCGAACACGAGTCCCCTCCTCACATCCGGAAGACGCCGAACTGGGGCTCACCCAGCGGCGCGTTGCCACAGGCCGTCAGAGCGAGGCCCAGCACCTGGCGGGTTTCGAGGGGGTCGATGACCCCGTCGTCCCAGAGCCGCGCGGTCGCGTAGTAGGCGTTCCCCTGGTGTTCGTACTGCGCGCGGACGGGCGCCTTGAAGGCCTCTTCGTCCTCCGCCGGCCAGGACTCTCCCCGCGCCTCCAGCTGGTCCCGCTTCACCGTCGCGAGGACGGACGCGGCCTGCTCGCCGCCCATCACCGAGATCTTGGCGTTCGGCCACATCCACAGGAAGCGGGGGGAGTAGGCCCGGCCGCACATCGAGTAGTTCCCGGCGCCGTACGAGCCGCCGACGACGACGGTCAGCTTCGGGACCCGGGTGCACGCCACCGCCGTGACCATCTTGGCGCCGTGCTTGGCGATGCCGCCGGCCTCGTAGTCCTTGCCCACCATGAAGCCGGAGATGTTCTGCAGGAAGACCAGCGGGATGCCGCGCTGGTCGCACAGCTCGATGAAGTGGGCGCCCTTCTGGGCGGACTCGGAGAAGAGGATGCCGTTGTTGCCGATGATCCCGACCGGGTGGCCGTGGATCCGGGCGAAGCCGGTGACCAGGGTCTGCCCGAACTCGCTCTTGAACTCGGCGAAACGGGAGCCGTCGACGATCCGGGCGATGATCTCGCGGACGTCGTAGGGGGTGCGGGAGTCGACGGGGACGGCGCCGTAGAGGCCGTAGGGGTCGACCTTGGGCTCCACGACCGGGGAGACCTCCCAGGGCAGTGAGCGGCGGGCGGGGAGGGTGGCGACGATGTTCCGGACGATCCGCAGGGCGTGTGTGTCGTCCTCGGCGAGATGGTCGGTGACGCCGGAGATCCGGGAGTGGACCTCGCCGCCGCCCAGCTCCTCCGCCGTGACCACCTCACCGGTGGCCGCCTTCACCAGCGGCGGGCCGCCGAGGAAGATGGTGCCCTGGTTGCGGACGATGACCGCCTCGTCGCTCATCGCCGGGACATACGCGCCACCGGCGGTGCACGACCCGAGGACGGCCGCGATCTGCGGAATCCCCGCCCCCGACATCCGGGCCTGGTTGTAGAAGATCCGCCCGAAGTGCTCGCGGTCCGGGAAGACCTCGTCCTGCATGGGCAGGAAGGCGCCGCCGGAGTCGACCAGATACACGCACGGCAGCCGGTTGTCGAGGGCCACCTCCTGCGCCCGCAGGTGCTTCTTCACGGTCATCGGGTAGTAGGTGCCGCCCTTGACGGTGGCGTCATTGGCGACGATCACGCACTCGCGCCCGCTGACCCGCCCGATCCCGGCGATCACGCCGGCCGCCGGGGCCGCCCCTTCGTACATCCCCTCGGCGGCCAGTGGAGCCAGCTCCAGAAACGGGGACCCCGGATCGAGCAGGGTGTCCACCCGGTCCCTGGGCAGCAGCTTCCCGCGCGCGGCGTGCCGGGCGCGGGCCTTCTCCCCGCCGCCCAGCGCGGCGGCGGCGAGCTTGGCGTGCAGCTCCTCGACGAGGAGGCGGTGCGCGTCCTCGTTGGCCCGAAAGGCCTCCGAGGCGGGGTCTGCCGCGCTCGTCAGCTCCGGTGCCTGGTCCATGCCGCGATCCCCTCACCTTGTTAATGAGCGTTAACGCATTTCCCTCAGGTTAACGACCGCTAACCTCCCTGTCTAGAATTGCCCTCATGGTCACGAGAACCGACGCCCCGACCCGTCGCGAGCAGATCCTCAAGGAGGCCGCCCGGCTGTTCGCGGAGCGCGGCTTCCACGGTGTCGGCGTGGACGAGATAGGCGCCGCGGTCGGCATCAGCGGACCCGGTCTCTACCGGCACTTCCCGGGCAAGGACGCGATGCTCGCGGAGCTGCTGGTCGGGATCAGCGGGCAGTTGCTGACGGGCGCGAAGCGCCGCCTGGCGGAGGCCGACGGGAGTACCGGTCCGTCGGCGGTCCTCGACTCCCTCATCGAGGGCCATATCGACTTCGCCCTCGACGACCGCCCACTGATCACCCTGCACGACAGGGAGCTGGACCGCTTGCGCGACAGCGACCGCAAGCTGGTACGACAGCTGCAGCGGCAGTACGTCGAACTGTGGGTGGAGGTTCTCCGCGAGGTCTACCCCACCCTGCCGGAACCCGCGGCCCGCTCGGCGGTCCACTCGGTCTTCGGCCTCCTGAACTCGACCCCGCACCTGGGCCGGCCGGGTTCCCTGCCGGGGCGGGGGGCGACGGCGGTACTGCTGCACCGGATGGCGCGGGGCGCGTTCGAGGCGGCCGCGGACGGCGGCTGAGCCGAGGCGCGGGCCGGTGTCGGACCGTCTCGGTACGCTGCGGTCATGGGCATGGACTACGCGAAGATGCGTGCGATCGCTGATCGGGCCGTCCGGTCCGATCCTGGCTATGACGTGTCCGTCGAAGCGGCACGAGGGCACGATCCGTCGTATCTGCAAGCAACTGGACGAGCAGCTCGCAGATACGCATCCCGGCTATATCTGTGCGAGCGGCCCCGAGATCGAGCACCCCGCACTCGGCCGTATGCGCCTCCCCGACGCGGTCGTCATTCCTGAGGAGGCACTCGATGAGGAGGGCATCGCCTTCGACGCGACCCAGGTGCCCGCGGCCGTCGAAGTCGTCTCTCCGTCCGACCGTGACGGCGTCTACCTCGAGAAGCTCGACGACTACCCGGCCATGGGCATCGCCCACTACATGATCGTCGACCCGCGCACCGGCACGATCGAGGTGCACTCCGATCCGTGCAGAGGCCGTTACACCCGCAAGGACCCGTATATCTACGGGGACTCGGTGCCGTTCGGTCCCTGGACGGTGGAGACCCCCGCCTTCCGCCGCTACGGCAAGGCCGGGGACTGATCCCACAGGTGGGCAAGGTCACCCTGGACGCCTGAACGTACTCGCCGGTACCTTGGAGTCTGAGCAAGCGCTTAGACAGACCGAAGCCGGTGGAGGTGGCGGCCGTGCGCCGTACGTTGTTCAACGAGGATCACGAGGCGTTCCGGGAGACCCTCCGCGCCTTCATCGAGGCCGAGGTCGTACCCGTGTACGACGAGTGGTTCGCGGCCGGCCAGGCGCCCCGCGACTTCTACTACAAGCTCGCCGAGCTGGGCGTCTTCGGCATCCGCGTCGACGAGGAGTACGGCGGCGCCGGCATCGACTCCTACAAGTTCGAGGCCGTCCTGTACGAGGAGACCGCCCGCGCCGGCGTCTCCTTCGGCGGCTCCGGCGTGCACGTCCTGCTCGGCCTGCCGTACATCAAGCTGCTCGCCACCGAGGAGCAGAAGAAGCGCTACCTGCCGAAGTTCGTCTCCGGCGAGGAGATGTGGGCCATCGCGATGACCGAGCCGGGCACCGGCTCCGACCTCGCGGGCATGAAGACCACCGCCAAGCTCAGCGAGGATGGCACCCACTACGTGCTCAACGGCGCCAAGACCTTCATCACCGGCGGTGTGCACGCCGACCGCATGATCGTCTGTGCCCGGACCTCCGCGCCGACGCCCGACGACCGCCGCCACGGCATCTCCCTCTTCGTCGTGGACACCAAGGCGGAGGGCTACTCCGTCGGCCGCAAGCTCGACAAGCTGGGCCTGAAGACCTCCGACACCGCCGAGCTCGCGTTCGTCGACGTCAAGGTGCCCGTCGAGGACCTCCTCGGCGAGGAGAACAGGGGCTTCTACTACCTCGGCCACAACCTCGCCTCCGAGCGCTGGGGCATCGCCTTCGGCGCCTACGCGCAGGCCAAGGCCGCCGTCCGGTTCGCCAAGGAGTACGTGCAGCAGCGCGTCGTCTTCGGCCAGCCCGTCGCCGCCTTCCAGAACACCAAGTTCGAGCTGGCCGCCTGCCAGGCCGAGGTGGACGCGGCCGAGGCCGTCGTGGACCGCGCCACCGAGGCCCTGGACGCCGGTGAGCTGACCCCGGCCGAGGCCGCCAGCGCCAAGCTGTTCACCACCGAGGTCGCCCACCGCGTGATCGACCGCTGCCTCCAGCTGCACGGCGGCTACGGCTTCATGAACGAGTACCCGATAGCCCGCCTGTACGCGGACAACCGCGTCAACCGCATCTACGGCGGTACCAGCGAGATCATGAAGACGATCATCGCGAAGGACATGGGCCTGTAAGGTCCGCGTAATTACCGGCAAGTAGAAATGGTGCCATGAACCAGGCACTGAAGGATCTCCTCGATCTGCTCGACCTGGAGCAGATCGAGGAGGACATCTTCCGGGGCCAGTCCCGGTCCGCCGTCGTCCCGCGGGTATTCGGCGGGCAGGTCGCGGCCCAGGCGCTGGTCGCCGCCGGGCGCACGGTCCCGTCGGACCGGCACGCCCACTCCCTGCACGCGTACTTCCTGCGGGCCGGCGACCCGGGCGCGCCCATCGTCTACAACGTCGAGCGGATCCGCGACGGCCGCTCCTTCACCACCCGGCGCGCGGTCGCCGTCCAGCACGGCAGGCCGATCTTCGCCCTCTCCGCGTCCTTCCAGACGTACGAGGACGGCCTCGACCACCAGACCCCGATGCCGCCCGCGCCCGACCCGGAGACCCTGCCCACCTCGGCGGAACGCCTGCGCGGCTACGACCATCTGCCGCCCGCCGTCGTGGAGAAGTTCCTGGAGGCCCGCGAGGCGATCGACCTGCGGTACGTCGACGAGCCGCCGTACGGGAGGTTCGGTGAGCCGCGCGAGCCGCACAGCCAGGTCTGGTTCCGGACCGCCGGCAAGCTCGAGGACGATCCGCTGCTGCACGTCGTGCTCGCGACGTACGTCTCCGACATGACCCTGCTGGACTCGGTCCTGCTGGCGCACGGCCGCGGCGGCTGGGCGGTCGGGGACGTGGTGGGCGCCTCCCTGGACCATGCCATGTGGTTCCACCGGCCGTTCCGCGCCGACGAGTGGCTGCTGTACGACCAGGAGTCCCCGTCGGCGTACGGCGGCCGCGGGCTCGGCCAGGCCCGGATCTACACCCAGGACGGTTCACTGGCCGTTTCCGTGATCCAGGAGGGTGTTCTCCGCGTCCCCAGGTAGATCATGGGGCATGTCCCAAGCCCAGAAGAGTGGCGAGAGCACCTTCACGGTGATCGTCGCCGCCGTCGCCAACCTCGGGATCGCGCTCGCCAAGGCAATCGCCGGGGTGATCAGCGGGTCCAGCGCGATGCTGTCCGAGGCGGCGCACTCGGTCGCCGACACGGGCACCGAGCTGCTGCTGCTCATCGCACTCAAACGCAGCGAGAAACCCGCCGACGAGGAGCATCCGCTCGGCTACGGCCCCGAGCGGTACATCTGGGCCCTGCTCGCCGCCGTCGCCACCTTCGTCGGCGGTGCGGTCTTCTCCCTCTACGACGGCATCCACGCGCTGGCCGCGGGCGAGGAACCGGGCGACCCGCTGTCGTCGTACGCCGTCCTCGCCGTCGCCTTCGTGCTGGAGGGGCTCTCCCTGCGCAGGGCGCTCAAGCAGGCGTACGGGGAGGCGGCCCGGTCGCGGGTGCCCTTCAAGCTGTATCTCCGGCGCACCCCCGACACCGCCGTGAAGGCCGTGGTGCTGGAGGACTCGGCCGCGCTCGTCGGCCTGCTGCTCGCGGCCGGCGGCCTGCTCGGCGGGCAGCTCACCGGCTCCGCCATCTGGGACGGCATCGCCTCCCTCCTCATCGGCCTGCTCCTGCTGTGCGTCGCCTGGGAGCTGGGCCGGTCGAACGCCGAGTTCCTCATCGGGCGGCCGCTGCCGAGGCCCGTGCGGGAGCGGATCCGGGCGGAACTGCTGAAGTCCGAGCACATGGTGGCCGTACTGGAGCTGACCACCCTGGTGCAGAGCCCGCAGGAGGCGCTGGTCGCCGCCAAGGTGGACTTCCGGGACGTGTCGACGGCGGCCGAGGTCGAGTGGGCCTGCGAACGGGCCGAGCAGCGGCTGCGGGCCGCGTTCCCCATGATCGGCCGGGTCTACCTGGATCCGACCCCGGGATCCAGGTACTCGGGCGACCACGGGCGGTGACCGTTCGAGGTGCCGGGCGACTTGTCCGAGATTAAGCTCTATGAGTGAAATGCCGCACAGTGCATGTGCCGCATAGCGGACGTGCCGCGTAGCGGACGTAAGTCCGGCAGAAAGGTATTTCCCATGCGAGTACAGCGCGCGAGGCGCATCGCCGCGATGTCCGCCGCCGGCCTGCTGCTGGCCGGTGGGGCCACGATCGGCGCCGCGGGTACCGCCTCGGCGGCCCCCGCCTCTCACCAGAACGTCGTCACAGGCGGCTACGGCTGCAACAACTCCCGGTTCGGCGGGTTCTACAACAACTGCCGTTACGGCGGCTACGGGTACTACCCCGTCGCGGTCGTCCCCGTCGTGGTCGTCCCCGGGTATGGCTTCGGCGGCTTCGGCGGATTCGGCGGCTTCGGCGGGTTCTGAGCCACCGACCAGGCGTCAACAGACAGGATTCAGGATCTAGGACCAGGCCACGAGGTGCGGTTCCCTCTCCGGGGGCCGCACCTCGCCCTGTCCGGCCCTGTTACGCCAGTCCCGCCTCCGCCAGCAGGTACGCGGTCACCGGGTCGTAGTAACGCGGGCTGAGCACATGGTCGTCGAGCGGGACGGCCACCTGGAGGGTGCCCTCCGCCTCGGCGAGGAACAGCGCCGGGTCGTTGCAGTCGGCGTATCCGACGGAGTCCAGGCCCACCTCCGCCGCGTAGCCGGCCCAGCCGTGGTCGGCGACGACCAGTTCGGGCAGCGGCCGCTCCTCGCGCTCAAGCCCGGCCAGAATGGCCTTCATCGGCTCACCGGAGTGGGTGTGCCACAGCGTCGCCCCGTGCTCCAGGACGGCCACGTCCGCGAACTGCATGACGTAGCCCTCCTCCGTCTGCAGCCCGTCCGGGATGACCACGATCTCGCAGCCGGCGGCGCGCAGCGCGGCCGCCGTCGCCCGGTGCACGTCCAGCAGGCCGCCCGGGTGACCGGTCGCGAACAGCACCCGCTGCTGTCCCTCGGCAGCCTTGCGCAGCCGCGCCGCCAGCCGGTTCAGGCCGTCCACGGTCAGCTCGGGGTCGATGGTGTCCTGGCCGTACCGGTACTCGGGATCGTCGTTCACCCCGACCCGCTCGGCCATCACGGCCAGCACGTCCTGCTCGTCGGTCCAGCGGTCGCCGAGTTCCAGTCCCAGCCACCAGTTGCGCTCGCCGTTGGCCAGCTTGCGGTAGTGGAGCAGGTTGTTCTCGCGGGGCGTGGCGACATCGCCCGCGATACGGGTCTTCACAAGGTGCTCGACGAGCTCGGCGCGGCTGGGTGTCCCGGGTATCGGCATGGCTCCATTGTGAGGCAGGGCGCGGTGCGATTCCCCTGCGTATCGCCCGCTGGGACGTGGGTCACTCAGTCCTGTCGGAGCGCGAACCACAGCTCCATCCGTACGTCCGGGTCGTCGAGTTCGGCGCCGAGGAGCGCCGCGCAGCGGGCGATGCGCTGCCGCACGGTGTTGCGGTGGACGGACAGCGCCACCGCCGTACGGTCCCAACTGCCGTGCAGGGACAGCCAGGTGCGCAGCGTCTCGGCGAGGGCGGGCTGTGCGGCGAGGGGCGCAAGCAGGGCGCGGGCGTGCGCTCGCGCCTCGCCCCTGGGGACCAGTTCGTCGAGGCCGGGGCGGGCGCCGTGCCGGACCAGCGTGGCGCGCGTGGCGCGGGCGCGGGCCAGCGCGCGGGCGGCCTGGGTGTCGGCGGCGGCCCACTCGGGCGGCTCGACGGCCGAGCTCACCCCGAGCGTCCAGCCCGGCTGCGGCTCGGGTTCCCGGTTCGCGGGGACGAGGAGTCGTACGACATCGGGCCCCAGGTCGAGCAGCGCGGACCCGAGGGCCGCGCCGAGCGCGGAGGCGGCGACCGCTTCCGGTGCCCCCTGGGCCTCCGGGCGGGCGTGCACGACCAGCCAGCGTCCCTCGCCCAGGAGTGGCGCCACGTCCGACGGGCGAGCGCCCAGCAGCAGCCGTACCAGCGCGGAGGAGCGGGCCGTGCCCGCCGCGCTCTGGTGCTCGCCGGTGAGCAGGGTCAGCAGGACCGCCGCCACCGAGGCGATCGTGTGGTCGCCGGGTTCGCGGCCCGGGGTGGCGACGCCGAGGGCGAAGCCCTGGCCGGTGCCGAGGGCGTAGGCGGCGAGGTGGGTGCCGGCGGTGGCGTGGGTGGCCGAGGTGGGTGTTCCGGGGCCTGACGGCCGTACGACGCCCGCGAGCTCGGCCAGGGACGCGCGTACCGGCTCCCCGGTTCGGCCCGCCGAGGCGATCTCCGTGCCCTCCGGACCGTACAGCGCCGCCCAGCCGCCGAGCCGGGTCGCCAGCTGGCGCAGCACCGAGGGGACCGGGTCGGGGCGGGAGGCGGCGGCCGCGAGGCTCTGCTGGGCCTCCGTGACCCGGCGCAGTTCCGCGAGGCGGGCCTGGGCCATCAGCTGCCAGACCGCGCGGGCGACGGCGGAGAAGGTGGTCTGCGGCGGGACCTCCACCAGCGGGAGGTCGTACGCCTCGCAGGCCGCGACCAGGCCGCGCGGGACCGTGTCGTGCACCGGGGCCACCCCGAAGCCGAGAGCGGCGCCGCCCGCCGCCACGATCCGTGACACGTAGTCGTCGAAGTACGTGCCCGAACCCGCCGCCTCCGGGATGTGCACCCCGGCCGTCAGCAGCAGTTCCCCGCCCAGCAGATAGGGGTACGGGTCGGCCATCTCCGAGGTGTGCACCCAGTGGACGACCAGGGATGGGTCGGACGGCCCGGCGATCTGGCGCAGGGCGAGGTCCTCACGGGCCAGGAGGGCCGCCAGGGGCACAGGGGGCGTGGGGGGAACAGCGGGGTCCGGCATGGTGTGCGATCCCTCCATCCCGTTGGGCTCGAATGGATGAAACGTACACTTCGCAGCCGCTTTTCAGCCACCTAATGTCGGTGACCGTCACCCGTCGGCGACTCCGTTTGTTCCAGTCGGGTTCCAGTGAGGTTCAGTGAGGGAGGCCCCATGGCCGTCGACTACAGCGTGATCGTCCTCTATCTCGCCGGCATGCTGGCGATGGGCTGGTGGGGCATGCGCCGCGCCAGGTCGAAGAGCGAGTTCCTGGTGGCCGGGCGCCGGCTCGGCCCCGCCATGTACTCCGGCACCATGGCCGCGATCGTCCTCGGCGGCGCGTCCACCATCGGTGGCGTGGGCCTCGGCTACCAGTACGGTCTCTCCGGCGCCTGGATGGTCTTCACCATCGGCCTCGGGCTGCTGGCCCTGTCGGTCTTCTTCTCGGCCCGGATCGCCCGCCTCAAGGTGTACACGGTCTCCGAGATGCTGGACCTGCGGTACGGCGGCCGGGCCGGCGTGATCTCGGGCGTCGTGATGTGGGCGTACACGCTCATGCTCGCCGTCACCTCGACCATCGCGTACGCCACCATCTTCGACGTCCTCTTCGACATGAACCGGACGGTCGCGATCGTCCTCGGCGGCTCGATCGTCGTCGCCTACTCGACGCTCGGCGGCATGTGGTCGATCACCCTGACGGACATGGTGCAGTTCGTGGTGAAGACGATCGGCGTACTGCTTCTGCTCCTGCCCATCGCGGTGGTCAAGGCGGGTGGCTTCTCCGAGATGAAGGCCAAACTGCCGACGGCCTACTTCGACCCGCTGGGCATCGGCGGCGAGACGATCTTCACATACGTGCTGATCTACACGTTCGGCATGCTCATCGGGCAGGACATCTGGCAGCGCGTGTTCACGGCCCGCAACGACCGGACGGCGAAGTGGGGCGGCACGGTCGCCGGCACCTACTGCCTCGTGTACGCCCTCGCCGGTGCCGTGATCGGTACGGCCGCCAAGGTGCTGTATCCGAAGCTGGGCAGCCCGGACGACGCCTTCGCGACCATCGTCAAGGACGAACTCCCCATCGGGGTGAGGGGGTTGGTGCTGGCGGCAGCGCTGGCCGCCGTGATGTCGACGTCCTCCGGCGCGCTGATCGCCTGCGCGACCGTCGCCAACAACGACATCTGGTCGCGGCTGCGCGGGCGGGCCGGGTCCGGTGACCATGACGAGGTGCGGGGCAACCGCGCCTTCATCCTGATCATGGGCGTCGGGGTGATCGGCACGGCGATCGCGCTGAACAACGTCGTGGAGGCGCTGACCGTCGCATACAACCTGCTCGTCGGCGGCCTCCTCGTGCCGATCCTCGGCGGACTGCTGTGGAAGCGCGGCACGGTGCAGGGCGCCCTCGCCTCCGTGACCGTCGGCGGCCTCGCGGTGATCGGCCTGATGGCGGGCTACGGCGTCCTCGCCAACGAGCCGGTCTACTACGGCCTCCTGTCCTCCCTTGCCGCCTATGTCGCCGTCTCGCTGGCGACGAAGCCGACCGACGCGACCGTGCTGGCCAACTGGCGCGAACGGCTCGCGGGCCGCGGCGCTCCCGAACTCGCGTCCGAAGCGGTCTCGGCCGCCCAGTAAAGTCGTAGACAGAAGCAGTACATACGCGTCAAAGCGTAGGAAAGAAGGCATCACCCCATGAGCAGCAACGAGACGCCCCGCGGCCCCGTCGACTCCTCCCGCGTCCCGCGGTACGCCGGTCCCGCGACCTTCGCCCGGCTGCCCCGCCTCGACGAGGTCGGCACCGCCGATGTCGCCGTCGTGGGCGTGCCGTTCGACTCGGGTGTCTCGTACCGGCCGGGCGCCCGCTTCGGCGGCAACGCCATCCGCGAGGCGTCCCGGCTGCTGCGCCCCTACAACCCCGCGCAGGACGCGTCCCCCTTCGCCCTCGCCCAGGTCGCGGACGGCGGCGACATCGCCGTGAACCCGTTCAACATCAACGAGGCCGTGGACACCATCGAGGCCGCCGCCGACGACCTGCTCGGCACCGGCGCCCGGCTGATGACCCTGGGCGGCGACCACACCATCGCGCTGCCGCTGCTGCGCAGCGTCGCCAAGAAGCACGGCCCGGTCGCCCTCCTCCACTTCGACGCCCATCTCGACACCTGGGACACCTACTTCGGCGCCGAGTACACGCACGGCACCCCGTTCCGCCGGGCGGTCGAGGAGGGCATCCTCGACACCTCGGCCCTCTCCCACGTCGGCACCCGCGGCCCGCTGTACGGCAAGCAGGACCTGACCGACGACGAGAAGATGGGCTTCGGCATCGTGACCTCGGCGGACATCTACCGCCGGGGCGCCGACGAGGTGGCCGACCAGCTGCGCCAGCGCATCGGCGACCGCCCGCTGTACATCTCGATCGACATCGACTGCCTGGACCCCGCCCACGCCCCCGGCACCGGCACGCCCGAAGCCGGTGGTATGACGTCCAGGGAGCTGCTGGAGATCCTCCGCGGGCTCTCCTCCTGCAACCTGGTGTCGGCGGACGTCGTCGAGGTGGCACCCGCTTACGACCACGCGGAGATCACCTCGGTGGCGGCCTCGCACACGGCGTACGAACTGACCACGATCATGACCCGACAGATTGCCGAGGCTCGTTCGAAGTGACCCACGACCACGACCTGGTGCTTCGCCCGACGGAGGCGCAGACCGCCGCCGCACTGAACCCTCCCGCCGGACGCAACGGCGGAGACCTGGTCGTGGAGACGCTGGCCGGGCTCGGCGCGACGACGGTCTTCGGCCTGCCCGGCCAGCACGCCCTCGGCATGTTCGACGCCCTGCGCCGCTCGTCCCTGCGCTATGTCGGCCTGCGCGTGGAGAACAACGCGGGCTTCGCGGCGGACGCGTACGGCAGGATCACCGGCGAGGCGGCCCCGCTGCTGCTGTCCACGGGCCCGGGCGCGCTGATGTCGCTGGCCGCGCTCCAGGAGGCGGCCGCGGCCTCCGCTCCCGTACTGGCGATCAGCAGCCAGATCCCCACGGCCGGCCTCGGCGGCGGCCGCCACGGCTATCTCCACGAACTCCCGGACCAGGCGGCCTCCTTCCGGGGCGTGGTGAAGTCGGTCCACACCGTCCGCACCCAGTCGCAGATCCCCTCGGCGATCGCGGCGGCCTGGAAGTCGGCGCTGGCGGCTCCGCACGGCCCGGTGTGGGTGGAGATCCCGCAGGACGTCCTCCTCGCACCGACCCCGGTCCCCGTGGTGACGGCCATGGACGCCACCCCGGAGGAGCTGCCGCCGCGCCCCGAACTGACGGCGGTGGCAGCCGACTTGCTGTCGCGCGCGGCCCGCCCGGCGATCATCGCGGGCGGGGGAGTGGTACGGGCGGACGCGTCGGGCAAGCTGAGGCAGCTGGCCGAGAAGCTGAACGCCCCGGTCGTCACCACCTTCGGCGGCAAGGGCGCCTTCCCCTGGAACCACCCGCTCTCCCTCCAGTCCTGGCTGGAGGACCGCCACACCACGGACTTCCTGGAGGACGCGGACGTCCTCCTGGTCGTGGGCTCGGGCCTGGGCGAACTCTCTTCCAATTACCACACGTTCAAGCCGCGGGGCCGGGTCGTCCAGATCGAGGCTGACCTCGGCAAGCTGGAGTCCAACCAACCGGCACTCGGCATCCACGCGGACGCCCGGCTCGCGCTCCAGGCCCTGCTGGAGACGGTCACCGAACGCGCGGACGACCAGGCCGCCGACCGGGTACGAGACCTGCTCTCCCGGGTCTCGGAGCGCATCGCGTCCCAGGAACTCACCCTGGAACAGGACGTGTTGGCGTCGGTCCGCCGGGCCCTCCCGCCGGGCTCCCCCTCCTTCTGGGACATGACGATCCTGTCCTACTGGGCATGGTCGGCGTTCGACGCCCAGGCCCCGAACCTCATGCACTCCGCCCAGGGCGCCGGCGGCCTCGGCTACGGCTTCCCGGCTGCGCTCGGCGCGGCCGCCGCCGACCCGACCCGCCCGGTCCTCGCCGTGTCGGGCGACGGCGGAGCCCTCTACTCCGTCGCGGAACTGGCGACGGCGAGGCAGCACGGCCTCCCGGTCACCTGGCTGATCGTGGACGACGGCGGCTACGGCATCCTGCGCGAGTACATGACCGGCGCCTTCGGCCAGGCCACGGCGACGGAACTGGCCCGCCCCGACTATGTGGCGCTCGCCGAGTCCTTCGGGGTGCCGGGAGTCCGTACGACCCCCGCGACGCTGGAGACGGACCTGGCGAAGGCCCTTTCCGCGCCCGGCCCCTCGGTTGTGGTGCTCCCGGCCCTGCTGAGGATGTTCGCGCCGACGCATCTGGGCTGAGTACCCGTCCGGCGGAGGCGCTCCCGCACTCCGGAGGGGAGGCTGGTGGGAGTGGTAGGACCGAGCGGAACGAGGAGCGGGTCCATGACGGGAGAACTGCAGGACAGGACGGCCGTGGTCACCGGCGCGAGCAAGGGCATCGGCCTGGCCGTGGCCGAGGCGCTGGTGGCGGCTGGGGCCAACGTGGTCGCGGTGGCACGCACCTCGTCGCCCGGGCTCGACGGGTTGGTGAAGGCGGGCGGCGCCCGCTGGGTCGGGCTCGACCTGACCACGCCGGACAGCGCGGAGCGCCTGGTGGACGCGGCAGGCCCCCGCGTCGACATCCTGGTCAACAACGTGGGTGCAGCCCCGGCCCGGCCGGGCGGCTTCCTCGGGGTGAGCGACGCCGAGTGGCGGCAGACGTTCGAGGTCAACCTTTTCGCCACGCTCGCGGTCACCCGGGCGGTGCTGCCGCGCATGCTGGAGGCCGGCCGCGGCTCCATCGTGAACATCGGCTCGGTGAACGCCGAGCTGCCGGATCCGCTGGTGGTCGACTACAGCGCGGCCAAGGCGGCGCTGGTCAACTTCTCGAAGGCGCTGTCGAAGGAGTTCGGGCCCCGGGGCGTGCGCGTCAACAGCGTCAGCCCCGGGCCTGTCGAGACGGACCTGTGGCTCGGCGGCGGGGGCGTCGCCGACACCGTCTCGGCCGCGGGGGGACTGCGCCCCGACGAGGTTATGGCACAGGCCGCGGCGGCGACCGCCAGCGGCCGCTTCTCACGGCCGCGGGAGATCGCCGATCTGGTTGTGTTCCTGGCCGGTGACCGTGCCGCCAACATCCTCGGCAGCGACCTGCGGATCGACGGCGGGTTCGTCCCGACCTGGTGAGCGCGGACGTACGGCCCGGCTCACCAGGTGCCGGGCCGAGGGACCCCGACCGGTTCAGCAGCCGCCGGCGCCCACCCCGTCCATGCGGCCGCCGAAGTCGCCGAGGTACCGGGAGCGCCAGTCGCCGTTGAAGACCGCGCTTCTCGGTCGGGACCAGTTGGCGGGGGTGAATGCCCGCTCCCGCGTAGCGTGGCAGGGGAAGCGGTGCTCCGCCTGCGGGTGGATCGAGAAGAAGTCGCGCAAGAGCCAAGCCGACTTCGTCTGTGTGTCCTGCGGGTTCACCTGCAACGCGGATGAGAACGCAAGCATCAACGTCGCGGCAGGACAGGGCGGGATCCCCCGCCCCCGGCGTACAGTCGGTGCCGGAGGGGTGACAACGGCCACCAGCCGTTCGAGCGCCCGTGAACCTCAACTCACCTGGGTTGGAATCCCCCTCTTTTGAGAGGGCGAGGATGTCAATCCCAGTAGTTGCCGCCGAAGCCCTCCCCGCTCCAGAAGCACACCGAGCCGTCGGGACATGAGGGGGCGGCGGACGCATGCGCGGAGGCGCTCTGCGCGGGCGCGACGAGGGCGGTCAGGGCGAGCGCGGCGGCGAGGGACCAGGTACGAAGCTTCACGGGGCTCTGCGGAAAGGGGAGTTGGGGACGCCCCGGCGGAACTGCCGGGGCGCCCCCATGCTCCTGGGCGATCACACGGACACGGGGTCACGTCAGCTGACGTCCGAGGGGTCCAGTCGGTAGAGCGTCGAGGAGGACGACGAGGACGACGAGGACGACGAGGACTTGGAGTTGGAGGTCGAGCTCTCCGTCGTGGACTTGCTGTACGCGCTCTCCTTCACCGCCGTCCCGTTCTTCTGCACCCAGCTGGTCACCTCGGAGTTGAGCGTGCTGTTGCCGCCCATTCCGCCGCCGCCGAGCTGGATGTAGTGCAGCTTGCCCGCCTTCACCAGTTCCTTCAGCTTGGCGACGGTCATCGCCTTGTCGGATCCGGTGAAGCCCCACATCGAGATCACGGGCTCCTCGGAGCTCAGTTCGATCTGGGACGCGGACTGGGAGTTGGAGACGGCCAGCAGCCAAGTGGCGCCGTCCATGTGCTTCTTGAGGTAGGCGATCAGGTCGCTGCTCACGTCACCCCCCATGCCGCCTCCGCCGCCGAAGCCGCCGCGTTGACCGGTGCCGCTGCCCGCCTCGCCGGTACCGCCGGTGCCGCCGCCCGGCATCTCACCGCTCGTGCCGCCGGGGAAGCCACCGCCCTGCTGGGTACCGCCGGGCGCCTCGCCGTTCGTGCCGCCGGGGAAGCCGCCGCCCATCGCGCCGCCGGCCTCGGCGTTCTCGCCGTCCTGGCCGCCACCCGGGAAGCCGCCCCGGTTGCCGCCGCCACCGCCGGGACCGCCGCCGAAGCCGCCGCTGCCCGTCGAGGGGCCGGCCGTCGGGTTCGTACCGCCCATGCCGCCGCCGCTCGAACCGCCGAACGGGTCCGCCGCCGCGTACGCCGTCGGACCGGCCAGCGCCGCGATCACGGCCGTCGCCACCGAGGCCGTCAGCAGCCGGGCCCGGTTGCCGATGGGGGTCCCCCCGCTCGAGCGAAGCCGAGAGTGGGGGAGGAAGACCAGCATGCCCACGATGCCGGCGACCGTCAGGACGCCGATCGTCGGCCACAGCCACGTGTTCCAGCCGGAGGCCCGGCGCAGGAGGACGATCGCCCAGATGCCGGTGATGCCGAAGGCGAGGGGGAGGACCCACAACCATCGCTTGTCGGTGCGGAACGCGTGCAGCAGCATCAGCCCACCGCCGCCGCACAGCGCCGCGATACCGGGGGCCAGCGCGGTCGTGTAGTACGGGTGCATGGTGCCCTGCGCGGTGGCGAAGATCACGTAGTGCAGCAGGGTCCAGCCGCCCCACAGGACCAGCGCCATCCGGCGGAGGTCGGTGCGCGGGGCGCGGCCGCACAGCACCAATCCGCCGATCAGGGCGATCGCGGAGAAGGGCAGCAGCCAGGAGATCTGGCCGCCGAGGATGTCGTTGAACATCCGGCCGAGACCGGCGGAACCGGAGAAACCGCCGCCTCCGCCACCGCCACCGCCTCCGGCGCCGTTGCCCTCACCGCCCAAGACGCGGCCGAGACCGTCGTACCCCATGATCAGGTCCCATGCCGAACCGTCCGTCGAGCCGCCGATGTACGGGCGGTCGGAGGCCGGGACGAGGGAGACGGCGATCGCCCACCAGAAGCTGGAGACGGCCAGCACGACCGCGGCCAGCGCCAGGTTGACGATCCGCTTCACCCAGGGTGCCTTCGACGCGTACAGGTAGAGCGCGAAGACGGCCGGGAGCGCGATCCAGCCCGCGAGCAGCTTGGTGTTGAAGGCGAGGCCGAAGCAGGCCGCCGAACCGAGCAGCGGGAGCAGCTTCTCGTCACGGGTGGCGCGGAACGCGAGCGCCGCGCCCGCCACCATGAGGAAGACCAGGATCGTGTCGGGGTTGTTGTCGCGGTTGATCGCGACGGTGATCGGGGTCAGCGCGAGGACCAGGGCGGCGACGGCCGCCGCGGCGTGGCCCCACACCCGCTTCACGTTGGTGTGCAGGATCCAGATCGTGGCGAGACCGGCCGCGACCTGCGGGGCCATCATCTGCCAGGTGCCGAAGCCGAAGACGCGGCACGACAGGCCCATGACCATGAGCGCGAACGGCGGTTTGTCGACGGTCAGGAAGTTGCCCGGGTCCAGCGAACCGAAGAACCAGGCCTTCCAGCTCTTCGTACCGGCCCAGATGGCGCCGCTGTAGAAGGTGTTCATGCTGGAACCGGAGAGGTTCCAGGAGTAGAGCACCGCCGCCAGGATCAGGATCGCGATCAACGCGGGGAGCGACCAGCGCGGTGCCCTGTCCGGCAGGGGAGCCGCGGGGGTCGCCGTGGGCGGGGCCCAGTCGGGGGACACGGTCGTGGGGGGAATGGGATCGGTGGCAGATGTCACCAGCCCACCATGCCGACGGCCGATGGGTGAGGGCTGTGCCGATCCTGGGCGCAGGCTGTGGGTGGGTGGGGCGCGGGTAAGAGGGCGGCCGGTACGGCCGCCCTCCACGGGCGTGCCGGCGTCAGCGCACCCGGACCGACAGCCGGTAGAACCGCGTCGTCTGGGCCGCGTTCTGGTTGTCGTCGCTGACCAGGAGGACCTTGTACGCGCCCTTCGAGCGGCCCGTGACCACCATGCTTTCGATGTTGTCGAGGAGCGGGTTGGGCTGCGGCTGCTTGGCCGTGGCGCCCAGGGACGGGCAGTCGGCGATGTCCGTGAGCAGGGTCTTACTGACCAGCCGGACGCCGGCCTGTCCGGTGAGGTTCCCGATGCCGCTGGTGTCCGTGGCGTGCCGCGGGTCGGCCAGGAAGAGGCGGACGGTGTTGCCGACGCCGGAGGTGAAGCCGCGCTCCAGGACGAGCAGGCGGCCGTCGGGGAGCGCCTGCACCTCGGGGACGCCGAGGATCGGGGCGTCGGTGCGGTAGGCGTACTGGGCCGACGGCTTGAAGTGGTTGTCCTTGGTCCGCTGCCAGGTCTGGAAGCGGACGATCCCGGCGGTGTCGCCGGAGACGGCGTACTCCATGGAGGCGAGCAGGGTGCGGCCGCCGTTGAGGAGGGTCAGGCCCTCGAAGGTCTGGTTGGTGGTGGCGCGGCCGGCGGGGGACACGAGCAGGGACGACGGCACGGGGAGCCGGTCGAGGATCTTGCCGTCCACCGAGTAGCGGCGGATCGACGGCTCGGTCTCGGAGGTGATGAGCCGGGTGCCGTCGCGGTCCACGACCAGGCCCTCGGAGTCGAGCGCGGCGCCGTTCTCGTCGGCGAGCTGGACGACCTTCTTCGGTGCGAGTGTCTTCGCGTCGAGGTCGAAGAGCGAGGACCGGTCGGAGAGGGCGGCCAGGGATCCGTGGCCGTCCACGGCGAGGGCCGAGAAGTTGCCGACGAAGGTGCTGTTGTACGTCGTCTTGTCGAGGGCGTCGGAGAAGCCGTCGATGGAAACCGCGGACGAACAGGCGTTGACCGGGGCAGGCTTGGCCGACGCGGCGGCGGACCCGGCGGCGGACAGACAGCTGGCCGCCGCCAGGCCGGCGGTGACGGTGGCGAGTACGGTTCGCAGGCGCATGGCCGTCACCGTAAGGCGGATCGGTGCAGGGCGGGAGACCCGCTCATGAAAGGTCAGCTCACGGCAGGCCAGGGTCAGGCCGGGGTTCAGCTCGCGGCCAGGTCCCTGTGAATGGCCTTTGCGATGCCCTGGATTGTGGTGATTCCGTAGTTCATGGTGCTGTTGTCGTGAGTCAGCACCGTCATCATGTAGTCGTGGCCGCCGCCCTTGAAGGTGCCGAGGCTGTGCACCCGCCAGCCGTGCGTCGAGCGCTGCAGCCAGCCGTTCTTGACGTGCACGGAGACCCCGGAGGGGACGCCGTACGGGGTGCCCCAGCGCTGGGACGAGATGACCTGCCCCATCAGCTTCTGGATGTACGCCCGTGAGTTGTCGCTCAGTACCGTGTTCTTGGCGGTGATCATGGTGAGCAGTCGCTGCTCGTCGTGCACGTCGATCTGGGTGAGGCCCCAGTATCCGTTGGCGCCCGGGGTGGTCTGGGTCATCCCGGCGGCGCTCAGGAATCCCTTGATCTTCGTCAGGCCCAACTGCTTCCACAGTTTGGTGGTCGCGTTGTTGTCCGACTTGGTGATCATGGCCTTGGTGAGGGACTGCTCGGTGGTCGTGAGGTAGCGGTTGTGCTTCTTGGCGTCCCACAGCAGCGTGGCCAGCACGGTCACCTTGACGGTGCTGGCCGAGTCGTAGTGCGTGGTGGCGCGAAGCGTGCAAGTCGTCTTCGTGGACCGGTCGTAGAGTCCGACGGCGATGGTCCCCTTGCGGTTCGCCATCGCGGCGGTGATGTCCTTCTTCAGCTTCGCTGCCAGGCCCGCCTTGGCGGACGTACAGCTGACGGTGGGAGCGGCTGCCGAGGCGGGCGCGGCCACCCCCGCGGTGAACGCGGCCCCGCCAACGACTGCCGCCAGCACCCTGGCGCGTCTGGATATCCGTTGAGTCATGCCCGAATTGACTCGCGAGTTCGCACGAATGGTTGTACGGGCGGGGGAGGGTTTGACGAGTCGTTACGGAGGCGCGAGCCCTCTCAGAGACCTGGGACGGCGTCGGTGGCGGGTGTGCCGCAGCAGACGAGGACAGTGCCGGGCTCGGGGGGCGAGGGGCGGGGCGGTGTAGACGACGCCGCCTGTCACCGGGGGGTGACACAGGTGTGGCAGACGCCGGTGCGGCACGATCAGCGGGTGGGTTTGTCGCAGGCTTCGGCGAGTTCGAGGAGTGAGGCGTGGGCGGGTGACCACGGGGTGGGGATGTCACTGCGGGCGAAGGTGACAAAGGGGCCGGGGCCCGGAGGACCGGACGGCTGGTGCGGCCGGACCGCGGCGGTGGGGGTGACGCCGGGTTTGATGGCGGCGAGCGCGCTGAACCGCTCCGTGTGGATCCGCCCGGGGGCAGGCCGTGATCGCGATTCCGCGAACGGAGGAGAAACGGCGGAGATCCCCTAATGGTGCCAGGCGCTCCCGCCCGTGTTGTGGATGAAGCGCTGCAGCACCTTGAGGGTGATCAGGTACTCCTCGTCGGAGATGCCCGCCCGGCGCTCCGCCTCCAGCCCGGCCTGGACGGCCGCGGCCTTGCCGTAGAAGGTGCGGCCCTCATCCGTGAGGTTCAGGACGCCTCCGGTGTCCTCGGTGATCCAGCCGTGGACGATGGTGCTGTCGATCTCCTCCTCAAGGACTTCCGGGCCCGAGTCGAGGTAGCCCCGCAGGATACGGGACACCTCCGCGCGCGTCCTGGCGCCGTCGGCCCCGGCGACCTGGGCCAGGATCCACCACTGCGGCTGGGAGGTGCCGACCTCCGCGAGGGCGGCCCGGGCGCGGGTGACGACGGCCTTGTAGGCGGCCCAGCTCCAGTAACCGATGGGCTGGCGCATCAGTTCGGCATCGCTGTACGAGTACTCCACGGCCGGATTCCTCCCTCTGTGCGGATCGACACCACCGACCGTAGAAACTCGACCTTGCTTGAGGTCAAGCCCCGCCGGCCGGAGCGGCGGACCAGGTCTACGGACCGAGCCCCCTGGTCCCCCCGACCGAGGTTTATTGCGGAGGGATGAAATCCGGTTCCGTCCGTGTTGTGGTCATGCGGAAGACCAGGGCGAACGGAGGGCGGCCGCGTGGCAGCGCAACAGGGGGAGCGGCAGGGCTGGGCCAGCAGGCTGGCGGGGTATGCCTGGCGGCATCCAGGGGACGTCGTACTCGCGCTGGGATCCTCGCTGGCCGGTATGGCCGTGCTGGCCGTCGTACCGCTGATCACCAAGGTGATCATCGATGACGTCATCGGTGATCACAGCCGTGCCATGGGGCCCTGGGTCGGAGCCATGATCGGCGCCGCCGTACTCGTCTACGCGGCCACCTATGTCCGCCGCTACTACGGCGGCCGCCTCGCCCTCGACGTCCAGCACGACCTGCGGACCGAGATGTACGACACCATCACCCGGCTCGACGGACGGCAGCAGGACGAGCTGTCCACCGGCCAGGTCGTCGGCCGGGCCACCAGCGACCTCCAGCTGATCCAGGGCCTGCTCTTCATGCTGCCGATGACCATCGGCAACGTCCTGCTCTTCCTGATCTCCCTCGGGATCATGGCCTGGCTGTCGCTGCCGCTGACCCTGGTCGCCCTCGCCGTCGCCCCGGCCCTGTACTGGATCGCCAAGCACAGCCGCAGCAAGCTCCACCCCGCCACCTGGTACGCCCAGGCCCAGGCCGCCGCCGTCGCCGGCGTGGTCGACGGTGCCGTGAGCGGCGTTCGCGTGGTGAAGGGCTTCGGGCAGGAGGAACAGGAGACCGGCAAGCTCCGGGAGGTCGGACGGAAGCTGTTCGCGGGGCGGCTGCGCACCATACGGCTGAACAGCAGGTTCACCCCGGCCCTGCAGTCCGTCCCGGCCCTCGGCCAGGTCGCCATGCTGGCGCTCGGCGGCTGGCTGGCCGTCCGCGGCCACATCACCCTCGGCACGTTCGTCGCCTTCTCCTCCTACCTCGCCCAGCTGGTCGGCCCGGTCCGGATGCTCGCCGTGGTCCTCACCGTCGGCCAGCAGGCACGCGCCGGCACCGAACGCGTCCTGGAGCTGATCGACACCGAGCCGACCCTGCGGGAGGGCACGAAGACCCTTCCCGCCGACGCGCCCGCGACCGTCGAGTTCGACGACGTGTCCTTCGCGTACGACCGCGCCCCCGGCAAAGCCAGACCGGTCCTGAAGGGGCTGAGCTTCGAGATACGCCCCGGCGAGACCCTCGCCGTCGTCGGCTCCTCCGGCTCCGGCAAGTCCACGGTCTCCCTGCTCCTGCCGCGCTTCTACGACGTCACCCACGGCGCCGTCCTGATCGGCGGCCACGACGTCCGGGAGCTGACCTTCGACTCGCTGCGGGCGGCCATCGGCCTGGTCCCGGAGGACTCCTTCCTGTTCTCCGACACGGTCCGCAACAACATCGCCTACGGCCGCCCCGACGCGACCGACGAAGAGATTCACGTAGCCGCCCGCGCCGCCCAGGCCGACCGTTTCGTCGCCGAGCTGCCCGAGGGCTACGACACCAAGGTCGGCGAGCACGGCCTCACCCTCTCCGGCGGCCAGCGCCAGCGCGTCGCGCTCGCCCGCGCCCTGCTCACCGACCCCCGCCTGCTCGTCCTCGACGACGCCACATCGGCGGTCGACGCCCGCGTGGAGCACGAGATCCACGAGGCGCTCAGACACGTGATGCGGGACCGGACGACCCTCCTCATCGCCCACCGCCGCTCGACCCTCAACCTCGCCGACCGCATCGCCGTCCTCGACGGCGGCCGGCTCGCCGACATCGGCACCCACGAGGAGCTCCAGGAGCGGTCCGCCCTCTACCGGCGGCTGCTCACCGACCCCGACGAGCTGGGCGGCGTCTCCCCGGGCCACGCCCTCCCCGCCGTCCCGCACGAGGACACGTCCGTACGGGACGAACTGGACGCGGAGTTCGACGCCGAGCGAGGCGTGACCCCGCGCCTGTGGACCGGTGACCGTACACCCAGGGACCCCGCTCTCTCCGGCACCCCGGCCACCCCCGAACTCCTCGCCCAGGTCGACGCGCTGCCGCCGGCCACCGACATCCCCGATATCGACGAGGCCCGGGCCGTACGCCCCGAGGACTCCTACGGTCTGCGCCGGCTGCTGCGCGGCTTCGGGCGCCCGCTCCTCGTCAGCCTCGCGCTGGTCGCCGTGGACGCCGGCATGGGCCTGCTCCTCCCGGTGCTGATCCGGCACGGCATCGACCAGGGCGTCACCAGGATGGCGCTCGGCGCGGTCTGGGCGGCCTCGCTGCTGGGGCTGGTCGCGGTGCTCGCCCAGTGGGCGGCCCAGATCGGCGAGACCAAGATGACCGGCCGTACCGGCGAGCGGGTCCTCTACGCCCTCCGGCTGAAGATCTTCGCCCAGCTCCAGCGGCTCGGACTCGACTACTACGAGCGGGAGTTGACCGGCCGGATCATGACGAGGATGACGACCGACGTCGACGCCCTCTCGACGTTCCTCCAGACCGGACTGGTCACCGCCTTCGTCTCCGTCGTCACCTTCTTCGGCATCATGGTCGCCCTGCTGGTGATCGACGTACAGCTCGCCCTGGTCGTCTTCACCACCCTGCCCCCGCTGATCGTCGCGACCTTCTTCTTCCGCCGGGCCAGCGTGAAGGCGTACGAACTCGCCCGTGAGCGGGTGTCGGTGGTCAACGCCGACCTTCAGGAGTCGGTGTCGGGGCTCAGGATCGTGCAGGCCTTCCGGCGCGAGCGCGACGGCTCCCGGCGGTACGCGGAGCGCAGCGAGAGCTACCGCCGCGCCCGCATCCGGGGCCAGTGGCTGATATCGGTCTACTTCCCGTTCGTCCAGCTGCTGTCGTCGGTGGCCGCGGCGAGCGTGCTGATGGCGGGCGCGCACCGGGTGGAGGCGGCGACGCTCACCACCGGTGCCCTGGTCGCGTATCTCCTCTACATCGACCTGTTCTTCGCGCCCGTCCAGCAGCTCTCCCAGGTCTTCGACGGCTACCAGCAGGCGACCGTCTCCCTCGGCCGTATCCAGGAACTGCTCCGCGAGCAGACGTCGACGCGGGCGGCGGACCAGCCGCTGGAGGTGCCCGAACTCCGAGGCGAGATCGCCTTCGAGGACGTGCACTTCGCGTACGGGGCCGCCGACGAGGGCGATGCGGCCCTGGGCGGCATCGACCTGACGATTCCCGCCGGGCAGACGGTCGCCTTCGTCGGCGAGACCGGCGCCGGCAAGTCGACCCTCGTCAAGCTGGTCGCGCGGTTCTACGACCCGACGGGCGGCCGGGTGACGGTCGACGGCACGGATCTGCGTGCCCTGGACCTGACCTCGTACCGGCACCGGCTCGGGGTGGTCCCGCAGGAGCCGTACCTCTTCCCGGGGACCGTCCGGGACGCCATCGCCTACGGCCGCCCGGACGCGACCGACGCCGAGGTGGAGGCGGCGGCCCGGGCGGTCGGCGCCCACGAGATGATCGCCACCCTGGACGGTGGCTACCTCCACGAGGTGGCCGAGCGCGGCCGCAACCTCTCGGCCGGCCAGCGCCAGCTGATCGCGCTGGCCCGCGCGGAGCTGGTCGACCCGGACGTTCTCCTCCTCGACGAGGCGACGGCGGCTCTGGACCTGGCGACGGAGGCACAGGTCAACGTGGCCACCGACCGCCTCGCGGGCCGTCGTACAACCCTTGTGGTCGCCCACCGGCTGACCACCGCGGCCCGCGCCGACCGGGTGGTGGTCATGGACCACGGCCGGGTCGTCGAGGACGGCACCCACGACGAACTCCTCGCCCGTGGCGGACGGTACGCCGAGCTGTGGCGCACCTTCATCGGCCAGGCCGAGGAACCGGAGGAGCCGGTGGGCGCGGCCCGCTGAGTCAGGGCCTGACGGCGGTCACCGCCCGGGCCGCTCCGATGTCCTGACGTGACGTAGTCCGGGGTGGGTGACCGGGCCAATGACGGCCGTGCAACCATCCGATACATGTCGTGCGTCCGTACATCAGTACGGTCATGACTGGTGCGCAGCTGCGGTACGGGAGGGGACGACTGTGGACAGTGGTGCGATACGGCGGCGGCTGGCGCTCGGTGCGGCCGTGCTGGCCGCCTCCGGGGTGCTCGCCCTCGTGGCACCGGCCGAGGCCCAGGCCGTGGCGGCGGGCAGCTGCGGCGGACGCGAGGTGCGGACGCTGCCCTTCGCCACCGGCACCGTGCACGTCTACCGGCAGGGCGGCTACGTCTGCGCGATGACCCTCCCCAAGACGTCCGGCGGCAAGCGCATGATGTCCGTCAGCGTGCAGGCCCGCGGCAACCGTCCGGTCGTGGACAAGGGCAGATACAAGTACCACGCGGGCCCGGTGACCGTGCACGCCGGGCACCGGTGCGTGTGGGTGAAGGGTTCGGTCGGCCGGAGCTCGGTGAGTTCCGGCTGGATTCTGTGCTGAACGCCCTTACGCCCCTTCAATCCCCCCTGGTGTGAAGGCAGTTGCTCCGATAGCTTCCGGCGCACATCTGTCACACGGATTCCCAGGGGAGTGCGCATGCGCAAGGCGCTCAGATGGCTGCTGGCGCTCACGGTGCTCATAGGCACGTTGAGCGCGGCTGGGGCGGCCACCGCCGCCGAGCCGGAGGCCACCGACATCAAGGACCGGCTTCTGGCGATACCGGGCATGAGCCTGATCCAGGAGAAGCCGTACACCGGGTACCGCTACTTCGTCCTGAACTACACCCAGCCGGTCGACCACCGCCACCCGGACCGCGGCACCTTCCAGCAGCGGATCACCGTGCTGCACAAGGACGTCAGCCGGCCGACGGTCTTCTACACCGGCGGCTACAACGTCTCCACGACGCCCAGCCGCCGCGAGCCGACCCAGATCGTGGACGGCAACCAGGTCTCCATGGAGTACCGCTTCTTCACCCCGTCCCGGCCCGACCCGGCCGACTGGTCCAAGCTCGACATCTGGCAGGCGGCCGGCGACCAGCACCGCATCTTCGAGGCGTTGAAGCCGATCTACACCAACAACTGGATCTCCACGGGTGGTTCGAAGGGCGGCATGACCGCCACGTACTACGAGCGCTTCTACCCGAGGGACATGGACGGTGTGGTCGCGTACGTCGCTCCCAACGACGTCGTGAACGACGAGGACTCGGCCTACGACCGCTTCTTCGCGAGCGTCGGCACCCAGGAGTGCCGCGACCGGCTGGACGCGGTGCAGCGCGAGGCGCTGGTGCGCCGGGAGCCGCTGGAGCAGAAGTACGCGGCGTTCGCCGCCGAGAACGGCCTCACCTTCGACACCGTCGGCGGCCTGGACCGCGCCTACGAGGCAGTCGTCCTCGACTACGTCTGGGGCTTCTGGCAGTACAGCCTGCTGTCCGACTGCGACACGATCCCGGCGGACGCGGCGACCGCGACCGACGACGAGATCTGGGACTCGGTCGACACGATCTCCGGCTTCTCCGCCTACACCGACCAGGGCCTGGAGCCGTACACCCCGTACTACTACCAGGCGGGCACCCAACTCGGCGCCCCCACCATCCAGTTCCCGTACATCGAGAAGAAGTACATCCGCTACGGCTACCAGCCGCCGCGGAACTTCGTGCCGCGCTCGATCCCGATGAGGTTCCAGCGGTACGCCATGCGGGACGTCGACACCTGGGTGAAGCACAACGCCCACCACATGCTCTTCGTGTACGGCCAGAACGACCCGTGGGGCGCGGAGCGCTTCCGCGTCGGCAAGGGTTCGAAGGACGCGTACGTCTTCACCGCACCCGGCCTCAACCACGGCGCCAACGTGGCCGGTCTGGTCCCCGACGAGAAGTCCCTGGCCACCGCCCGCATCCTGGACTGGGCGGGTCTGCCGGCCGCCACCGTGACGGCGGCGAAGCCGCTCGCGAAGTACGACGCGAAACTGGACGTCCGTGACGTGGAGCGCGAGCCCGCGCTGCGACCGTAACGACCACAACTCCGGTGCGTCAGAGGCCTGTTGGTCGGCGCACCGGAGCCCCGCGCGGCCATCCCGGCAGGTCCCGGACCCGCATGCCGGCGTCCGTCTCCCGCTGGAGACACCCCCAGGGGCGTTCACAGCGTTCACACGCGGCGGGCGCAGCCCACCGGCTGGTCGCCGCCGAGCTGGACGTACAGGGCCGTGGACTCCGGGCATCGGGCCCGCGAGGGCACCGCCCGCTCCACCTTGTACTGCGGTTTCCGCTTCCCCGAGCCGTCGCAGGCGGTCTCGCGGACCTGGCCGTGGCCCGAGCCGTAGACGCAGTCACCGACGATCGTGCGCGGTCCGCCGCCCCCGCCGGGGTCGCCGGGGTGTGGCGGCTGCAGGTTGCGCATACAGGCGTAGCCCTGCGGGATCGTTCCGGCACGGTCCTCGTCGCTGGTCGTGCGCTGGGCGCTGATGTGCAGCACGAAGTCGGTGGTGGCCGGGCACCGCGGCCCGTCGGCGATGCCGCCGTCGTACCGGGCGACCACCCGGGCCGCCGCGCGTTCGCCGGTGCAGGGCACCTCGGTGAAACTGGCGGTCCCGAACGAACTGCACTCGTCGACCGCGAGAAACCGCGCGCCGTACCCGGACACCGTCGTGCTCGCCGTCGACCGAGCGCTGCCCGCCGGTGCCCCGGGCGAGGACGGCCGGCAGCCGGCCGACAACAGGGCGACGGCGAGCGTCACCAGCACACCAGCAAGACATCTGCTCCTCATACCAACTCCCCTGCCAGCGTGGCCCGCGATCACGGTCCACGCCAGCTGCACGGGAAGCTTTCCGCCTATTGGGGGTGTTGCGCCCGATCCGCTATGTACGTCTAGTACGTCAGCCCATGACCGATCGGGTACAGCACCTGCGCCCGATCGTCCGCCCGCTGCACCGGCACCGGCAGCCTGCCGTGCGGCGCGACCCGCCCGGCGATCACCCGTGCCGCGGCCCGCAGTTCGACGTCCGTCCAGGAGTAGGACGCCAGGCAGGCCTTCACGGTGGGCAGTTGGGCGACGTCGTACGGATTGCGCACGGCCACCGCGACCACCGGCCGGCCGGTCGCGACCAGTTGTTCCACCAGCCGCTGCTGTCCGCCGCCCGCCGTCACGTTGTACGTCCCGACGACCACCGCGTCCACCCCCTGCGCCGCCGCGACCGCCCTGTCGATCGTCGCCGCGGAGGGTGCCGTGCCGGTGGACAACGCGGTCGCGGTGAAGCCGAGTTCGGTGAGGGCGGTGGCGAGCACACCGGTGGGCGGGCCCGTCGTACCGGACGGAGAGGCCGGGTCGGCGCCCACCACCAGCACCTTGCCGTGTGTGCGCGGGGACAGCGGGAGCAGCCCGCCCTCGTTGACCAGCAGGGTGGTGGTGCGCTCGGCGATCCGGTCGGCGGTGGCGAGGTGCCGGGCCGTGCCCACCACCCGGTCGACGTCCTTGGCGTGGACGTACGGCCGGTCCAGCAGCCCCAGCCGTGACTTCAGCCGCAGGATCCGGAGGATCGATTCATCCAGCCGCGCCTCGGTCAGCTCCCCGTCCTGTACGGCCTTCAGCACGGCGTTCCAGGCCACGTCCAGAGTGGGCGGGTTGAGGAGCTGGTCGACGCCGGCCTTCAGCGCGAGCACGGGGACGCGGTCGTCGCCGTACTTCGTGCGCACGCCCTCCATGCCCAGCGAGTCGGTCACCACGACCCCGTCGTAGCCGAGCTCGTCGCGCAGGATGCCGGTGAGGACGGGATGGGAGAGGGTGGCCGGGTCGCCGGAGCCGTCCAGCGCCGGGAACTGGATGTGCGCGGTCATGATCGAGTCGATGCCCGCCTTGATCGCCGCCCGGAAGGGGACCGCGTCCAGCTTCTCCCACAGCTCCCGGCTGTGCGTGATGACCGGGAAGCCGAAGTGGCTGTCGACGGCGGTGTCGCCGTGCCCGGGGAAGTGCTTGGCGGTGGCCGCCACACCGGAGGCCTGATACCCCGCCGCCTCTGCGGCGACCAGGGCGCCGACCGCGTCCGGGTCGGCGCCGAAGGACCGGACGCCGATGATGGGGTTGGCCGGGTTCACGTTGACGTCGGCGTCGGGGGAGTAGTCCTGCCGGACGCCCATCGCCCGCAGCTCCGCGCCGGATACCCGGCCGAGGGTACGGGCGTCGGCGAGCGAGCCGCCCGCTCCCATGGCCATCGCGCCCGGGAAGAGGGCGGCGGGCTTGCCGATCCGGCAGACGGCGCCGTGCTCCTGGTCGGTGGCGATGAGGACGGGGAGGCCGCGCGGCTGGTCCAGGGAGGCCTTCTGGATCCCGTTCGACAGTTCGGCGATCTGCCGCGGATCCCGGGTGTTGTGCGCCCAGGTGAAGTAGATGATCCCGCCGACGCGGTACTTCGCGATGAGCTCGGCGGCGGTGCGGACCCCGATCTCCTTGAGGTTCGTGTCGATGTCGGCCTGGTCGGGGGCGGTGGCCGAGTGGCCGTAGACCCGCATCACGAACAGCTGGCCGACCTTCTCCTCAAGGGTCATACGGGCGATGAGGGCGCGGAGCTTCTTGTCGTCGTAGCCGACGGCGTACGCGCTGCTGCCGACGGTCAGACCCGCGGTGACGCCCGCGGTCGCGGCGAGAACGGTGCGTCTGGAGGGCACGTGCGCTCCTTCCGGTGGGGAACCGGCTGAAGGAAACTTCCGTTGGCTCAGCAATATTCGGGAAGTTTCTTTCCGTCAAGGGACTGCACAGTAACCAGAAAGGGGCCGCCATCGGCGCATTGGAGGGGGGCACGTCGATGGCGGCGGGCCGGCGGCCGCGGTGCGGCGGAGAGCGTGGGTCGACGATCGCAGCCAGCAGCGAGGGCCGACACCACACCACGGAGACTCTTCCGACAGCCTGAGCGTTGGACGGACGGGGTGGGGGCCGGGTTCCCGACTTCCGGAAGTCGGGAGCGGAGGGACGTAAAGGATGTATGGGATGTCAGTGAAGGGGTGATCCACCTGGTCCACCCTTTGGAAGCAATCTCCGACCGAGGCCCCTGACGGGCGATCATGAGGACATGCCGCTCGTCGACATCCCCGGTTCCAAGTCCGCAAAATCCGTTCGACGGCGCGTGATCGCGTAGGCGAGACTCCGGGTGTGACCTATACCTTGCAAGGGCCGTTGCTGGCGGGCAAGTTGGTGCGCCTCGAGCCGCTGGAGCACCGGCACGCGGACGATCTGGCGGCGGCGGCGGAGGAGGACCGGGGGAGCTACGCGTTCACTTGGGTCCCCCGGGCCGAGGAGGTCGACGCCTACGTCGACGCCCAGCTCGCTCGCGCGGCGACGGGTCGGCTAGCGCCGTACGCGCAGGTGTCCCTGGTGACCGGGCGGGCCGTGGGTGTGACGGCGTTCTGGGATCCCCGGTGCTGGCTCGCCGAGGACCAACTGGACGCGGTGGAGATCGGGTTCACCTGGCTGGCCGTGTCCGCGCAGGGCACCGGGGTGAACGCCGAAGCCAAGTACCTCCTCCTCCGGCACGCCTTCGACAGCTGGGGTGTCTCCCGCGTCGACCTCAAGACCGACGCCCGGAACGAGCGCTCCCGCGCCGCCATCGCCGGTGTCGGCGCCCGCTTCGAGGGCGTCCTGCGCAACTGGTCCCGCTCCTGGGTGCCGGGCGAGGACGACCGGCTCCGTGACTCCGCGATCTTCTCCGTCACGGCGGCGGAGTGGCCGCAGTGCCGTAAGCGACTGGAAGACCGGGTGGCGAGGTTCACCGCCCTACGGTGAGCCGACGCACCGTGCTCACGCCGACTCGTTGAGCAGCCGTGCCAGGTGGTCCCGGCCCGCCGCCAGGAGGTCGGGCAGCGGGGCCGCCGCCTCGTACCAGCGCTTCTCGTACTCCCAGCACAGCCAGCCGTCCCAGCCGTGCCGGGAGAGCACCTCCACACAGTCGGAGAGGGGCAGTATCCCGGCGCCGAGCGGCAGCGGGGTGGTGTCCTCGGCCGAGGCGATGTCCTTGACCTGGACATAGCCGAGGTGCGGGGCGAGGGCCGCGTAGGTCTCGGCGGGCTGCTCGCCGCCCAGCCAGGTGTGCATGACGTCCCAGAGGGATCCGACCATGCGATGGCCGACCGGGCCGAGGACGCGGATCGCGTCGGCGCCGGTGCGGTGCGAGTCGTGCGTCTCCAGCAGGACCCGGACACCGAGCGCGGAGGCGTCCTCGGCGACCGTGCCGAGGCGCCGCGCGGCGATCGCGTCGGACTCGGCGGTGGGCAGCGCCGGGTCGGCGCCGGGGAAGACCCGGACGAAGGAGGCGCCCAAGTCGTGCGCGAGCTGGAGGAGTTGGCGGACCTCGTCGAGGACCGGGGCGTCCTCGCCGGGGGCCGCGACGCGCGCGTACCCGGCGACGCCCAGGACGTCCACTCCGGCCGCCTTGAACTCGGCGGCCACGTCCGCCCGCGCGGCCGGGCCGAGGCCGGGATGCACCGGCTCCTCCGGATGGGCGCGCAGTTCGACGCCGTGATAGCCGTGGGCCGTGGCGAGCGCCAGCACGTCCGGCACCGGCAGACCGGGAACCCCGAGGGTGGAGAAGGCAAACCTCATGCTCACCAACCTACTTCTCACTCACCGGTCTGCGCAGATCCAGCCGCCAGTCCTGCCCGACCAGGTCCTTGCCGAAGGAGCGGTGCGGTTTCTCGGCGGTGAGGACGAAGCCGTGCCGCTGGTAGACCCGGCGGGCGGCGCCGAGGACGTCGTTGGTCCACAGCACCAGCTCCCGGTAGCCGGCCCCGCGCGCGAACTCGATCACGGCGCCGACCAGCCGGTCCCCGATGCCGAGCCCCCGGGCCTCCGGCTCGACGAGCAGCAGCCGCAGCCGTGCGGTGCCCGGGGCGTCGTCCCGTACGCACATCACACACCCCACCGGCCGCCCGGCCCACTCGGCGATCCAGGTCCGCTCCAGATGCGGGTCGTGGTCCTCGGCGTAGTCCGCGACGATCCGGGCCACCAGGCCCTCGTAGTCGGTGTTCCAGCCGTATTCGGCGGCATACAGGGCGGCGTTGCGCTGCACGATCCAGCCCAGGTCACCGGGGTGCGGTTCGCGCAGGACGACCTCGCCGGCGCCGTCGGGGGTGTGCGCGTCGCCGAGGAGCGTACGGATGGTCCGCATGGCCTCGGCGAGCCGTGGCCGCTCACCGGGGGCTACGGCGCCCAGCAGCGAGCCGACCGTTTCCCTGGCCCGCTCGTCGAGCAGCTCGGCGGCGGACCGGCCGCCCGCGGTGAGCGACACGCGCCGCCGCCGCGGGTCCTTCTCCGAGGGCGAGCGCTCGATCAGCCCGGCCTCCTCGAACTTGTTGAGGATCCGGCTCAAGTATCCGGCGTCCAGTGCGAGATGGGCCCGCAGGTCGGCCGCGTCGGTGTCGGAGAAGTGCGCGAGCTCGTACAGCACGCGGGCCTCGGTGAGGGTGTAAGGGGCATAGAGGTGGCGGCCGTAGTCGAGGGCGCCGATGAGGTTGGTGTAGAAGCGGTTGAAGGCACGGATGTCCTGGACGGTCATGGCTGGACCCCGATGATTGACTGAGTCAGAGATGCCGTGCCCCCGAGGCTATCCCGCCACCCCGCCCGGCCGGAAGGCGTCGGCCTGAACGGCGGCCCCGCGGGCTTTACTTGATTTTCTTGCCCGGTTCTAGTCCTGCTTTTGACTTAACCGCACCCGCGCCGTAGGTTTATACACGAACGTCACTTATGTCCGATTCAACTTCGGATCTGACGTGGTCCGCCGGAGAGCCCGTGCGGTGCGGAGAACCGGCATCGAGGGCGGCGGACGCGCTCAGGGCTGCGCGCAGGCCCTGGAGCGCATGCCGGGTGGCCCCTTACGCGGCCGCCGTAACACATCACACCCTCGGAGAGGGGCGAAACCATGCGCGCGCACAGCACACGTATGAAGAGGGCGGCCATCGCTGCAGTCTCGGCACCCATCCTGGCACTCGGTGCCGGAGCCGGAGTCGCCAGCGCGGCCACCAACTCGGCGCCCAACCACGTCGCCACTTACCAGAACGACGGCGGTGGCGGCCACGGCGGCGGTCACGGCGGCGGTCACGGTGGCGGTCACGGCGGCGGTCACGGCGGAGACCACGGTGGCGGGCACGGCGGTCACGGTGGCGGGCACGGCGGTCACGGTGGCGGTCACGGCGGCGGTCACGGTGGCGGGCACGGCGGTCACGGCGGCGGTCACGGTGGCGGTCACGGTGGCGGTCACGGCGGCCGGTGAAACTGAGCCGAGCCACAGTCATTGACGCTCTCTGAGACTGAGAGCAAAGGGTGGGTCCGGGTGCCCGGCCTTCGGGCACCCGGATCCATGCACCAAATCCCCTGCGCGCCGCGGGTCCCCGGGCCGTGGAGACGGTGACCGGATGAGGATCGTGTGTGGGCGGAGGCCCGGTCGGCCTGTACTTCTCGATCCCGGCGAAGCTACGGGACGCCGGGCACGAGATCATCGTTCTGGAGGCGGACCCGCCCGAGGCCGCCTACGGCTGGGGCGGCGTCTACAGGAACGATCTGCTGGACATCCTGCATGGCAACGGCCCCGAGAGCGCACGGGCGGTGAGCGCCGGCTCCGTGCTCTGGCAGCAGTAGGACATCCGCGTGCACGGCAACCGGTACGACGGCACGGCGCACTTCGGCGGCTACGGCTACAGCTGGGCCGCTCGGGCCCTCCGAAGGGCCTCACCCCTTTCCTGGTCACCGCGTCACCACCTCGCTCAGACCCGCGGTACCCCCGAAGACCCACGCACCATCAGTTCCCCCCGGACCGTCGCGATCCCGCCCGGCGGAGGTTCCTCGCGGCCCATGGCGATGCGTCCGGCCCGAGCCCCCGCCTCCGCCAGCGGCAGCCGTACCGTCGTCAGCGAAGGCACCGCGTCGATGCTGAACGGCAGGTCGTCGAACCCGGCCACCGACACGTCCGCGGGGATCCGCAGCCCCGACTCCCGCAGCGCCGCGCACGCTCCCAGCGCCACCGAGTCGTTCGCGGCCACCACGGCCGTGAGCGTCGGATCCCTGCGCAGCAGTTCGAGCGTCGCCTCGTACCCCGCCCGCCGGTCGTAGCGCCCGTGCACGGTCCAGCGCGGGTCCTCCTCGATCCCGGCCGCGGCCAGCGCCGCCCGGTGGCCCTCCAGACGGTGCCAGGTGGTCGTCCGCTCCTCGGGACCCGCGATGTAGCCCAGCCGCCGGTGGCCCAGGCCGATGAGATGCTCGGTCAGTTGCCGGCCGCCCCCGCGGTTGTCGAAGGTCAGGGCCACCGCGTCCGTCTCCGGCGCCGGCGGCCGCCCGCACAGCACGACGCGTGTCCCCGCGTCCGTCAGCTTCCGCAGCTTCGCCGCCACCGCCGCCGCGTGCGGCGCGTCCTCCACGGCCCCGCCCGTGAGGATCACCGCCGCCGCCCGCTGCCGCTGCAGCAGGGTCAGGTAGGTCAACTCCCGCTCCGGCGAACCCCCGGTGTTGCAGACCACCGCCAGCCGTTCGCCGCCCGCGCGTCCGCCCGGGCCGCCGATCTCGGACTGGATCGCGCTCGCCATGATCCCGAAGAACGGGTCGGCGATGTCGTTGACGAGGATGCCGACCAGGTCGGACGTGGCCGCCGCAAGGGCGCTCGCGGGCCCGTTGAGGACGTAGTCCAGCTCGTCCACCGCCCGCAGCACCCGCTCCCGCGTGGAAGCCGCCACGGGGTAGTTGCCGTTCAGCACGCGCGACACCGTCGCGGGCGAGACCTGGGCGCGGGCCGCCACGTCCGCCAGGGTCACCGTCATCTCGTCGTCCTCCGGTCGCGCGTCTCGTCGTACGCCGTCGTACACAGCCTGATCAAAGGAAGCCCCCTTGCCGTGCAGACCATAAGGCCATTCACTCCTGTTGTTCGCCCCCTCGAACAACTCGACCCCATCACGGTCTTGTACAGACCGGCGTTCAAAGGCTAGCTTCAGAGCAGATAGAAAGCGCTTGCTGCGTTGCTGAGACGCACGCGGACGAAGGGAATCACGTGACACGCAAGACGGTGCGTATCGCCATGAACGGCGTGACCGGGCGCATGGGCTACCGCCAGCACCTCGTCCGCTCGATCCTCGCGCTGCGCGAGCAGGGCGGCCTCGACCTCGGCGACGGCACCGTGCTGTGGCCGGAACCCATCCTCGTCGGCCGCCGGGAGCACGCGCTCCGCGACATCGCCGACCGGCACGGTCTGTCCGACGAGCAGGTCTCCACCGACCTGGAGTCCGTGCTCGCCGACCCGACCGTGGACATCTACTTCGACTCCCAGGTCACCTCCGCCCGCGAGGAGGCCATCCGGCAGGCCGTCGCGGCCGGAAAGCACATCTACACCGAGAAGCCGACGGCGACCGGACTGGAGGGCGCCCTGGAACTGGCCCGGCTGGCGAACGAGAAGGGCGTCAAGCACGGCGTGGTCCAGGACAAGATCTTCCTGCCTGGCCTGCTGAAGCTGAAGCGGCTCATCGACGGCGGCTTCTTCGGCCGGATCCTGTCCGTCCGCGGCGAGTTCGGCTACTGGGTCTTCGAGGGCGACTGGCAGCCCGCGCAGCGCCCGTCCTGGAACTACCGCGCCGAGGACGGCGGCGGCATCGTCGTCGACATGTTCCCGCACTGGGATTACGTGCTGCACGAGCTGTTCGGCCGGGTGAAGTCCGTCCAGGCCATCGCCACCACCCACATCCCGCAGCGCTGGGACGAGAACGGCAAGCCCTACGAGGCCACCGCCGACGACGCCGCCTACGGCATCTTCGAGCTCGACGGCGGCGCCATCGCCCAGATCAACTCCTCCTGGGCGGTGCGCGTCAACCGCGACGAACTGGTCGAGTTCCAGGTGGACGGCACGGAGGGCTCCGCGGTCGCGGGACTCCGCGAGTGCCGCGCACAGCACCGGTCCGCGACCCCCAAGCCGGTGTGGAACCCGGACATCCCGGCCACCGAGGCCTTCCGCGACCAGTGGCAGGAGGTCCCGGACAACGGCGAGTTCGGCAACGGCTTCAAGGCCCAGTGGGAACTCTTCCTCAAGCACGTCTACGCCGACGCCCCCTACCACTGGGACCTGCTGGCCGGCGCCCGTGGTGTGCAGCTCGCCGAGCTGGGGCTGAGGTCCTCGGCGGAGGGCCGCCGTATCGACGTACCGGAGATCGCGCTGTGACCATCCAACTCCCCGGGGCCGACGGGGTATTGAGGACCTACGAGCCGCGTACCGAGCCGCTCGCCCTCACCCCCGGCACCGCCTTCGTCTCCCGTACGGTCTTCTCGGCGGCCCATGTCGTCGCCGACTCGTTCGCCGACGTGTCCCCGGACTCGCCCGCCGCCGTCGACTGGGACGCCACCCTCGCCTTCCGCCGCCACCTGTGGTCGCACGGCCTCGGTGTCGCCGAGGGGATGGACACCGCCCAGCGCGGGATGGGCCTCGACTGGGCGGGGGCGGCCGAGCTGATCCGCCGCAGCGCCGCCGAGGCGAAGGCGGTCGGCGGCCGGATCGCCTGCGGCGTCGGCACCGATCAGATCACCGGCGGCACGCTCGCCGGGATCCGGGCCGCGTACGAGGAGCAGCTCGCGGTCGTCGAGGAGTCGGGTGCCCAGGCCATCTTGATGGCCTCCCGGGCGCTCGCCGCCGCCGCTTCCGGCCCCGAGGACTACCTGGAGGTCTACGGCCACCTCCTCCGCCAGGCCGCCGAGCCGGTGGTCCTGCACTGGCTGGGCCCGATGTTCGACCCGGCGCTGGCGGGCTACTGGGGGTCGAGCGACCTTGACGCGGCCACCGGCACCTTCCTGGAGGTCATCGCCGCCCACCCCGACAAGGTCGACGGCATCAAGGTCTCGCTGCTGGACGCGCAGCGGGAGATCGACCTCAGGCGCCGCCTCCCGCAGGGCGTCCGCTGCTACACCGGCGACGACTTCAACTATCCCGAGCTGATCGCCGGCGACGAGCAGGGCTTCAGCCACGCCCTGCTCGGCATCTTCGACCCGCTGGGACCGCTGGCGGCCGAGGCGGTAAGGGTGCTGGACACCGGGGACACGGACGGCTTCCGCCGCCTGCTCGACCCGACCGTCGAACTCTCCCGCCACCTCTTCCAGACCCCCACCCGCTTCTACAAGACGGGTGTGGTCTTCCTGGCCTGGCTCGCCGGTCACCAGGCACACTTCACCATGGTCGGCGGCCTCCAGTCGGCCCGTTCCCTGCCGCACCTCGCCCGCGCCTACGAACTCGCCGACGGACTGGGCCTGTTCCCCGACCCGAAGCTGGCGGAGGACCGTATGAAGAACCTGCTCGCCCTGTACGGAGTGACCCGGTGACCGGCGATCTGTCCCGCTTCTCGATCAACCAGATGACGGTCAGGCAGCTGTCGATTCCCGAACTCGCCGATGCCTGCCTGGAGCTGGGCGTGCCCGGCGTCGGCCTCTGGCGCGAGCCCGTGCGGTCCTACGGCGTCGACGCGACCGCCAAGCTGGTCCGCGAGGCGGGCCTGACGGTCACCACCCTCTGCCGGGGCGGCTTCCTCACGGCGATCGACCCCGAGGCGCGGGCGGCGGCCCTGGCCGACAACCGGCGGGCGATCGAGGAGGCGGCGACCCTCGGCACGGACACCCTCGTGCTGGTCTCCGGCGGCCTGCCGGCGGGCTCCAGGGACCTGTACGGGGCGCGGGAGCGGATCGCGGACGCGCTGGGGGAGCTGGGCCCCTACGCGGAGCGGCACGGGGTCCGGCTGGCCATCGAGGCGCTGCACCCGATGTACGCGTCCGACCGCTGTGTGGTCTCGACCCTCACCCAGGCCCTCGACCTCGCGGAACGCTTCCCCGCCCACCAGGTCGGCGTCACGGTGGACACCTACCACATCTGGTGGGACGACCAGGCGCCCGCGCAGATCGCCCGCGCCGGCGCGGGCGGCCGTATCCACACCTTCCAACTCGCCGACTGGACCACCCCGTTGCCCGAGGGCGTCCTCAACGGCCGTGGCCAGATCGGGGACGGGGCGATCGACATGCGGGAGTGGAAGGGGTACGTGGAGGCGGCCGGTTACACCGGTCCCATCGAGGTCGAGCTGTTCAACGACGGGTTGTGGGCGAGGGACGGCCGCGAGGTGCTCGCGGAGACGGCGAACCGGTTTGTGGAGCATGTGATCCGGTAGCCGCGACCACTCAAGAAGGCCACGAGCGCGGGCACCGGCGTCCCCGGAAGAATTTCCGGCACCCCGTACAACCATCCCCGCGCCCTGCCGGTCATACGTGGCGTCAGAACTTTCGGAGGGGATCTGGGGGGATCGCGGGGGTTCTGATGCGGAGGGGGTAAGCCGAGGGGGTTCGGTCGACGGACCGGGCCCCCTCGAAGCATGTCTGTAAGCGCTACGGCGTGCCCTTGGTGTTCCCCAGCCGTGACCGGGCTCTAGAAGAACACCCCGCACCGCAGCAGCACGTTCGCGTACGGTCGTGCCTCGCCCGTGCGGACGACCAGGTGGGTGTCCCGCGACAGGTCCTTCAGGCGCTCGTGCGGGACCAGGGCCAGGTCGGGAAAGTGCCCGGCCAGCAGCTCGGCCGCGGCCGGATTGGCCTCGCGTATCTCGGTCGCCGCCGTCGCGCCCTCCACGACCAGCTCGGACAGCAGTCCTTCCAGCACCTCCGCGAAGGACGGCACCCCGGCCCGGAAGGCGAGGTCCACGACCCGCGGCCCCTTCGGGATCGGCATCCCGGCGTCACAGACCAGCACCCCGTGCCCGTGCCCCAGCTCGGCCAGCGCGCCGGAGAGATGACGGTTGAGGATCCCCGCCCTCTTCACAGGGCCTCGACCTCCGCCATCGTCGGGTACGACTCCTGCGCGCCCCGCCTCGTCACCGCCGCCGCCCCGACCCGGGCCGCGAACCGAGCCGCCTCCGCCGGCGACGCGCCCGCCCCGAGCCGTACCGCGAGGGCCGCCGCGAACGCGTCCCCGGCGCCCGTGGTGTCCACCGCGTCCACCTTCACGGACGGGACGGACTCGACGCCGTGCCCGTCGGCGACCAGCGCGCCCTCCGCGCCCAGCGTCACCACCACCGACTTCGGGCCCTTGGCGAGCAGCAGCCGCGCCCAGTCGGCCGGCTCCTCACTCACGCACGCCGCGCCGAGGATCACCTTCGCCTCGTGCTCGTTCACGATCAGCGGGTCGCAGGCCGCGAGGACCTCACCCGGAAGGGGTTGCGGCGGGGACGGGTTGAGCACGAACCGGCTGCCGGGGGCCAGGTTCCGTACCACTTCCACCACCGTCTCCAGCGGGATCTCCAGTTGCGCGGAGACCACCCGGGAGGCGTGGAAGAGGCTGACCGCGGCCCGTACGTCCGCCGGTGCGAGACGGCCGTTCGCGCCCGGGGAGACCACGATGCTGTTGTCGCCGGAGGGGTCCACGGTGATCAGCGCGACGCCCGTCGGCGCCCCGCCCGCCAGCACGCCCACCGTGTCCACCCCGGCGGCCCGCTGCGAGTCGAGCAGCAGCCTGCCGTGCGCGTCGTCGCCGACCCGGGCCAGCAGCGCGGTGCGGGCGCCGAGCCGGGCGGCCGCGACCGCCTGGTTGGCGCCCTTGCCGCCGGGATGCGTGGCGAGGTCGCCGCCCAGCACGGTCTCACCGGCGGCCGGACGCCGTTCGACCCCGATCACCAGGTCGGCGTTGGCCGAGCCCACGACCAGGAGGTCGTAGTCGTACATCGATTGACTCCCTGTATGAAAGAGTTGAGGCGGCCGGCCCCCAATTCAACAGCCCGGCCGCCTCCTTGGTGGCTCAGCCCGAGAAGCCGGCCACGTTGTCCTTCGTGACCACCTTCACCGGCACCTTGATCGTCGACTCGACCTTCTTGCTCTGGATGGCCTTGAGCGCGTTGTCCACGGCGATCTTCCCGAGCTGGCTCGGCTGCTGGGCGACCGACGCGTACAGCGTGCCGTTCCTGACCGCGGTCAGGCCGTCCGGGGTGCCGTCGAAGCCGACCACGGACACCGACGTGCCGGCCTTGGAGCCCAGCGCCTTGATCGCGCCGAGGGCCATCTCGTCGTTGGCGGCGATGACGCCCTGGACGTCGGGGTGGGCCTGGAGCAGGTTCGACATCACGTCGAGGCCCTTGGTGCGGTCGAAGTCGGCGGGCTGCTGGGCCACCACCTGGATCCCCGGGTAGGCCTTGAGGCCGTTGGCGAAGCCCTGCGCCCGTTCGCGGGCGGCGGAGGTGCCGGCCTGGCCCTGCAGGATCACGATCTTGCCGTGGCCGCCGAGCCTCCCGGCGACCGTCTTGGCGGCCAGCTCACCGCCGGTGACGTTGTCGGAGGCGATCAGGGCCTCGGTCTTGGCGTTGTTGACGCCCCGGTCGACGGCGACGACCGGGATGCCGGCCTTGTCGGCGGCCTGCACGGAGTTGCTCGCGGCGTCCGAGTCCACCGGGTTGACGATGATCGCGCCCAGTGCCGAACTGGTGAAGTTCTGCAGCTGGTTGGCCTGCTGAGAGGCGTCGTTCTGGGCGTCCGTGACGGTCAGGTCCACGCCCAGCTTCTTGGCCTCGGCCTGGGCGCCGGAGCGGATCTGCACGAAGAACGGGTTGTTGAGCGTGGACAGGGACAGCCCGATCTTCGGGTTGCTCGAGGAGGAGCCGGTGTGCAGGAGGGAGGTCGCGGCCACCAGCGCCACGGTGACGACCGCCGCGAGCGCGTAGGTCCCGGCCTGCTTGCCCTTGTTCCCGCCGGTTCCGGCGGCCAGGGGAGTCGCTCCGGCCTTGCGGCGCACGGTGTCGAGGAGCACCGCGAGCGCGATGACGACACCGATGACCACCTGCTGCCAGAAGGCGGACACGTTGAGCAGGTTGAGCCCGTTGCGCAGCACCGCGAGGATCAGCGCGCCGATCAGCGTGCCGGACGCCTTGCCGGTGCCGCCGGCCAGGGAGGCGCCGCCGATCACGACCGCGGCGATGGCGTCCAGTTCGTAGCCGTTGGCGGCCTGCGGCTGTGCGGAGGACAGCCGGGCGGCGAGCACGATGCCGGCGACGGCCGCGAACAGTCCGGACAGCGCGTAGATGGCGAGCTTCTGCTTGGACACCCGCAGCCCGGACAGCCGGGCGGCCTCCTCGTTGCCGCCGATCGCGTACATCGAGCGCCCGATGTACGTCCGGCCGAGGACGAAGGCGGCGATGAGCCCCATGACGATCATGACCAGCACCGGCACCGGCAGCCAGCCGCCGAGCGTGTCACCGAGGTGCGAGACGGAGTCCGGGAAGGCGATGGGGGAGCCCCCGGAGATCACCAGCGCCAGACCGCGGCCGACCGACAGCATCGCGAGCGTCGCGATGAACGGCGGCAGCTTGCCGTACGCGATGAGGAAGCCGTTGACGAGACCGGCCGCGACACCGGTCAGGACCGCCAGCACCACCGCTATGACGACCGGGACCCCGTGCTGGGTCGCGGTCCACGCCAGCACGGTGGCCGACAGGGCCGCCACCGAGCCGACCGACAGGTCGATGCCCGCCGCGACGATCACGAAGGTCGCGCCGAAGGCGAGGATGGCCGTCACGGCCGCCTGGACGCCGACGTTCAGCAGGTTGTCGGTGGTGAGGAAGTCGCCCGACAGCGCCGACATGGCGATGACGAGGACGATCAGCGCGGTGAGCGCGCCGTTGTCGAGGAGCAGTCGGCGGACCGCCGCGGCGCCGCCACCGGCGCCCGATGTGCTCTTGAGCGTGTCAGCGGCCACGAGCGGCCTCCTTGTCGGTTGTGGTGGGGTTGCTGACGGCGAGTGCCATCACGGAGTCCTGGGTGGCCTGGTCCGCGGCCAGTTCGCCCGCGATACGGCCCTGGGCCATGACCAGCACCCGGTCACTCATCCCGAGGACTTCCGGGAGATCACTGGAGATCATCAGTACGGCGGCCCCGGCGGCCGTCAGCTCATTGATCAGCTGGTAGATCTCGACCTTGGCGCCGACGTCGATACCGCGCGTCGGCTCGTCGAGGATCAGCACCTTGGTGTCGGCGAGGAGCCACTTGCCGATGACGACCTTCTGCTGGTTGCCGCCGGAGAGCGTGCGGACGTGCTGCCCGAGGCCGGCCATCCGCACGCCCAGTTGCTTGGCGATCCGCCCGGCGGCGACATGCTGTGCCTTGAGGTCGACGATCCCGGCCCGGGTCGCCCGGCGCAGGGTCACAAGGCCGAGGTTCTCCTCGACGGAGGCGTCGAGGACCAGCCCCTGCCCCTTGCGGTCCTCGGGGACGAGCCCGATCCCGGCGGCCATGGCCGCGTTGACGTCGTACCGCCTGAGCGCGCTTCCGGAGACCTTGACGGCCCCCTTGTCGTACGGATCGGCGCCGAACACGGCGCGCACGACCTCCGTACGGCCGGCGCCCACAAGCCCCGCGATGCCGACGACTTCACCGGCGTGCACCTCGAAGCTGACGTCGTGGAAGACGCCGTCCCGGGTCAGTCCTTCCACGGACAGCAGCGCGGCACCGGTCCCGGTCCGCTCGCGCGGGTACTGCTGCTCGATGGACCGCCCGACCATGAGCCGTACGAGTTCGTCCTGCGAGGTGGCGGCGGGCACCTGCCCGACGGACTTCCCGTCGCGGATCACGGTCACCCGGTCTCCCAGAGCGGCGATCTCCTCCAGGTGATGGGTGATGAAGACGATCCCGACGCCGTCCGCCCGCAGCTGCCGCACGATCGCGAAGAGCTTCTCCACCTCCTCCGAGGTGAGCACGGCGGTCGGCTCGTCCATGATGAGCACGCGCGCGTTCAGGCTGAGCGCCTTGGCGATCTCGACCATCTGGAGGCGGGCGATACCGAGTTCGCGGACCCGCGCGCGGGGTGAGACATGGACTCCCACCCGCGCGAGCAGCACCTCCGCGTCGGCCTCCATCCTCTTCCGGTCGATCATCCCGAAGCGGCGCGGCTGCCGTCCCAGGAAGATGTTCTCGGCGACCGTGAGGTCGGGTACGAGGTTGAACTCCTGGTAGATGGTGGCGATCCCGAGGCGCTCGGAGTCCTGCGCGCCATGGATGCGCACCTCCTCGCCGCCGGCCAGGATCCGCCCCTCGTCGGGCGTGTAGGCGCCGGAGAGCATCTTGATGAGGGTGCTCTTGCCCGCGCCGTTCTCACCGAGGAGTACGTGCACCTCGCCGCGGCGCAGATCGAAGTCGACGCCGTCGAGCGCGACCACGCCGGGGAAGGACTTCCGTATGCCCTCGATGCGCAGCAACTCGTCCGGGTTGCTCACGATGTGCTCCTTTGCACAGGGGTCGGGTTCTCGCCACGGTTGTCGCAGCGGTTCTCGCTACGGTTCTCGTCTGGGTTCGCGCCGCACGAGCGGCGTACGACGAGCCGGGCGGGGAGGGTGACGGACCGGGGAGACCGCCCCTCGATGCGGTCGATCAGCGCGCGTACGGCGGCGCGCCCCAGTTCGCCCGTCGGCTGGGCGATCGCCGTGACCGGCGGATCGGTGTGCACGAACCACCGGATGTCGTCGAACGCGGCGAGGGCGATGTCGTCCGGCACCCGCAGGCCACGCGCACGTACGGCGTCGAGTGCGCCGAGCGCCATCAGGTTGTCGGCGGCGAAGACGACCTCGGGCGGCTCGGGCAGGTCGAGGAAACCCTCGGTGACCCGCCGCCCGCTGTCGGCCTGGAAGTCGCCCTGTCCTATGTAGGCGTCGGGGAGGGGGACGCCGTACGCGGCGAGGGCCTCCCGGAAGGCCTGCACGCGCTCGCTGCCGGTGGTGGTGCCGGCGGGGCCCGCGATGATCGCGAGCCGCCGATGCCCCAGCCCGTGCAGATGCGCGACGAGATCCCGTACGGCGGTCTGCCCGTCCGCCCGCACCACCGGCACGTCGAGGCCGGGGATCCACCGGTCGACGAACACCATCGGCGTCCCGCCGCGCGCCGCCTCCAGCATCAGCGGGGAGCCGCCGTCTGTGGGGGAGACGAGCAGCCCGTCGATCCGCCGGTCGAGCAGCGTCCGTACGTGGTGGTCCTGAAGCTCAGGCCGCTCGTCCGCGTTGCCGATGATCACGCTGTAGCCGAGCGCGCGGGCCTCTTCCTCGACCGAGCGGGCCAGTTCCGTGAAGTAGGGGTTGAGTACGTCGCTGATGACAAGGCCGAGGGTGCGGGTCTGGTCGGTGCGCAGGGAACGGGCGACGGCGTTCGGGCGGTAGCCCAGCGTCTCGACGGCGGCCAGCACACGGGTACGGGCGTCGGCGCTGACCGACGGATGGTCGTTCAGGACACGGGACACCGTGGCGACGGAAACGCCCGCCTCGGCGGCCACGTCCTTGATGCTCGCCATCGCCGCTCCACCTCCTCGTGGAACTCATGGAATCGATTACACGCACTGCGTCCCGAGGATTGGAATCGATTACACGAGGTTGAGGCAAGAGGCGGGAGGTGGCCGAAATCGAATCGTGACTCTCGCCGGGCCGTCGCGCCGGGTACCGGCTGCTTCACCCGATACGGGTTCCCGTGCCGCTGACGCGGACGCGCGGGTCACCCGCGTACAGCGTCACGGTGAGTTCGCCAGGGCGGCCCAGGTCCTCGCCCTGGTACAGGGTGAGGACGGCGTCCTCGGAGACCAGGCCCAGCTCACGGGCGTACGCACCGAACGCGGCGGCCGCTGCACCGGTCGCCGGGTCCTCGACGACGCCGCCGACGGGGAACGGGTCGCGGACGTGGAAGACGGTGGCCGACTCCCGCCACACCAACTGGACCGTGGTCAGGTCCAGGCGGTGCATCAGGGCTTCGAGCCGCGCGAAGCCGTACGCCAGATCCGCGAGGCGTGCCCGCGTCGCCGCCGCGAGAACGAGATGGCGGGCACCGGCGTACGCGACCCGGGGCGGGAAGCCCGGGTCGAGGTCGGCTTCCGGCCAGCCGAGCGCGGCGAGCGCCTCGGCGAGGTCGGCGTCGGCGAGGCGCTCGACGTGCGGCTCGACGCTGGTGAGCGTGGCCGTGACCGTCCCGTCCTCCTCCGTCACCTCCACCGGCACGGTGCCGGCGCGCGTGGCGAACACCAGTTCCCCGGGGCCGATCCGCTCGGCGAGCGCGATCGCGGTCGCGATGGTGGCGTGCCCGCAGAACGGCACCTCGGCCTTGGGGCTGAAGTAACGGATGGTGTACGACCGCTCCTCTGGAGAGGCGGTCAGGAACGCGGACTCCGAGTACCCGAGTTCGGCGGCGACGGCCAGCATGCCGGCGTCGTCCAGGCCACTGGCGTCCAGTACGACGCCGGCGGGGTTCCCGCCCTCGGGCCGGCTGGAGAAGGCGGTGTATCGCAGTACCTCGGAGCGCGGCGCATTCGTCGTCATGGTCGCCCAACGCGGGGCGGTCTCACGGCTATTCCGGCGATTCCCGGACGCGACGGCCGGAGCACGCCTTACGGTCACCTACCGGCGGGGACTGGCGGATCTGTGCCACCGGGGAGAGACACGTCCGCGGCCAGGCTCCGCCACGGGGGCACAAGTTCCTCCGTCTGCGGGCTTGGCCACGGGGGCACAAGTCCTTCGCCTCCGGGCTTGCCGCTTGGGCACGAGTGCTCCGCGGCCAGGCTTCCCCCACCCGCGGGCACAAATCCCCCCGTCACGCCCCCGAAGCCCCCGGTGTTCGTGCGAACTCGGGCTGGTCGAGCAGGCGCAGCCAGCTGCCGTCGGGCTGGCGCCTGACGACCTGGGCCCGCGCACCGGCCCCGTCCCTGGGCGGGGTCGATGTGAGGGCGATGTCGCCGCTGACCAGCGTCGGCAGTGGCTGCTCCGGCTCGAAGCGGGGACCGCCCGCCAGCACTTTCTCCCACAGCGCGCGGATCGCCTCCCGACCCACCGTCAGCTCGCCGGGCGGGTAGGCCAGTACCGCGTCCTCCTCGTAGAGGGCCGCGACCCCGGCTGCGTCACCGGCGTTGGACCGCTCGACGAACAGGCGCGTGATGTCTTCGGGGCGCATGGCCCTCTCGTACTCCGGCATGGGTACCTCCTGATGTCGGGTTCCGGCGCTTCTCAGCGTGGTCACCGACCGATCAGAAGTCCAACAGATGTGTCTTCTGCAAACTAGAATCAGCAGTCATGGAGCTGAGGCAGCTGGAATACTTCGTCGCCGTCGCCGAAGAGCAGAACTTCACCCGTGCCGCCGAGCGGGTCCACATCAGCCAGTCCGGCGTCAGCGCCCAGATCCGCCAGCTCGAACGTGAACTCGGTGCGGAGTTGTTCGACCGGTCGGCCCGCACCGTCACGCTCACCGTCGCGGGAAAGGCCGCGCTCGAATACGCCCGCACCGCACTCGCCGCAGCCGGGGCGGTCGGCCAGGCGGTGGGAGAGGTGACCGACCTGATCAGGGGCCGGATCACCGTCGGAATGGTGCTGGGCTGCACCCTCACCCCGCTGTTCGACGCTCTCGCCGCGTTCCACGAGGCGCATCCCGGTGTGGAGATCCTGCTGCTGGAGGACAGCTCCGACCGGCTTGCCGAGGGCGTGCGCAGCGGCGCCGTCGACCTGGCACTCATCGGGGCCGCGGCCGCCGCCCCCGACGGGCTGGAGGCGCTGACCATCATCAGCGAACGGCTCGTCGCGGCGGTCCCGGCCGGGCACCCCTTGGCGAAACAGGCGCAACAGGCGAAACAGCGGCGAGTAACCCTGCGCGACCTGATGAGCTACCCGATCGTGTGCATGCCGCCCGGCACCGGTCTGCGTGCGGTATTCGACCAGGCCTGCGCCGCGCAGAACCTCCAGCCCGCGATCGCCCTGCAGGCCGGCGCCGCGGACGCCATTGCCGGCCTCGCCGCCCGCGGGCTCGGTGTGGCCATCCTCAGCGACTCGATGGCCGCGAGCCACGGTGACCGGCTCACCGCCTGCCCGATCGAGGATGTCGAGACACCGGCAGTGCTCGCCCTGATCTGGAAGACCGCGCACAACCCCTCGGTGCGCGAGCTGCTCGTGCACAGCCGACGGGCGTTCACCCAGTCCGACTCCACTCGCCGGTAGCACCTTCGAGATCAACTGGACCGGGCCGCAAGCCCTGGTGGAACGGCACCCACCTCCAGGGCGGCCCGGGCGGCACCATCACTCACGACAACGCCCAGCACGGCTCCTGGGGTTACAAGGAGACCTTGACCAGGGACTGCTCTGCCGGCGGTGTCTCACGTCCTACATCGGCTTCGGCTTGAAGACCGCGAACACCGCGCCCTGCGGGTCGGCGACCACCGACATCCGGCCGGCCATCATCTCGAACGGCGGTTCCAGCACCGTTCCGTTCCGCTTGACCAGGGCGTCCACGGTGGAGTCGACGTCGTCCACGGCGAAGTACACCAGCCAGTGCGGCGGGACACCCGGCCGGTCGTCGCCGAGCGGGGCGGCGCCGCCGACGGTCTTGCCGCCGACGTTCAGCGACCAGTAGTTCCCCTCGGCGCCCTCCATCGGCTGGATCTCGATCCCGAAGACCTCGCCGTAGAAGCCGGTGGCGGCGGGGATGTCGCTGGTGTTCAGCTCGTTCCAGATCAGCGTGCCCGGCTCGTTGACCAGCCCGGCGCCGTGGAACTCGCCCGGCTGCCACACCCCGAACACCGCGCCCTGCGGGTCGGCGGCGATCAGCATCCGGCCGAGGGAGCCGACGTCCATCACCGGGGCCAGCAGGGTGCCGCCCGCCGAGACGATCGTGTCCTGGGTGGCCTGCGCGTCGGTGCTGGCCAGATAGGTGGTCCATACGGTCGGCGCCTCCGGCTGCCCCTCCGGCCCCATGGAAGGACCAATACCGGCCACCGGCTTGCCCCGCAGCGTGCAGACCGCGTACCCGCCGAACTCACCCGGGCCGGGCTCGCCCTGCCAGCCGAACAGGTCACGGTAGAAGTCCAGCGCGGCCTGCTGGTCCTGCGCCATCAGATCGACCCAGCACGGGGTGCCGGTCGCGTACGGAGTAGTGATCTCGGGCATCTCCAGCTCTCCCTGCGCGTGAACAAGTTCCCCGCCGCCCACCATCACCGCCCCTCGCGGATCCCGCCACCCGGGCCGACAGGGGAAGTGCTTCCGGACGGCAGACCCAGCCGGCCCCGGGTCGCCACCAGCACGACGGCCGCCGCCAGCGCCGCCGCGAGAAGGAAGGCGTGGGCGGTGTCCGCCGGCGTGACGTCCGGGAACATGTCCGACCACGCCATGGAGAAGTAGTTGTTGACGCTGGTGTGCAGCAGCATGACCAGCGGCATGCTCTCGCCGGAGCGGTTGAAGACCCAGGTCATCACGAAGCTGAAGGCGAGCGTGGTGGCCATGAACTCCAGCGGCCGGGACAGGTCGACGTTCGGGCCGCCGCCCCACTCGGTGAGGAACAGCGGCAGGTGCCACGCGCCCCACAGCAGTCCGACGACGAGGGTGGCGACGAAGGGGCCGTACCGGCGCTGCATCTGCGGCATGGCGAACTCGCGCCAGCCCGGCTCCTCGGCGAGACCCGTGGTGATCATCTGGATGACCAGTCCCGGGACGTACGCGGCGAGCACGGCCGCCGACGGCATCAGCGGGCCCTGACCGGTCAGCGCGGCCGAGGTGACGGTCAGCGCGGCGGGCACGGACACCGCCACGGCCAGGAACCACCACCAGCGCACCCGCAGCTTCGTCATCCGCCCCCGCCACGCCCGCAGCCCGGCCCGGCCCTCGGTGACACCGGTGACGAGCAGCGCGGAGGCGATCGGGCCGAGGTACGCACCGGGCAGGACGCCCATCAACTGGCTGCCGGCGGCCCCGCCGGGGAAGGTCCAGTGCCACACCCCGAGCCCGTTCCCGGACAGGATGTACGGAGTCCAGGCCAGCCAGCTCAGTCCCATGGCCAGCGAGAAGAACCAGGTCAGCGGGTGGCGGCGGATACGGGAGCGCAGAGGGGTGTGGGCCTGCTCGGCCTGCGACTGCGGGAGGCTGGTGACGGTCACCGGGGGTCCCTTCGGGACGTTCGGACGGAGTCTGAGAGGCGCGATTCGCGACGCGTTCTGCGATGCGTTTCGCAGTGCGTCTCGCGATGCCTCCAGCACACCAGCGCCGAACCCGCCGATCATTGCCGCACACGCCCCAACTCCCGGTACAGCAGGCTGTACCCGGGCCGACGCGCGGGTGCGCCGATCAGTGCGCGAGGGGGGGCCGCCGGTCGGCCAAGTCGCTGGGGTCGGTGTTCGCTCCGCACAGCACGACGCAGACCTTCTCGCCGTCGGCGGGCCGGTAACCGTGGCCCGTGAGCGCGGCGAGCGCGGTCGCCGCGCCGTGTTCGACGGCCGGCCTGCGAAGGTCCCACAGCGCCTGGCGCGCCTGGACGATCTCCTCTCGCTCACCAGCAAGGAGCGCACACCGTCCTGCTGGGCGGCCCGCAGCGCCATGGCGGAGACACGGCGGGCACCGAGGGAGTCGGCGGCGACGGAGTCCACGGTGAATCGACAGGGTGTCCGGCTTCCAGGGCGGCTTTCAGGGCACGGCAGTTGGTCGGCTCGACGGCCATTACACGGACCCGGTGGTGCTGGGCCGAGGCTGTCACCCCGGCGAAGAGCCCGCCACCGCCGACGGCGACGACCACGGTGTCCAGACGGGAATCCGCTCCCCTCTAGTACTCCAGCAGCACTTTGACGTTTTCCCTGTTCAGGGGCGGTTTGGGTGGGTGTGGTGGGCTGGTGGACGGCCCGTGTTCTCTTTCCCGTGCCGCCCCTCGATCGTGTGCAGCCGCCGCTGATAGTGGCAGCGGCGGGCGACGGCTTGGCGTCGTCTGCGCCAGTGCGACCATCTCAGCGCGCGTGCGCTGATGAGGGGCTGGCCAGCGGAGAGGGATGAGTGGCCAGTTGCCAGGAGCCGCCGAACTTCTGCCACGGTGAGAGGCGCGGGGCAGGAACCGTTTCTGCTGCCCCTTTTGCAGCGGCGTCGGCGGCCATGCGCGCCTGACCTCGGACACGAGCTCTGGCAACGCAGACGACACGCCAGGGCCCCCCGACCTCTCGAAGATGACACCTTGAAATGCGGTGGGGCGTTGCCGGGGAGAAACCGAGGTCACGGCTGGGACTTGGTTGATCGTGGCGGCGGGTCGCGCGGCCCACGCATGACGCGGGCGGTGTACGGCCGCCCGGCACGCCTGCCCCGTCCAAGGGCTCGGCGCGAGCGTACGCAGCCTAAAACGCCGCACTGCGACGTAACGCCAAAGAAACACAGGCAGGTTCAACCTTTAGCCGAACTACCCGGTGCTTGAGCAGCATGTTCGTGATCGAGATGCGAACTGCGGGAGAGACGCCAAGAATCGATCTGAGAGGCAGTGACGCCGACTACGGAAAGGTGCCGATCATGCGAGGCAGGATCGCACGCACTCTGGCCGTCAGTATCGCCACAGGCATGCTGGCCAGCGGAGCAGCCGTGGCCTCAACGGGTACCGCCCTCGCGGTACCGGCGAAGGCCAACGTGGCCAACAGTCAGCACGCGCCCGCTCCGACCCCCACGAAGACGCCGACCCACAAGAAGTGCCCGAAGGGCAAGCACTACACGAAGGTCAACGGCAAGTGGGGCTGCCACAAGAAGTAGCGACTGTGCCGAGTTCCGGGGACACTCATCCGGCGCTGTCATCCTCACCGAATGGGTGTCCCCCGGGCGATCATGGCGTACGGGCGGCGATGTCCAGCGGGCGGCTGCTGCTGATCGCAGCGTCGACGCTCTCACTCCGGGCCAGGAAGGTGCGGGCATGCTGCAGGCAGTAGGCGCGCATCTTCCTCGTCGGCGAAGTCGAAGTCAGCGCCGACGGGCGGCTGGGTGTTTCCAGGGGCGGTCCTTGGCCATGGCCATCGTCCTTCCCGGGTCTTGTGGTAGGCGCGCCGGTCGGCGAGCGCCTTGGCGATGGTGACGCCGTGTCAGCTGTGTACGCGGCCGGAGTCGTCGGCGGCGGCGGGCCAGCGCCCCTTGGAGCGGTCGGCGCGGATGGTGGCGGCGGTGAAGCACGGCGGCAGTGCCCGCCAGCACAGCCGCTGACCAGGGCGTAGACGAGTCAATCAGGGACGGCCGCTATTCCAGCCACGTCCCGTCGCGCATGATGACTCTGCCGCGTAGTTCCGGCTCGCCGCGCCAAGCACGCACACTCTTCGGCACCACGCGCACATACGCAAAGGAACTCTCCTCCGCACGCGGGTCCCACCCGAACTTGGCGGCGAACGCCTCCGCCGCGTCTCCGGGCACATCCTGGTCCAGGAAGCACTCCGCCTCACCCTGGAGAAGCACCACATCGGAGGTGTCCGGCAGAGCCAGGCGCACGCGCGGCTCCTCGCGGACGTTCCGCGCAGTCACGGAAGTGGCACTGGTGCACATCCACACCGCTCGCCCATCCCACAAGAACCACAGCGGCACCTGGTGCGGCCCGTGATCAGGATGTGCTGTCGACACCCACACATCCCGCTCGGTAACGAGCCGTTCCAGAGTGTTGCGCCTACGCTCCGCCGCCCGGCGGCGAACAATCCCCGTGGTCTGCATGAGCGCCGACCTTAGCCAGCAGGCTCGAAGCGCGCATGAGGCGAGGGACCTACTCCCGGCGACCGATGAACCCCTCGGCCTCTGACTCGGGGACGGCCAACTGGGGGTGCTCAGTACAGGTCGGCATAGAGACAGGTACGGCCACCGCTGATCATCGTGTGCTGTGTGGACAAACGAAGAGACGGTGGCCGCAGGTCACAGCGTAGACCCTGCCCGCTGGCACGAGGTGTTCGAGGTCCTGAGCCGGGGCTCAACCCGCGCGAACCGGCCCGCTGGGCGAGGGGCGCCGCAAGTGGGCCGCCGTCGTCGCCGCAGGGCCTGCCGATGCTCCCCCGGCCAAGTCCGCATGGGGCGTTCCGGTTGCGCCTCAGGAGCGCGATGCCCTGCTGGACTGGTGGGCCGCATCGGCGCAGCAGCTACTGGACGCGTTGCGGGAGGCCGGCCCGGATCGCGGCTGCTGGACGTGGTGGGAGACCTCGCAGTCGCCGCAGACCTGCGGTGCCGTTGCCCGGCACCAGCTCCAGGAGATCCCGACGTACACCTACGATGCCCAACTCACCCTGGGCGCCCCGCAGCCGCTGCCGGACGAGGTGGCACTCGACGGTGTCGACGAGTTCCTGTCCACCTGCTGTGCGACGACGGACGCCTGGCCGCACGAGCCGGCTGCCGTCGACTACCACGCCACCGAGGGCCGCTCCTGGCGCCTGTGGCTCTCAGCCGACGGCGGCACGCACCGCCCGCCTCCCCGAACCCGGCACAACTCCCGTCGACGCCTCCGTCCGGGGCACGGCCGGTGAGCTGGCCCTGGCCCTGTACGGTCGTATCCCGGTGGACTCCCTGAAGCTCGACGGCGACCGCCGTATCTTCGACCTGCTCCTGGCCTGGGACCCGGAGTAGAACCTGACGGCTCCCTACGCCGCAGCCAGCTCGCACCACACGTACTTGCCCCGGTTGCCGAATCTCGACAACGGCTGCCAGCCCCACAGATCCGAGCAGGCCCGCACCAACGCCAGCCCCCGCCCCTCCTCCAGCTCCCCGAGCCCCTCCAACGGCACAGGTGGCTCGGGAGGTTCCGGGTCCGCGTCCCACGCACCGATGCGCAGGGTGCCAGGCGGTGACCAACGCACCCTCAGCGCGGCGGGGCCCTTCGTATGCCGTACGGCGTTGGAGACCAGCTCGGTCGCGAGCAACTCGGCGACGTCGAGGAAGCGGACGAGTCCGTGCGCGGTGAGGACCAGCCGGAGGGTATGACGGCTGACGGTGACGGCACGGAGGTCGTTGGGGATGGAGAGGGTGTACTCCCAGGCATCGGGCATGCGTCATCAACTCCGGTGGTTTTGGGGGAGTTTCACGCAGGGTGGCATTGCCGCAGCCGTCATGGCAGGACGAAGCGGTGCGCTTCCGCTGCGTGTGCGTTGCGTCACCGACGGTAGACCTATCTTTTTAAGTTTTGCAAGCCGGTCGCGTAACCTGACCCTCGAACGGATTGCGTCCACAGGTGTGTTGGGAGAGGCGTGCGATGGTGTTGAGGCAGCAGCCAACGGCGCGTCAGATGCGGCTGGCGGTCGAGTTGCGCAGGCTGCGCGAAGCGGCAGGCCTCACGGCCCGGGAGGCGGCGGCTCTGCTCGGGGTGGCTTCCGCTCAGATCAGTCAGATCGAGGCCGGACTCACGGGCGTGAGCGAGAAGCGGCTGCGCCGGCTTGCGGTCCACTACATGTGCACGGACGAGGAGTTCGTCGACGCGTTGGTGGCGATGGCCACGGACCGTACGAAGGGCTGGTGGGAGGAGTACCGAGGCTTGCTCCCCGCGTCGTTCCTGGATCTGGCCGAACTCGACCATCACGCTCGGTTCCAGCGCAACGTTGCCATCCTGTTCGTGCCAGGCCTAATGCAGACCGAGGACTACGCTCGCGCCGTATTCTCCACCCGAATTCCCGAACTCACCCCACACGAACTTGAGCTGCGCGTGCGTCACCGCATGGCGCGTCGTGTGATCCTTGAAGGGCCCCGACCCATCCCGCTCGATGCGGTGATCCATGAAGCGGCACTGCGGATCATGGTCGGCACTCGGGCCACAGCACGGGCCCAGCTCACTCGCATCCTGGAACTCTCCGAAGCGGATCACATCACCGTGTCTGTCATCCCCTTCGATCTCGAAGGCTTTTCTTGGGGCAGTAGCACGATGGCTTACGTGGGCGGCAGCGTGACCAAGCTTGACACGGTGATCCGCGACACTCCCACGGGTGCGCTCTATGTGGACGCAGAGGCCGAACTAAGTACATATCGAAGCCGTTTCCAGGAGGTAAGAGCTATGGCGCTCGCACCGGAACGGTCGCGTGACCTCATTCAGAGGCTGGCGAAAGGACTGTGATGAACCACATGGACAACTGGCGGAAGTCTTCCTACTCCGCTGGCGGCGACGGCGACGACTGCGTGGAGATAGCAACCACCCCCACCCACACAGCCATCCGCGACTCCAAAACCCCCACCCGAGCCACCCTCACCTTCCCCACCCCCGCCTTCACCACCTTCATCGACGCCCTCAAGACCCCCCGCCCAGCATCTCCTCGATAAGGTCCGCGGCGCGCCGCGTGCCCCCCTCCGCCCGTGCCGCCGCCCGCAGCCTCGCCGAACGCTCAGCCACCTCCGGGTCTGCCACCAACGCGGCGAGCGCCGAGCGCAGCGCATCCGCCGTGGCGTCCGGCGTGTCGATGCGCCGGGCCACCCCCAGCTCCACCAGCCGGTCCGCGTTCATGAACTGCTCCGCCGCCTGCGGTACGGCGATCATCGGGACGCCCGCCAGCAGGCCCTCGCCGCAGCCCCCCATGCCCGCGTGGGTGACGAACGCGTCGGCCTGCTCCAGGATCGCCCGCTGCGGAACCCAGTTGTGCACCTCGACGTTGGCCGGGATCTCGCCGAGTTCGCGCGGGTCGGTGTACTTGCCGATCTGGAGGACGACATGCCAGCCGGGCAGGTCGCCGTAGGCGGCAACGCACTGGCGGTAGAACTCCGGTTGGCGGGTGTACGCGGAGCCCAGGGAGATCAGCAGCACCTTCTCCGAGTCGGCAGGCCGCGTCCACATCTCCGCGTCTGCGGAGACGTCGAAACAGGGACCCACGAAGGTCACCGTGCCCGTGTCGACCCGGTCGGCATGCGGCTGCATCGCCCGGGTGATGAGGGCCAGGGCGCGGGAGGGAGGGCCGGAGAAGGTGTCCACGTCGGTCGTGACCGCCCCGCCCGCCGCCAGCCACCCGGCGAACTTCGCCCGATAGGCGTCGACGCCCGGCAACTGTCGTAGATGCACGGCCACTTCCTGGTCGTAACCGTCCCAGCCCACGAACGTCGGGGACAGCTGCATGAGCGGCCGGCCCTGTGCTTCCGCGAGGGCGCGGGCGGCGTACGCGCCGATGTCGTACAGGTACAGGTCCGCCGGGTCGTCGTCGTACACGGCGTGCAACCGGGGGAGTGCCTGGATGGCGTCGTCGAGGAAGAGGCCCATCGCGGCGATGGGGTCGTCGGGCCAGTTGTTGTCGGCGACCGGCAGTACGGATGCGCAGGGGACGAGTTCGGCGCCGGTGGGCGCGATGAGGTCGGCCACCGCGGGGTCGTTGGCGTAGGTCACCCGGTGCCCGCGGGCCACCAGCTCGCGGATGATCTCAAGGCTCGGCAGGACATGGCTGACGGCGGGGATGCCGACCATCGCGATATGGCCAGGGCGAGGGGAGATGGAAGGCACAGAAGGAACCGAAGGCATGGAAGCTCGCTCATTTCAGATCTACGGGGGAGGGTACGGCGAATCGGCGCGCGCCGACGTTTCCGAGGAACGTGCACGGTGTGCACAGACAGCGCGCGGGTGGGAAACCCGGGCATCGGCCCGGTCGTCGCCCTGTCAGCCGTAGATCTGAAGGAACTGCATGTCCGCGACCCTAGCCGCGCCCCGGCCTCCGGTCACCTAGGTTTCGGCGCCGCGGCCTCCAGTTCGGCGATGCTGCCCGACATGATCGTGCGTACGTGCTCGGTGATGTGCTCCGCGGGCCAGTCCCACCAGGCCACCGCCAGCAGCCGGGCGATGTCCTGCTCGTCGTAGCGGGTGCGGATGAGGCGGGCCGGGTTGCCGCCGGCGATGCCGTAGTCGGGCACGTCGCCGGCGACCACGGCGCCGGTGGCGATGATCGCGCCGTGGCCGATCCGTACGCCGGGCATGACCGTCGTACCGTGGCCGAACCAGACGTCGTTGCCGACGACGGTGTCCCCTCGGCCCGGGAGCCCGGTGATCAGGTCGAAGTGTTCGGCCCAGGAGCCGCCCATGGTGGGGAAGGGGAACGTGGAGGGGCCGTCCATGCGGTGGTTGGCGCCGTTCATGATGAACCGCACGCCTGTGCCCAGCGCGCAGAACTTGCCGATGACGAGCTTCTCCGGGCCGTAGTGGTAGAGCACGTTGCGCGTCTCGAACGCGGTCGGGTCGTCGGGGTCGTCGTAGTAGGAGTACTCGCCGACCTCGATCAGCGGGGACGTCACGAGCGGCTTGAGCTGGACCACCCGGGGGTGCTCGGGCATCGGGTGGAGGACCGTCGGGTCGGCGGGTACGGGCATGGGACGTCCTTGTCGGTAGCGGATCCGGGCCGAGGCCATGATCGCTGTCAGAGCCGGCCGGTACCTTCTGTTCATGGCTCAGCAGACGGGGACCCCCACCGGCGAACGACGACTCGCCACCGTCGAAGGCGTGCTGGAACGCATCACCTACGCCAATGAGGAGAACGGGTACACGGTCGCCCGCGTCGACACCGGCAGAGGCGCCGGAGACCTCCTCACCGTCGTCGGCGCGCTGCTGGGCGCCCAGGTGGGGGAGTCGCTGCGGATGGAGGGGCGCTGGGGGTCGCATCCCCAGTACGGCAAGCAGTTCACCGTCGAGAACTACACGACCGTGCTGCCGGCCACCGTCCAGGGCATCCGGCGCTACCTCGGTTCGGGTCTCGTCAAGGGCATCGGGCCGGTCTTCGCCGATCGGATCACTCAGCACTTCGGCGTGGACACCCTCCGGATCATCGAGGAGGAGCCGAAGCGGCTGGTCGAGGTCCCCGGCCTCGGGCCGAAGCGCACCAAGAAGATCGCCGACGCCTGGGAGGAGCAGAAGGCGATCAAAGAGGTGATGCTGTTCCTGCAGACCGTCGAGGTGTCCACGTCCATCGCCGTGCGCATCTACAAGAAGTACGGCGACGCCTCGATCTCCGTCGTGAAGAACCAGCCCTACCGGCTCGCCTCCGACGTGTGGGGCATCGGGTTCCTCACCGCCGACAAGATCGCCCAGTCCGTCGGGATTCCCCATGACAGTCCGGAGCGGGTCAAGGCGGGGCTGCAGTACGCCCTGTCCCAGTCCGCCGACCAGGGGCACTGCTACCTCCCCGAGGAGCGGCTCATCACGGACGCCGTCAAGCTCCTCCAGGTCGACACCGGCCAGGTCATCGACTGCCTGGCAGAGCTGGCCGCACCGCCCGAGGACGGGGAGGACCCGGGCGTCGTACGGGAGAGACTCCCCGGGGCCGCGCCCGACGCCGAACCCGTCACCGCCGTCTACCTCGTCCCCTTCCACCGGGCCGAAGTGGCGCTCGCCGCCCAGCTGTTGCGCCTGCTGCGCACCGGCGAGCACCGTATGCCGTCGTTCCGGAACGTCGCCTGGGACAAGGCGCTCGCCTGGTTGAAGGACCGGACCGGCGCCGACCTCGCCCCCGAGCAGGAGGCCGCCGTCAAGCTCGCGCTGACCGAGAAGGTGGCCGTGCTGACCGGTGGGCCGGGCTGCGGCAAGTCGTTCACCGTCAGGTCGATCGTGGAGCTGGCGCGGGCCAGGCGGGCCAAGGTGCTGCTCGCCGCCCCCACCGGCCGTGCCGCCAAGCGGCTCGCCGAGCTGACCGGTGCCGAGGCCTCCACCGTGCACCGACTGCTGGAGCTGAAGCCCGGCGGTGACGCGGCCTACGACCGGGACCGGCCGCTGGACGCCGACCTGGTGGTCGTGGACGAGGCGTCGATGCTCGATCTCCTCCTCGCCAACAAGCTGGTGAAGGCCGTACCGCCCGGTGCGCACCTGCTCTTCGTCGGGGACGTCGACCAGTTGCCCAGCGTCGGGGCGGGGGAGGTGCTCCGGGATCTGCTCGCCGAGGACAGTCCCATCCCCGCCGTCCGTCTCACCCGTGTCTTCCGGCAGGCCCAGCAGTCGGGGGTGGTGACCAACGCGCACCGGATCAACGCGGGGCAGCACCCCGTCACCGACGGCATGAAGGACTTCTTCCTCTTCGTGGAGGACGAGACGGAGGAGGCGGGCAGGCTCACCGTCGACGTCGCCGCCCGCCGTATTCCGGCCAAGTTCGGGCTGGACCCACGGCGGGACGTGCAGGTGCTCGCGCCGATGCACCGCGGGCCCGCGGGAGCCGGCGTACTCAACGGTCTGCTTCAGCAGGCCGTCACCCCCGGCCGCCCCGACCTCGCCGAGAAGCGGTTCGGCGGGCGGGTCTTCCGGGTCGGCGACAAGGTCACCCAGATTCGCAACAATTACGAGAAGGGCAAGAACGGTGTCTTCAACGGCACCGTGGGCGTGGTCACCTCGCTCGACCCGGTCGACCAGCGCCTCACGGTGCTGACCGACGAGGACGAGGAGGTTCCGTACGAGTTCGACGAACTGGACGAACTGGCCCATGCCTACGCGGTGACCATTCATCGTTCACAGGGAAGTGAATATCCCGCGGTGGTGATCCCGGTCACCACCGGAGCCTGGATGATGCTCCAGCGGAACCTCCTCTACACGGCGGTGACCCGGGCCAAGCAGCTGGTCGTGCTCGTCGGTTCTCGCAAGGCGATCGGTCAGGCGGTGCGCACGGTGTCGGCAGGCCGGCGCTGTACGGCACTGGACTTCCGGCTCCGCGACGGCTCGTAGACGGCCCGTAGACGGTTCGCACACGGCTCATGGACGGCCATCACAAAAAATGATCGATCAAATGAGTCGTGAAGGTCACAGACCACTTCCAGTTGGGGAAACAAGGGGGCAGGATGAGCAGATTGGCGGCACTGAGTGCCGTCGATGGGCCTAATGGTCGACCCCGAGTGCACTCTCCTGAGCCAAATGGGGGATGGTAGAGACAGTCAGGGCACCTCGAAGATGAGGCACTACGTCGGTGAGGGAAGACGTGAGCGACAACTCTGTAGTACTGCGGTACGGCGACGGCGAGTACACCTACCCGGTGGTCGACAGCACCGTCGGCGACAAGGGCTTCGACATCGGGAAGCTCCGCACCCAGACCGGTCTGGTGACCCTGGACAGCGGATACGGCAACACTGCCGCCTACAAATCTGCCATTACTTACCTCGACGGCGAGGCGGGCATCCTTCGGTACCGCGGCTACCCGATCGAGCAGCTGGCGGAGCGCTCCACCTTCCTGGAGGTGGCGTATCTGCTGATCAACGGTGAGCTGCCGACGGTGGACGAGCTCACCACGTTCAAGAACGAGATCACGCGGCACACCCTGCTGCACGAGGACGTCAAGAACTTCTACCGGGGCTTCCCGCGCGACGCCCACCCGATGGCCATGCTGTCGTCGGTCGTCTCGGCGCTGTCCACCTTCTACCAGGACAGCCACAACCCGTTCGACGAGAAGCAGCGCGACCTCTCCACCATCCGGCTGCTCGCCAAGCTTCCGACGATCGCCGCGTACGCCTACAAGAAGTCGGTGGGCCACCCGTTCGTCTACCCGCGCAACGACCTCTCCTACGTGGAGAACTTCCTGCGCATGACGTTCTCGGTGCCGGCGCAGGACTACGAGCTCGACCCGGTCGTCGTCTCGGCGCTCGACAAGCTGCTGATCCTGCACGCCGACCACGAGCAGAACTGTTCGACGTCGACGGTCCGTCTGGTCGGCTCGTCGCAGGCGAACATGTTCGCGTCGATCTCCGCAGGTATCTCCGCCCTCTGGGGTCCTCTGCACGGCGGCGCCAACCAGTCCGTCCTGGAGATGCTGGAGGGCATCCAGGCCAGCGGCGGCGATGTCGACTCCTTCATCCGCAAGGTGAAGAACAAGGAGGACGGCGTCCGCCTGATGGGCTTCGGCCACCGGGTCTACAAGAACTTCGACCCGCGCGCCAAGATCATCAAGGCCGCCGCGCACGATGTCCTCTCCGCGCTGGGCAAGTCCGACGAACTGCTGGACATCGCCCTGAAGCTGGAGGAGCACGCGCTCTCCGACGACTACTTCGTCTCGCGCAGCCTCTACCCGAACGTCGACTTCTACACCGGCCTGATCTACCGCGCCATGGGCTTCCCGACCGAGATGTTCACGGTCCTGTTCGCCCTCGGCCGGCTGCCCGGCTGGATCGCCCAGTGGCAGGAAATGATCAAGGAGCCCGGGTCCCGTATCGGCCGCCCGCGCCAGATCTACACGGGCGTCGTCGAGCGCGACTTCGTGCCGGTCGAGGAGCGCTGACACCAGCCGGTCAGGGGGCGCCGTCTCATCGGCGCCCCCGCCGCACCGGCATGGCGGAACACCGCACGGGCACAACAGAAGGCGCCCTGGTACACCGGTCCCCCCACGGGCCGGCGACCAGGGCGCCTTCCCGTGTCCCGGTGCGGATTCCCCCCACGGGATCCGGCCGGGCGCTCGGTATGGCAGCGCCTGAATTCGCTGCTTTGAGCACAACGAGCTGAACTCGCCGTACTACATGTCGTACTCCAGTGATGCGGTGCGATCTGCCGGGACCCGTACCGCACGGGAGGGCCGCTCAAAGCTTCCCGTCGTACGTGCCCCGGCAACGCATCTCTGAGGAAGTCCCCCAAGACATCCCCAGATGCCAGGTCAGCGCCCCCCAAGACGCTGGTCTGACATCGCCAATTTAGACCTTCGAACCCCTTCGATGGTTACGTTCACATCACTGTGATCTGCGTCTCTTGCATATGTCCGATAGATACGCAAGAGCCCCGATATGGCGATCGGAGTTCAAGCGTAAGGATGATGCGCGAGCCTTGTGAAGAGCTTATGTGAGGTGCGCGTTGGACTCCAGGGGGACTTCTGCATCCGCTGCCGCGAACCGGCGGTAACTTTCAGCGGAAGGTACGCAGCCGCAGGCTGTTGGTCACCACGAACACGGACGAGAACGCCATCGCGGCCCCAGCGATCATCGGGTTGAGCAGCCCGGCGGCGGCCAGTGGGAGCGCGGCCACGTTGTACCCGAAGGCCCACATGAGATTGCCCTTGATGGTGGCGAGGGTCCGCCGGGAGAGCCGGATCGCGTCCGCCGCCACCCGCAGATCGCCGCGCACCAGGGTCAGATCGCCGGCCTCGATCGCCGCGTCCGTCCCCGTGCCCATCGCGAGCCCCAGGTCGGCGGTGGCCAGCGCGGCCGCGTCGTTGACGCCGTCGCCGACCATGGCGACCGTGCGCCCCTCGCGCCGCAGCCGTCGTACGACGTCCACCTTGTCCTCGGGCAGCACCTCGGCGATGACCTCATCGATCCCGGTCGCCCGGGCGACCGCCTCGGCCACCGCCCGGTTGTCCCCGGTCAGCAGCACCGGCGTCAGCCCGAGGGCGCGCAGTTCGCGTACCGCCTCGGCGCTGGTCTCCTTGACCGCGTCGGCGACGGCGAGGACACCCCGTGCCTGTCCGTCCCAGCCGGCCAGGACGGCCGTACGACCCTCCCGCTCGGCCCGGGAGCGGGCGGCGGCCAACTCCCGCGGTACGGCGTCGAAGAGGCGCCCCACAGCCACTTCGCGCCCGTCCACGCGCCCGCGTACACCACGTCCGGGGACGTTCTCGAAGTGCTCGGCCGCCGGCAGCTTCCCGACCCGCGCCTCGGCCCCCGCGGCGATCGCCCGCGCCACCGGATGCTCAGAGGCGTGTTCGAGCGCGCCCGCGAGCCGCAGCACCTCGTCCTCGTCGGCCCCTTCGGCGACGTACACCTCCTGGAGGCTCATCCGCCCGGTGGTCACCGTCCCGGTCTTGTCGAGGACGACGGTGTCGACCCGGCGCGTGGACTCCAGCACCTCCGGGCCCTTGATGAGGATGCCGAGCTGCGCGCCCCGCCCGGTGCCGACCATCAGCGCGGTCGGCGTGGCCAGGCCCAGGGCACACGGACACGCGATGATCAGCACGGCGACGGCGGCCGTGAACGCCGCGGCCGTGTCGCCCGTGACACCGAGCCAGACCCCGAAGGTGCCGAGCGCGATCAGGATGACGACCGGGACGAAGACGGCGGAGATCCGGTCGGCGAGCCGCTGTACCTCGGCCTTGCCGTTCTGCGCGTCCTCCACCAGCCTCGCCATCCGCGCGAGCTGGGTGCCGGCCCCGACCCGGGTGGCCTCGACGACCAGCCGGCCCCCGGCGTTGACCGTGGCGCCGGTGACGGCGTCGCCGACGGCCACGTCCACCGGCACCGACTCCCCGGTCAGCATGGACGCGTCCACCGCGGAGACCCCCTCGACGACCGTGCCGTCGGTGGCGATCTTCTCCCCGGGGCGTACGACGAACCGGTCGCCCACCGCCAGGGACGCCAGCGGAATCCGCACCTCACGGCCTCCCCGCAGCACCGCCACGTCCTTGGCGCCCAACTCCATCAGCGCCCGCAGCGCGGCCCCCGCGCGCCGCTTGGAGCGGGCCTCCAGATAGCGGCCGAGCAGGATCAGCGCGACGACTCCGGAGGCGACTTCGAGGTAGATCGTGGACGCGCTGTCCATCCGGGAGACGGTGAACCGGAACTCGTCGTGCATGCCGGCCATACCCGCGTCACCGAAGAACAGCGCCCACAGCGACCAGCCGAACGCGGCCAGCGTGCCGACCGAGACCAGGGTGTCCATGGTGGCCGCGCCATGCCGGGCGTTGGCCCAGGCGGCCCGGTGGAACGGCAGGCCGCCCCAGACGACGACCGGAGCGGCGAGTGTCAGGGACAGCCACTGCCAGTTGTCGAACTGCCACGCCGGAATCATGGCGAGCAGCACGACCGGCGCGGCCAGCAGGGCGGAGACGAGCAGGCGGTGGCGGAGAGCGGCGAGTTCGGGATCCCGCTCGGGCCCGGCTTCGGGTACCTGTCGCTGTTCCGGCTCCGGCGGCGCGGGCTCCTCGGCGGTGTACCCGGTCTTCTCGACCGTGGCGATCAGGTCGGCGATCTGAACCCCCCCGGGGTATGTCACCTTCGCCTTCTCGGTCGCGTAGTTCACGGTGGCGGTGACGCCGTCCATGCGGTTGAGCTTCTTCTCGACCCGGGCGGCACAGGAGGCGCAGGTCATGCCGCCGATGAGGAGTTCGACCTCGGCCGTAGGGCCGGCGGCCGGCTCGGCTATCCGTGTCTCTGCGGTGGTGGGGCTGGTGGTCATGTCCGGACTCCAGACAACGGACCGGATCGCACGGAGCCAGTATCAGCTGGTCGGTACGGCCCGGTGGAGAGATACGTTTCCGTCGTACGTACTGCTCGTACTGCGTGTGTTGCTCCGGGATCGCGCCTGCGTCAGACGCGGCCGACGAGTTCGAAGCCCGCCTCGTCGACGGCGGCGCGGACCGCCTCGTCGTCGAGCGGCGCCGCGGAGACGACCGTGACCTCGCCGCTGGCCGCGACGGCCTTCACCGAGCTGACGCGGGGGAGCCCGGAGAGCTCGGCGGAGACGGAACCCTCACAGTGTCCGCAGCTCATGCCGGTCACCTTGTAGACGGCGGTCACGGAACCCGGGATGTCGGTCTGGGCGGTCATGTCGTTCTCCTCGTCGAGGCGTGTGGGGCCGGTGGGGCCCGCGAGGGAACCCCACTGTTTTCACACTATACCCCTAGGGGGTATTTCTCCAAGAGGGGTCCCGGCGCGCCAGCGAACGCACCCAGGCGATGCCGAGCAGCGAGACGAGCACCAGCAGGCCGACCGAGAACAGCGTGAAGAGGTGCTCCTGTTCGGCGGTGGGGCGCGGGATGTACCCCTCGGCGAACAACTGCCGCTCCAGTCCGGTACCCGCCAGATGCGCCACCAGCCAGATCGCGATGCCGTGCGTGGAGTCCCACAGGGCATGCAGCAGGGAGACGCCGAGGTAGGTGCTCACGACCGGGGCGGTGAGGCGGAAGCGGCCGCTCGGGCGGCGGAAGGAGAGCAGGACACCGCCGGCGATCGCCGTCCACAGGCCGTGCCCGAAGGGGGCCAGCACCCCGCGCAGGATCTCCGTCTCGATCAGCGCCCGCAGGTCGATGCCCTCGGTGGAGACCGCCGCGTTGAAGGCGTAACCGGCGCTCTCCAGGGCCGCGAAGCCGAAGCCGACGGCGGCGCCGAGCACAAGGCCGGCCCGCATGCCCCGGATCGCGGGCAGCCGGCGCAGTACGAACATCAGCGCGCCGAGCTTCACCGCCTCCTCGATCAGGCCGACGGACACGAACATCACCCAGGAGGGCTGGACGAGGTAGTACTCCATGACGGAGGCGCCCAGCACCCCGAGCGTGCCGCCGGTCAGGAAGCAGCCGAGGATCGCGCTGACGCCGAGGTCGCGGCCATGCCGCTCGTAGGCCCACAGTGCGAAGGTGACCGGGACGAGAAAGCTGCCGAGCAGAATGAGCGTCGGCAGCAGCGTGGTGTTCGTCGTCGCGTACGTCACCACCGCGGTCAGCGCCCACAGGGCGAGCCCACCGCCGAGACAGCGCTTCCACAGGCCCGCGCGGATACGGGGGTACGGCGGTGGCGGCTGCTGCGGACCGGGAATGCGGGCCTGCGGCCGGCCGGGATGCGGCGAGTGGGTCACGGCGGGGTCCCCTTGGGTGCTCCTGCGGGTGCGGACGGCGCTCGGCGGATCGGGACTGGGGCGATAAACCGCACTTTAGGCATATGCGCCTGATGTCGCAGTCCGGAGGATTCGAGGAGACTCCCGGTCCCATGGATCCCCGCACGGGCGCTTAGCCTTCGCGCAGCCCCCGAAAGGAGCACGCGCGCATGCGAGCAGTCGTCTTCGACCACTACGGCACCCCCGCCGAAGTACGGGACGTCCCGGACCCCCGACCGTCCCCGCACGGAGTGGTGGTCCGCGTCGAGGCCACCGGCCTGTGCCGGAGCGACTGGCACGGCTGGGCGGGCCACGACCCGGACATCACGTTGCCGCATGTGCCCGGGCATGAACTCGCCGGTGTGGTCGAGGCGGCCGGCGCCGGGGTGACCGGCTGGCGGCCCGGCGACCGGGTCACCGTTCCCTTCGTCTGTGCCTGCGGCAGCTGCCCGTCCTGCGCGGCCGGCGACCAGCAGGTCTGCGAACGCCAGACGCAGCCCGGCTTCACGCACTGGGGCTCCTTCGCCCAGTACGTGGCCCTGGACCACGCCGACGTGAACCTCGTGGCGGTCCCCGAGGACATGCCGTACACGACGGCTGCCTCCCTGGGCTGCCGCTTCGCGACGGCGTTCCGCGCGGTGGTGCAGCGGGGCAGGGTCGCGGCGGGGGAGTGGGTGTCGGTGTACGGCTGCGGAGGCGTGGGCCTGTCGGCGGTGATGATCGCGGCGGCGTCCGGAGCGCGGGTGGTGGCGGTCGACGTGTCACCCCAGGCCCTGGACCTGGCGAGGAGGTTCGGCGCGGCGCACTGCGTGGACGCGTCGGACGGCGGCGACCCGGCGGCGGCGGTCCGCGCCCTGACCGCCGGCGGCACCCACCTCTCCCTGGACGCCCTGGGCTCACCGCCCACCGCCGCCGCATCGGTCGACTCCCTCCGCCGCCGCGGCCGTCACGTCCAGGTGGGTCTGCTGCCGTCGCCGGACGGCAACACCCCCGTGCCCCTGGCCCGCGCGGTCGCCCTGGAACTGGAACTCCTCGGCAGCCACGGCATGGCGGCGCACGCCTACCCCGCCATGCTCGAACTGGTCCGCGCGGGCACCCTCCGCCCCGACCTCCTGGTGACCTCGACGATCACCCTGGACGCGGCCCCGCAGGCCCTGGCGTCGATGGGCGGGGCGCCGGGAGCGGGGGTGACGGTCATCGAGCCGTGGGCCTGAGCGTCCCGTGCCCCGTCCTCGACGGAGGGGACGGGCCCGGTTCAGAGGTCTCTGCGGTTTCTGTTGCCCGGCCGGGAGGCGACCCAGGCGCGGACCGTGTCGGCGTACCAGTAGGGCTTGCCGCGCTCGACATGGTCGGGTGGCGGCAGCAGCCCGTGTTTGCGGTAGGAGCGGACGGTGTCGGGCTGCACGCGGATGTGTGCCGCGATCTCCTTGTAGGACCAGAGCCTTCGGTCGGTCATGAGGTGCACCTCCCTGCGCGCACCGCGGGGGCGACCGGAGGCGGTCGTCGGGGGAGCCGGGCGCTGCGCTGGCGATCACAAACCCTGCGCCCGGTGAACGACGGAGAGTGACCATGGGCAAGTGGCTGTGGGCCAGGTGTGACAGAGAACCCGCGTAGGTGCGACATGTGTGACACAAGAGGGGTGTTTGTGACACAGCCGGGGCACAGGCATGGGCCGGTGCGTCGGCGGGGCGCGTTGACATTCGGGCGAGCGGTGCACGCCGGCTCCGTTGCGGTCTCTCGTCCGAATGTCCGGACAAACCATTGACACGACCTCCTGTCCAGGACTACAAACCGGGGGAGAGCCGTGACGAAGGGAAGCCGATGGCGTACGACCTGATCACCATGGGACGGATCGGGGTGGATCTCTATCCGCTCCAGACCGGTGTCCCGCTCGCCCAGGTGTCGTCCTTCGGCAAGTTCCTCGGCGGGTCGGCGACGAACGTGGCCGTGGCGGCCGCCCGCCTCGGCCGGAGCACCGCCGTCATCACCCGCACCGGGGAGGACGCCTTCGGCGCCTACCTGCACGAGGCGCTGCGCGACTTCGGTGTGGACGACCGCTGGGTCACCTCCGTCCCCGGACTGAACACCCCGGTCACCTTCTGCGAGGTCTTCCCGCCGGACGACTTCCCGCTGTACTTCTACCGGCAGCCCAAGGCCCCGGACCTGGAGATCGACGCCCACGAGCTGGACCTCGACGCCGTCCGGGGCGCCCGAATCTTCTGGGTCACCGGCACCGGCCTGAGCGAGGAGCCCAGCCGTACGGCGACCCTCGCGGCCCTCGCCCACCGGGCCAAGGCCGGAACCACCGTCTTCGACCTCGACTGGCGGCCGATGTTCTGGAACGACCCGGACAGCGCCCGCCCCTTCTACGCGGAGGCGCTCAAGCACACCACCGTCGCCGTCGGCAATCTCGACGAGGTCGAGGTGGCGACCGGCGTGCGTGAGCCGCAGGCCGCCGCCCAGGCCCTGCTCGACGCCGGCGTCGAGATAGCGGTCGTCAAGCAGGGGCCCAAGGGCGTCCTCGCCGTCAACCGCGACGGCGACTCCGCCGAGGTACCGCCCCTGCCCGTCAGCGTCCTCAACGGACTCGGCGCCGGCGACGCCTTCGGCGGCTCCCTCTGCCACGGCCTCCTCGAAGGCTGGGACCTGGAGAAGACCATGCGGCACGCCAACGCGGCCGGCGCCATCGTGGCCTCCCGCCTGGAGTGCTCGTCCGCCATGCCGACCCGCGAAGAGATCGCGGCCGCGCTCGCCGCCGGAGCGGTGCTGTGAGGGCCGGCCGCGTCGCGGGCGCGCACCACGACGGCACAGCCCCCGCCAGGCAGCCGAGCGTGGACATCGCGGCCCTCGTCCACACCCGCACCCACCACCCCGAGGCCATCGCCGAGGCGGCCGCGCGAAGAGCCCGCCGCCCGCTCCTCAACGAGGACGGCAAGCTGATGATCGTCGCCGCCGACCACCCGGCCCGCGGCGCCCTCGGCGTGGGCGGCGACAAGCTCGCCATGGCCAACCGGGCGGAACTGCTGGAACGGCTCTGCCTGGCCCTGTCCCGGCCCGGCGTCGACGGCGTCCTCGCCACCGCCGACATCCTCGACGACCTGCTCCTGCTCGGCGTCCTCGACGGCAAGGTCGTCATGGGCTCGATGAACCGCGGCGGACTGCAGGGCGCCCGCTTCGAACTCGACGACCGGTTCACCGGCCACCGCGCCGAGGACATACAGCGCCTCGGGTTCGACGCCGGCAAGCTGCTCCTGCGTATCGACTACGACGACCCGGGCTCGCTGACCACCCTGGAGTCCACCGCCCGCGCCATCGACGACATGGCCGCGCGCCGGCTCCCCGTCTTCGTCGAGCCGTTCATCAGCCGCCGCACCCCCGAGGGCAAGGTCGGGAACGACCTGTCCGCGGAAGCGGTCACCAAGTCCATCGCCATCGCCTCGGGCCTCGGCGGGAGTTCGGCCTACACCTGGCTCAAGGTGCCGGTCACCGCCAACCCCGACGACATGGCCCAGGTGATGGAGACGTCCACCCTGCCCGCCGTCCTCCTCGGCGGCGAGGTCGGGGGCTCCGTCGAGGAGCAGGCCGGCGCCTACGAGAAGTGGCGCAGCGCCCTCCAACTCCCCACCGTGCGCGGCCTGGTGGTCGGCCGCTCGCTGCTGTACCCGGCGGACGGCGACGTGGCCGCCGCCGTGGACACCGCCGTAGGACTTCTGTGAGGCCCCGATGACGACCAACGAGCTGCACCTGAGCAAGGGTTCGACCGCGAACGCCCAGTACGCGCTCGACATCGACCCCAAGCGGGCCGGCTGGGCGCACAGCAGCCTCCGGATCGTCGAACTGCCGCCTGGCGGTAGCCACTTGTTCACCACTGGGGACAGTGAGTGGATCATCCTTGCGCTACAAGGCGGTTGTACGGTGCGAACAGAGGGAACAGAGTTCCAGATCCTGGGCCGGGAGAGCGTGTTCGCCGGAGTCTCCGACTTCGTGTACGTGCCCCGGGACACCCAGGTCCAGATCGCCTCCGGCGCGGGAGGCCGCTTCGCCCTGGCAGGAGCGAAGTGCGAGCGACGACTCCCCGCCCGCTACGGCCCCGCGCCGGAGGTACCCGTCGAAGAACGCGGCGGCGGCACCAGCGCCCGCCGGGTGCGCAACTTCGCCTCGGCCGACTCCTTCGACTGCGACAAGCTGATCGCCGTCGAGGTGATCACCCCCGGCGGCAACTGGTCCTCGTACCCTCCGCACAAGCACGACGAGCACCGGCCCGGCGAGGAGTCGGAGCTGGAGGAGATCTACTACTTCGAGATCGACGGACCGAACGGTCTCGGCTATCAGCGCGTATTCCCCTCCCGTGAGGGCGGTACCGACGTCCTCGCCGAGGTCCGCTCCGGCGACGCCGTGCTGGTCCCCGACGGATGGCACGGCCCGTCGATCGCGCAGCCCGGTCACGACATGTACTACCTGAACGTCATGGCGGGGCCGGGTGAGACGCGGGAGTGGCGGATCTGCTTCCAGCCGGCCCACGTAGAAAGCGCAGAGGGGTATCGATGACGATACGGCTCACCGTCGCGCAGGCGCTCGTCCGATTCCTCGCCGCCCAGTACACCGAACGGGACGGCGAGCGCCGCCGCCTGATCGGCGCCACCTGGGGCATCTTCGGCCACGGCAACGTGGCCGGGCTCGGCCAGGCGCTCCTGGAGTACGCGGACGACATGCCGTACCACCAGGGCCGTAACGAACAGGCCATGGTGCACGCGGCCGTCGGCTACGCGCGTCAGTCGAACCGGCTCGCCACGCACGCCGTCACCACCTCCGTCGGGCCCGGCGCCACCAACCTGGTCACCGGCGCGGCCCTCGCCACGGTCAACCACCTCCCGGTCCTGCTCCTCCCCGGCGACGTCTTCGCGACCCGCCCCGCCGACCCGGTCCTCCAGCAGCTCGAGGTCCCGCATGCCGCCGAAGTGTCGGTCAACGACACCCTGCGCCCGGTGTCGAGGTTCTTCGACCGGGTCACCCGCCCCGAGCAGCTGATCCCCTCTGCCCTGCAGGCCATGCGCGTGCTCACCGACCCCGTCGACACCGGTGCCGTGACGCTGGCCCTCCCGCAGGACGTCCAGGCCGAGGCGTACGACTGGCCGGCGGAGTTCTTTGCCGAGCGGGTGTGGACCGTACGACGGCCGGGCGCCGACCCCGTCGAACTCGCCGCCGCCGTACGGACGGTCAGGAGCGCCCGCCGCCCCCTGGTCATCGCGGGCGGCGGTGTCCACCACAGCCGTGCCGAGGCGGTCCTCGCCGAGTTCGCCGAGGCCACCCGCATCCCGGTCGCCTCCACGCAGGCCGGCAAGGGTTCGCTGCGCTGTGACCACCCGCAGGACGTCGGAGGTGTCGGCCACACCGGCACGGCCACCGCCGACGAACTCGCCCGCACCGCGGACCTGGTGATCGGTGTCGGCACCCGCTACACCGACTTCACCACCGCCTCCGGCACCCTCTTCGAGAACCCGGACGTCCGCTTCCTCAACCTCAACATCGCGCCCTACGACGGCCACAAGCTCGCCGGCCTGCCCCTGATCGCCGACGCCCGCAGCGGCCTCGCCGAACTGACCGAGGCGCTGGTGATGCACGACCACCGCGTGGCCGACTCGTACGTCAGCGAGTACACCGAGGACAAGGAGCGCTGGGAGCAGCGCGTCGACGCCTGCTACGAGGCCGAGGAGCCGGACGCCCGGCCGACCCAGCCGCAGGTCCTCGGCGCCCTGGACGCGCTCGTCGACGAGACGGACATACTGATCAACGCGGCCGGCTCCCTCCCCGGCGACCTGCACAGGATGTGGCGGACCCGGTCGTGCGACCAGTACCACGTGGAGTACGGCTACTCGTGCATGGGCTACGAGATCCCGGCCGCCATCGGGGTGAAACTCGCGGCGCCGGAGCGGAACGTGTGGGCGCTGGTCGGCGACGGCACGTATCTGATGATGCCGAGCGAGATAGTGACCGCCGTGCAGGAGGGGATAGCCATCAAGGTGCTCCTGGTGCAGAACCACGGCTACGCCTCCATCGGCGCACTGTCCGAGTCGGTGGGCGGCGAGCGGTTCGGCACCGCGTACCGCTTCCCCTCGGCCGACCGCACCTTCACCGGTGCCCCGCTGCCCGTCGACCTCGCCGCCAACGCGGCCAGCCTCGGCATGCGCGTACTGCGCGCCAAGACCGTCCGTGACCTGCGCTCGGCGCTCGCCGAGGCGCGGGCCGCCGACACTCCCACATGTGTCTACGTGGAGACCGAAACGGCCGACACTGTGTCGGGCCCGCCTCCCGCGCAGGCCTGGTGGGATGTACCTGTGGCCGAGACCGCGACCCGATCGTCCGCGGTCAAGGCACGTGAGCTGTACGAACGGCACGTCTCGACCCGACGCCGCCATCTGTGAAGGAGTAACCGGTCATGACGAAGATCGTCAACCACTGGATCGGCGGCAAGTCCGTCGAAGGCACGTCGGGCACCTTCGGGCCGGTCACCGACCCGGCCACCGGCGCGGTCACCACGAAGGTCGCGTTCGCGTCCGTCGACGAGGTCGACGCGGCGGTCCGCACCGCCCAGGAGGCCTTCGTGACCTGGGGCCAGTCCTCGCTGGCCAAGCGCACGGAGATCCTGTTCCGCTTCCGTGCCCTGCTGGACGCCAACCGGGACGCGATCGCCGAGCTGATCACCGCCGAGCACGGCAAGGTGCACTCCGACGCGCTCGGCGAGGTCGCCCGCGGCCTGGAGATCGTGGACCTGGCCTGCGGTATCAGCGTGCAGTTGAAGGGCGAGCTGTCCACGCAGGTGGCGACCCGGGTGGACGTCTCCTCGATCCGCCAGCCGCTCGGTGTGGTCGCGGGCATCACGCCGTTCAACTTCCCGGCGATGGTGCCGATGTGGATGTTCCCGATGGCCATCGCGTGCGGCAACACCTTCGTGCTCAAGCCGAGCGAGAAGGACCCGTCGGCGTCGATCAAGATCGCCGAGCTGCTGTCCGAGGCGGGGCTCCCGGACGGCGTCTTCAACGTCGTCCACGGCGACAAGGTGGCCGTCGACCGCCTCCTGGATCACCCGGACGTCAAGGCGGTCTCCTTCGTCGGCTCCACGCCGATCGCCCGCTACATCCACACCACCGCTTCCGCGAACCACAAGCGCGTGCAGGCCCTGGGCGGCGCCAAGAACCACATGCTGGTCCTCCCCGACGCCGACCTGGACGCGGCGGCCGACGCCGCCGTCTCCGCGGCCTACGGTTCGGCGGGCGAGCGCTGCATGGCCATCTCCGCCGTGGTCGCCGTCGGGGCGGTCGGCGACGAGCTGGTGGAGAAGATCCGCGAGCGCGCCGAGAAGATCAAGATCGGCCCCGGCAACGACCCGACGTCGGAGATGGGCCCGCTGATCACGGCCGTACACCGCGACAAGGTGGCCTCCTACGTCGAGGGCGCGGCCGCCGAGGGCTGCGAGGTCGTCCTGGACGGCACCGGCTACACGGTGGACGGCTTCGAGGACGGCCACTGGATCGGCATCTCGCTGCTGGACAACGTGCCCACGTCCGCGAAGGCCTACCAGGACGAGATCTTCGGCCCGGTGCTGTGCGTGCTGCGCGTGGACACCTACGAAGACGGTGTCGCCCTCATCAACGCCTCGCCCTTCGGCAACGGCACCGCGATCTTCACCCGGGACGGCGGCGCCGCCCGCCGCTTCCAGCTGGAGATCGAGGCCGGCATGGTCGGCGTGAACGTCCCGATCCCGGTCCCCGTCGGCTACCACTCCTTCGGCGGCTGGAAGGACTCGCTCTTCGGCGACCACCACATCTACGGCAACGACGGCACCCACTTCTACACCCGCGGCAAGGTCGTCACGACCCGCTGGCCGGACCCGTCCGAAGCCCCCGCGGGCGTCGACCTGGGCTTCCCCCGCAACCACTGAGCATGACCGACTGACCCAGTCGAGGCCGTCCGGATACCGGACGGCCTCAACTTTTTTTGTCAGCCGTGCTGCGGTTCCCGTGTTGACGGGATGAAACGGGTGACTTAGGCCCTCTTGGTGAATGACCTTCGAATGCAAGGTCATGCGCACAAGGAGCTTGGTGATTGCCTCATTGGGGCGTTGGGCCCTGCGAAAGTGATGTGACCCCGGCCGCCTTAAGAGTGCGGAATCCGAAGGTGAACAGCCATTGACGCAGCGGTTTTCGTCGGGGTTCCATGCAGCGCAGCCCAACCGCCGGAGGCATCCGCACGAGTCGATCGGAACCGCCGCATGACCGACACGCTCCGCCCTGCCGAGACCGCCCTCCCAAAGGCGTCCGACAGTCCCAACACGCTCAAGCGCTCCATCGGCGTGGTCGGCGGCACCCTCCTGACCCTCTCCTGCGTGACACCCGCCTCGACGCTCTTCGTGGTCGTCCCCGACCTGTTCGGCTCCCTCGGCACCGCCACCGCCCTGACGATCGCCATCGGCTCCCTCCTCTGTATCGCCGTGGCGTTCTGCTACTCGGAGCTGGGCACGCTCATCCCCAGCGCGGGCGGCGAGTACGCGATGGTCTCGACGATGGCGGGACGCCTGGCCGGCTGGCTGGTCTTCGTCCTCTCCCTCCTCGTCGTGATGATCGTGCCCCCGGTGATCGCGATCGGCACGGCCGACTACCTGGCCCCGATCGCCCACCTGGACCCGTCGGTGACCGGCGCCGGCGTGATGCTCCTCGCGACCCTCGCCGGCCTCCTGGACCTGCGGGCGAACGCCTGGATCACGGGCGTCTTCCTGGTCCTCGAGGTCATCGCGGCGGGCGTGGTGGCCGTGCTGGGCTTCTCCCACAGCCACCGGGGAGCCGGCAGCCTCACCTCCATGCAGGTGGCGGACGCGGGAGGCCACGCCACCACCGTCACCGCGATGCTGGTGGTCTCCGGCCTGGCGATCGCCCTCTTCGTCACCCAGGGCTTCTCCACGGCGGTCTACCTCTCCGAGGAACTGGAGCACCCGCGCCGCAACGTCGCCCGTACGGTCCTCGCCACCCTCGCGATCTCCACGGTGATCATCCTGGTCCCGGTCGCGGCGATCACCATGGGCGCGTCCGACATCAAGGAACTCACCGGCGGCGACATCAGCAGCATGGTGACGGCGTGGTCCAACTCCGCGGTCGGCACGTTCGTCAGCCTCTGCGTGGCCCTCGCGATCATCAACGCGGGCATCGTCATGGTCATCCAGAACTCCCGCGTCCTGTTCGCCTCGGCCCGCGACAAGGCATGGCCCATCCCGGTCAACGCGGCCCTCTCCCGACTCGGCCGCTTCGGCTCCCCCTGGGTGGCCACGCTCGCGGTCGGCGTCCCCGGCGCCCTGCTCTGCTTCGTCAACCTGGACACCCTGTACGGCGTGACGGGCGTCTCGGTGACCGGCATGTACCTCCTGGTGGCCGTGGCCGCCCTCCTGGCCCGCCGAGGCGCCCACAAGCACACCCCGGCCTGGCGGATGCCCCTGTGGCCGACGATGCCGGTCCTCCTAATCGCCGTCCTGGCCTACATCCTCACCCAGCAGGAAACGAGCTACCTCCTGTGGACAGGCGGCATCACAGCTGCGGCAACCCTCTACTGGGCCCTGTACCTCCGCCCCCGCAAGGCCACCCGCTGGCTGGTATCAATCCCGGAAGACACCCAGTCGTAGAGGGCCCCGTAAGGGGCGCGACAAGCTACGACGGCGCGCAACTGTCTCCACGGGCGGAGGCGCCCCGACAGGGGCGCGGGGAACTGCGCGAGCAACCACGACGGCGCGCAACTGTCCGCATAGACGGAGGCGCCCCGACAGGGGCGCGGA